>NZ_JBITBT010000015.1:0-203546 GCF_044452505.1 Amycolatopsis sp. NPDC051903 | reverse complement strand
AACGCCGACCGCATCCGCAACGAGGCCGCCTTCGCCAAGCTCTGCGGGGTTGCACCACAACCCGCCAGCAGCGGTCGCACCACCGGCCGCCACCGCCTCAGCCGCAGCGGAGACCGCGCCGCCAACAGCTCGCTCTACATCATCACCATCGTCCGCATGCGCCGCCACCAGCCCACCCGCGACTACATCGAACGCCGCACAGCCGAAGGCCTCAGCAAACGCGAGATCATCCGCTGCCTCAAGCGCTACATCGCCCGCGAGATCTACGCCAAACTTCCCCGCCAGACCAGCGTCGACTCACCACCAACACCCACCACCGCCACAGCTTGACAAACATAGGAGCATCGAGGGGAAGACGCGGGTTTGGATGCCGCAAAGGCAGCCCTGGTGGCGTTGACCGCCCCTGGCTGGGCTGGTTGATTCCGTGGAGCTGGTGTTTGGTCGTCGAACGCGATGAGTGATGGTTTGCCGGTCGGGTGCGTCGGCCGTGGTGTTCGCGGTCGAGTCGGCCTTCCCGGGTCTGGTTGACCGGTTCTCCTTGTCCGCCAACAGACTTGGTCCGCATGCAGGTGGTGGTGGTGATCGGGCAGTGCGGCGAGGGCCTCTCGTTCGTCGAGTAGGCAGAGCCGGTCCACGGCACCGGCCACGAAAGCGTCCGAGACGAACAGGAGCCTGGATTTCCGCGCACTTTCCGGAATCAGGCCGCGCTAAAGGTGGCTTCGAGGGTTTTCGGCGGGGGCCAGTTCGGAGGCCAGCGCGGCGCGCCCGGCGACGCCGAGCTTGCGGTACACGCGGGTCAGGTGCTGTTCCACCGTGCTCACCGTGATGTACAGCGTCTCCGCGATCTGCCGGTTCGTGTGGCCCTCCGCCGCGAGCTCGGCGACCCGCAGCTCGGCCTCGCTCAGCGCTGAGGACGCCGACGTCGCAGCGAGCTCCGGGCGCGCGACCGCGGGCCGGGACACTGCCGGTGGCGCCACCGGCGGCCGGGCCAGCGGCGACCGGCCTGCCTGCCGTGGCACGTGGACCGGCTTCACCAGGCCCGCGGAGCGTTGCGCGCGCTGGCCCAGCTGGTTGAGCGTGCGCATGGTCTTCGCCAGCTCCAGCCGGTCGCCGGCACCCTTGAAGGCCTCGGCCGCCCTGGTCAGCAGGCCGGGACGCACCTCGGCGTCCCCGGCCAGCGCCAGCACCCGCAGGGCGGAGCCACGCGAGTAGGCGTCGGACGGTGCGGCGCACGCGAGCTGCTGCCTGGCCAGCTCGCCGGCCGGTGCCCGGTTGCCCAGCCGCAGGTTGGCCTCCGCGAGATCGGTGCGCCACGGCACGATCGTCGGTAGCTCCAGGTTCCACTCGCGCAGGATCCGCCGGCACTGCTGGAAGTCGCTGACCGCGGCGAGCCCCCGGTTGGTCGCCAGGTGGAAGTGGCCACGCGCGCGCAGGTACCGCACGCCGCCCAGCGTCGTCATCGCCGCGTCCGGCAGCGGGTGCCGCAGCACCGCGGCCGCCGCCTTGAACGCACCGGCCGCGGTGTGCGCGGTCAGGAGCGTGGCCAGCGGGTAGCTGATCGCGACGCCCCAGTTCGGCGCGTCCAGCATGGCCAATGCCTCCTTCGCCCGCTCCGCCGCGGCCGCGACGTCGCCCTGGCGCAGCACCAGGCTCGCACTGATCGCGTCGAGCATCGCCTTCCACGTCACCGCGCCGCGGTACTCGGCCTCCTCCCTGAGCGAGGTGCACCAGCCCTCGGCGCGGTCGGCCTTGTTGTCGTGGGCCAGCGCGAGGATCGCGGTGGCCAGCGCCTCGAGCGAAGTGTCCGACAGCCGGCAGTTCTGCAGGATCCGTTCCGCGCCCGCCGAGGTCACCTCGGTGCCGCCGGTGTGCCACACCGCGGCCAGCGAGTTCGCCGTGCGCAGCCAGGGATCGCTCGTCTCGGCCGAAGCCACCGAGACGCCGTAGTGCCAGTGTCCGGCGAGGCTCAACTCGGCGGCGGTGCGAGGGTCGAGCGGCTCGATGTCGTCTCCGAGCGCCGCGAACGCACACTCGAACGTGTCCCGCTCGCCGAACCACAGCGACTGTCGTGCGAGCGCTATGCGGTCGGTCTGGTCCAGCGAGTCACCGGCATCGCGCAGCGACTGCAGATGAGGCGCGGCGGCGGCCGGGTTCACCCGCCAGGTGATCTTGGCGAGCAGCTGCGAGATCAGCTGCTGCTCCCACCGCGCCGTCGCCACCGACGCGGCGAGCTTGAGGCAGCGGGTGGCGAAGTCGATGTCGTCCGCGAGCATCACCTCTTCCGCCGCCGCCACCAGCACCGGCAGCGCCCACTCGGCCCTCGCCTCACCCGCGGCCACGAGATGCCGGGCGACGTCGGCGGAGGGCAACCCGCGTGAGTGCTTCACGTCGGCGGCCCGCGCGTGCAGCCGCACCTTCTCGGGCCCGCGCAGCCCACCCACCACGGCGGCCGCGGCCGGCGGCTGCCGGAACCGGACACCCGCGATCAGGCCCGTGTCGGCGAGCCGGCCGGCGGAAGTCTCGGCGTCGCGCGGATCCACGCCGGCGACGAGGGCCACCGCGTCGGTGCTGACGTCGGTGTCCAGCACCGCGATCGCCGTCGCCACCTCGCGCAGCGGTGAGTCGTAGTGGTGCAGAAGCCGTTGCACGGCCTCGGAGTACGCCGAGCCGGTGTCCGTGCTGCCGCGGTGGGCGTCAACCAGTGCGTTGACCAGCAACGGGTTTCCGCCACTGAGCTCGTGGATCCGCTCGGGCAGCCCGACGTGCTCCTCGTCCGCCACCAGCTCAGCGATGGACCGCACGGAAAGCGGCATCAGCTGCACGTGCCGGTGCGGCTGCGACGCGAACGGCTGCCCACCGGCCCCGTACCACGAGTCGGCGTGGCTGAGCACCAGCAGCAACCCCGCCGACCGCGTCCGGCGCTGCAGGCGCAGGAGGAGCCGTGCGGAGGGTTCGTCCACGTGGTGGAGGTCGTCGACGGCCACGAGTACCGCGCGCTCGCGGGCCAGCCGGTGCACCGCGCTGCACAGCCCGGCGATCCAGTCGTCGGTGCCGTCGACGACGAAGCGCTCGGTCAGCGCCCTCGGCAGTGCGGGGCTCGCCAACAGCTGGTCGATCACGCCGCCCGCCACGTCCCGCTCGTCGGCGGCACCCGTCGCGGTGAGGGTGAGGATGCCCAATTCCCTGGCGCTCGCCACCACCTGGTTCTGCAACTGGGTCTTGCCGCTGGCCGGTCCTCCACCGACCAGCACCGACTCCCCGGCCCCGGCATCACATCCGATCAGCAAGGCCTCGAGGAATTCCAAGGCCTCCTGCGGGTCGTCTCGGCGGTTCTGCCCCCAGATCGCGCCCATCGCAAACTCCTCGAAGAAGGCGGTTCGCTTCCTGCCCATCGACGTTCGCAGCACGTCCCTAAGTGCTCCCAACCGCAATCTAAAGTCACCCGAAGAGGTAACTTGACTACGCACTGTCGCTGTGCACTAGGGGTTGCCGGTCCCCCCAAACGGACCGGAGACTTCCTGAACTGTGACTGCCCTGAACGAGAAATCGAGCCGGTGGATCCGGCGATTCCACGCGGCCGACGACGCCGCGGTGCGACTGGTGTGCCTGCCGCACGCAGGTGGGTCGGCTACCGCGTACTTCCCGTTCTCGCGGGCGGCCGCCGCGGCCGGGCTGGACGCCGATGTCATCGCCGTGCAATACCCGGGCCGGCAGGACCGGCGGGGAGAGCGGTGTTTCGAGGCACTCGACGCGATGGCCGAGGTCATCACCGACGACCTCGGCCAGTGGTTCGACCGGCCGGTGGCGCTGTTCGGCCACAGCATGGGCGCGACGCTCGGCTACGAGGTCGCGCGCCGGCTTCAGGCCCGGGGCGCGCGGCCTTTGGGCCTGTTCGCATCCGCGTGCCCGGCGCCGTCCGTGCCGCGGACCGAGTACGTCCACCAGTTCGACGATGACGGTTTGATCGCCGCCCTCAAGGAGATCAGCGGCACCGACAGCGCCGTCTTCGGCGACGACGAGTTGCTGCGCATGGTGCTGCCCGCCGTCCGCGGGGACTACACCGCCGTCGAGACCTACCGCCACGAGTCCGGGCGCGAGCTGGACTGTCCGATCCACGTGCTGCTGGGAGCGGACGATCCCGTCGTCGACCGCGCCGAGGCCGGTGCCTGGCGTGCCCACACCACCAGCGACTGCGCTGTGGAGGTGCTGGACGGCGGGCACTTCTACTTGAACGCGCGACTCGACGGCGTGCTGACCACCGTCGCCGCCCGCCTGCGAGACTGGCGGGAAGAGGCGCTCGCCCCCGTAACCCCAGAACACGAGTGGCCAAGGGGGGAGTAAACCCCAGCTCGCGTTCAGGTGCCGCCCCCATGGTCCGCCGGGCCCGGGTCCGCGAAACTGGATACACCAAGGAAAACAGACCGGACCACCGCCCTCGGAGGTAGCCATGATGGCCATTCGGACCGCTCCCGGCGTCACCCAGCGGATGCTTCCCGACGGGCATCTCGAGCTGATCTGCAGCAGCACCAACCGCCAGGTGGAGTGCGAGCCGGTCGCCGCGGCCATGTGGATCGCGCTCAAGCAGCACAACGGCGACGTCGACGGCGCCAGCGCCGTCCTCGCCGCGCTGTGGGAGACCGATGTCGAGACCATCCGCTACGACATGATCGCCCTGGCCGGCTCCCTGTGCTCCCTCGGTCTCCTCACCGAGGTGTGACCACGTGAACCGCCCCGGGTTCGGCAGAGACCGGTTACCGGGGTTCAGTCGACCGGGCTTGGTCAGATCGCCCAGCTCGCACCAGGTCTCGAACTCGGTCGGCGGCCGGTGGCCACAGGCCCGGTGAAGTCGCCGACCGTTGTACCGCTCCACCCCCACGGCGGTGCCGATTTCGATCTTTCTCGGTGCGCCGTGGTCTCCGAGAGTCAATGGCGAAAGCGGCGTACACCGTGCCGGCCCAGGTGGCGACGCGGGCGAAGGCCGCCACCCACCACCGGTTCGGCGCACCCGCCGAGAACTGGCGATCCGCTGGGCCCGCGGCTCGCGGACCGTCCTCGCCGGAGATCGTGGTGCGCACCGTCCGGCCGCGCACCGCACCGGCAACGCACAATCGCCGCACGAGCCGTTCGACCCGACCGCGCCCCACTGCGACTCCGTCTCACTGCGGCCACCACCACACCTTCGGTGTACCGCGCACACGGTGGTTCTCTTCCTGAACCCGGCGCGGTTCAGCGAGTCCCACACGGCCGTCGCGCGAGTCCCCAGCGCGAACGGGGCACTTGGCCGGCGTACGCGTGGGACTCGCGCGACCTCGGTGTGGGACTCGCTTGTCGGGAGTGGAGACTCGCGTGATCAGCTGGGTTTGGTGTCCAGTTCTTCGTCCAGGAGGGCGAAGAGGTCCTCGGCGCTGGCGTTTTCGATGTCCGCGGGCTCGCCGGGGGCCGAGTACGAGGCCAGCAGGGCGGTCAGACGGGTGACCAGCTTCTCGCGTGCGGACTCGTCCAGGGCGGTGTCTCGCAGTGCGGTCTCGAGAGCGGCCAGCTGGGAATCCACAATGGATGGTTGATCCGCCAGACCCGCACCGAGGAACCCGGCCACGGCGGTGGCGGAGGGGTAGTCGAAGATCAGGGTTGCCGGTAGGCGCCGTCCGGACACCTCGTCCAGCCGGTTCCGCAACTCGATCGCCGTCAGTGAATCGAAGCCGAGCTCGATGAACCCCTTCCGGGGGTCGATCGCGTCCGGACGCTCGTGCCCGAGCACCACCGCGGCGGTGCCACGCACGAGGTCGAGCACCGCCCGCTCCCGCTCCCCGGCGGGCAGTGCCACGATCCGGGCCCACGAGTCGTCGGCGGCCGTGGCCCGCCGCCGCGCACCACCACGCACCAGTCCCCGCAACATCGCCGGCACGCGATGCGCGTCGGCCCGCAGAACGGACACGTCCAGCCGTGCCGGCACCAACGATGGCTGCTCGGTGCCGAACGCCGCGTCGAACAGCTCGAGCCCGTCCGTGACCGACAGCCCGGCCACCCCGGATCGCGCCATCCGGATCAGGTCGGTGTCCCCGAGCTCCCCCGCCATGCCGCTTGCGGACCAGAGTCCCCACGACAGCGACACAGCCGGCAACCCGAGCGCCGCACGATGGTGCGCCAGCGCGTCGAGGAACACGTTCCCGGCCGAGTAGTTCGCCTGCCCGGCTGAACCAAGCGTTCCGGCGACGGAGGAGAACAGCACGAACGCGGCCAGGTCGAGATCCGCGGTCAGCTCGTGCAGGTGCCAGGCCGCGTCCACCTTCGGCCGCAACACCGTGTCCATCCGTTCCGGAGTCAGCGCAAGCAGCACCCCGTCGTCCAGGACACCGGCCGTGTGCACGACCGCGGTCAGCGGATGCTCGGCCGGCACGCCGGCCACCAACGCGGCCGCCGCGGCCCGATCCGCGAGATCGCAGGCCACCAACGAAACCGAAGCGCCCAAATCCGCCAACTCCGCCTTCAGCTCCGCCGCTCCCGGCGCCGCTGCGCCACGACGGCTGGTGAGCAGCAGGTGGCGCACGTCGTGCGCGGTCACCAGGTGCCGCGCGATCAACCGGCCCAGCGCGCCGGTGCCGCCGGTGAGCAGCACGGTTCCGTTCGGATTCAGCGACGGCGTCCGGTTCTCGGGTACGAACTTCGCCAGCCGGTGTACCAGCACGGCCCCGTCCCGGACGGCGACTCCGGGCTCACCGGCGTCGATCGCCCCGAGCACCGTGTCCAGCGCCGGCTCGCCGCCGTCGACATCGACCACCACGAACCGATCCGGGTATTCCAGCTGCGCCGACCGGACGACGCCCCACAGCGCGGCGTGGGCGAGGTCGCCGATGCCCTCGTCGGGCCGCGTCGCGACGGCGCGAGAGGCGACCACCGCCAGCCGCGAACCGGCCAGCGCCTGCTCACCGGCCCACGCCTGCACCAAAGCCAGCAGCCGGTGGGTGGCCTCGCGCGCCACCGCGGGCGACGCCGTCTCGGGCGCCGCGAACGACACGAACACCACGTCCGGGACGGCCGTCCCCGCCCGCACCGCATCGACCAGTTCGGCAACGTCTACATAGGACTTCGCGCCGAAACCGAAGGGGTCCGCACCGAGCAGAGCGTGCGAAACGTCGGCAGCGGCGTCGCCGGTATAGGGCAGCCAGTCCACCCGGAACAGCGAGTCGCCGGCGGCCGGCCGGGTGGCCGGGGCGAACGCGTCATCGGCGATCGGCCGCAGCGCCAGCGACCCCACGGTCAGCATCGGTGCCCCGGTGGAATCGGTGGCGGTGAGCGACACGGTGTTCTCGACGTCCGCCGAGAGCAGCACGCGCAGGCTCGACGCCCCGCCGGCGTACAGCGAGACCCCGGTCCACGCGAACGGCAACGCCGGCTTGTCCTCCGTCAGCCCGGCGAGGCCGATGGTGTGCAGCGCGGCGTCCAGCAGGGCCGGGTGCAACCCGAACGTCGAACCGTCGGTGTGTTCCGGCAAGGCGACTTCGGCGGCCAGGGTGTTCCCGTCGCGCCAGACTCGGCGCAGCCCGGCGAAGACCGGCCCGTAGTCGAAGCCCTGGGCGGCGAGTTCGTCGTAGCGACCGGTCACGTCGATCTCGACGGCCCCGGCCGGGGGCCACTCCGCGACGGCCGCGGGCGCGTCCGCCGACGGCGACAGCCTGCCGCTGGCGTGTTTCGTCCACTCCCCGCCATCCCCGGCCCGCGAGTAGATGCCCAGCGAGCGGGCACCCGACTCGTCCTCCGCGCCCACCGTCACCTGTACCGCGACGGCTCCGTGTTCGGGCAGGATCAGCGGCACCGCGAGCGTCAGCTCGTCGAGCCTCGCGCAGTTCACCTCGTCGCCTGCCCGCACGGCCAGTTCGACGAAAGCCGTCCCGGGGAACAGGGTCGCACCCTGCACGACGTGATCGCCGAGCCACGGCTGTGCGCGCAGCGAGAGTTTCCCCGTGAGCACGACGCCTCCGGTGTCGGCGGTCGCCACGACCGCACCCAGCAGCGGGTGCCCGGCGTCGAGTTGCCCCGCCTCGGTGACCCCGCGAACGCGGGCGCCGGTCGGGTTCTCCAGCCAGTAACGCTTGCGCTGGAAGGCATACGTCGGCAGCTCGACCCGCTCGCCACCGGTGTAGAAGCTCGTGAGGTCCACAGTAGACCCGCTGACGAACAGCGTCGCCACCGCCGCCGCGGCCGACTCGTCTTCGTCCCGGTCCTTGCGCAGCACTGGGACGAACGTCGCGCGCTCGTCTTCGCGCAGCGAGGTCTGCGCCATCGCGGTCAGCACCGCACTCGGCCCGACCTCGACGAAGGTGGTGACCCGGGCGTCGAGCAGGGTGCGGATCCCGTCGGCGAACCGGACGGCTTCGCGCACCTGGCGGACCCAGTAGTCCGGTGACGTGAAGTCGGCGTCCGGCGCCACCGTCGAAATGATCGGGATCTCCGGCTCGGCATAACTCAGTTTCCGGGCCACCGCGGCGAAATCTGCCAGCATCGGCTCCATCAGCGGCGAGTGGAACGCGTGCGAAACCCGGAGCCGCGACGTTTTGGCGAACTTCCCCGCCACCGCGAGCACCGCGTCCTCCGCGCCGGAGACCACCACCGACGCCGGGCCGTTGACCGCGGCGATGCTCACCTCCGCGGTGAGCAGCGGCGCCAGTTCTGCTTCGCCGGCCTGAACCGCGACCATCGCGCCACCGGAAGGCAGGGCCTGCATGAGCTTTGCCCGCGCAGCGACCAACGTGCACGCGTCGTCCAGCGACAGCACCCCGGCCACCTGCGCCGCGGCCAGCTCACCGATCGAATGACCCAACAGGTACTCCGGCCGCACGCCCCACGACTCCAGCAACCGGAACAACGCCACCTCGACCGCGAACAACGCGGGCTGCGTGAAACCGGTGCGCTCCAACGCCTCACCATCACCCAGAACCGTCCGCAACGGACGGTCCAAGTGCTGATCGAGCCCGGCACAAACAGCTTCCAGCGCCTCGGCGAACACCGGGTACCGCTGCGCGAGCGTCAAACCCATCCCGGCCCGCTGCGCGCCCTGCCCGGTGAACAGGAACGCCGTGCGGCCCGGCGCGGCGGCGCCGTCGACGACGCCCGCCGCCGAGCGCCCGGCCGCGTACTCGGTCAGCGCCCGTACGGCGGAAGCCTGATCGGCGGCGACGACACCCGCGCGGTGCTCGGCGAGCGTCCGGGTGGTGGCCAGCGAGAACCCCACGTTCACCGCAGACAGCTCGCGCTCGCCGACGAACGACGCCAGCTTGCCCGCCTGCGCCCGCAGTGCCTCGGGGCTGGTGGCCGAAAGGAGCCAGCTGACCGGACCGGGCTCGGCGGCGGTGGCCGGCACCGGGTCACCCTGCTCGACGATCACGTGCGCGTTGGTCCCGCTGATGCCGAACGACGACACCCCGGCCCGCCGCGGCCGCCCGGTCTCCGGCCACGGCCGCGCCGAACTGAGCAGCTCGATCGTGCCGTCCGACCAGTCGACGTGCGGCGAGGGTTCGTCGGCGTGCAACGTCACGGGCAGGACACCGCGGCGCAGCGCCTCCACCACCTTGATCACGCCACCGACCCCGGCGGCGGCCTGCGTGTGGCCGACGTTGGACTTCAACGATCCGACGTAGAGCGGCCGCTCCGGCGTGGTCACCTTGCCGTAGGTGGCGATCAGCGCCTGCGCCTCGATCGGGTCACCCAGCTTCGTGCCGGTGCCGTGCGCTTCGACGGCGTCCACTTCGGACAGCTCCAGCCCGGCGTCGGCCAGTGCCGCGCGGATCACCCGCTGCTGCGCGGGCCCGTTCGGCACGGTGATGCCGCTGGACGCGCCGTCGGAGTTCACCGCGCTGCCCCGCAGCACGGCCAGCACCTGGTGGCCGTTGCGACGTGCGTCGGAAAGCTTCTCCAGCAGCAGCATCCCGGCGCCCTCGGAGCACCCGACGCCGTCGGCGCCGCTGCCGAACGCCTTGCACCGGCCGTCCGGGGACAGCCCCTGCTGCTCGCTGAAGTAGACGAACATGTCCGGCGTCACCATCACGGTCACGCCGCCGGCCAGCGCCAGCGAACACTCGCCGCGGCGCAGCGCCTGCGCCGCCCAGTGCAGGGCGACCAGCGACGACGAGCACGCGGTGTCCACGGACACCGACGGGCCTTCGAGCCCGAGGGTGTAGGAGATGCGGCCGGAGATCAGGCTGCCGTCGCTGCTCCCGGCGCCGTAGTCGTGGTACATCACGCCCGCGAACACGCCGGTCCGGCTGCCGCGCAACGTCGAGGGCACGATGCCGGCGCGTTCCACGGCCTCCCACGCCGTCTCCAGCACGATCCGCTGCTGCGGGTCGAGCGTGCGTGCCTCGCGCGGGGAGATCCCGAAGAACTCCGGCTCGAAGTCGGCGGCGTCGTAGAGGAAGCCGCCCTCCTTCGAGTACGTCGTCCCGGGCCGGCCCGCGGTGTCGAAGATCGACGCGGTGTCCCAGCCCCGATCCTCCGGGAACTCGCCGATGGCGTCGGTGCCGCCCGCGACGAGGTCCCAGAGCTGCGAAGGCGTGGTGACGCCGCCGGGGTAGCGGCAGCCCATGCCGATGATCGCGATCGGCTCGCTCATCGCCGCGGTGAGCTTCTGGTTGTCCGCCTTGAGCCGCTCGTTGTCCATCATGGACTGGCGCAGCGCGGCGACGATCTGCTCGGTGGACGGCGCCTGGGTCACTGGGAGTCCCCTCCATCGTCGGTCCGGGTGCCGGCCATCGCGGACCGGACCAGGTCGGCCAGGTCCATCCCGGCGATCGCCGCCACCTCGTCGGTTCCGTTGGCCTCGGCCACCTCTTCGACCGGCTCGCCGAGCTCGGGCAGCAGCTCGCCGAGCAGGAACCGGGTCAGCGGCAGCGGGCTCGGGTAGTCGAAGATCAGCGTCGCCGGCAGGCGCAGCCCGCACGCCGCCCCGAGCCGGTTGCGCAGTTCCAGCGCGGCCAGCGAGTCGATGCCCAGGTCGGTGAAGCCCTTCTCGACGCCGACCGCCGAAGCGTCGTCGTAGCCGAGGACGGCCGCCGCGTGCTCGCAGACCAGTTGCAGCAGCGCCGCTTCGCGCTCGTCGGCCGACAGCCCGGTCAGCTTCTCGGCGAACCCGGCCTCGGGTGCCGCCGTCGCCGGACCCGCCGCCGCGGCGGCCCGCCGCGGGGTGGCTGTGACCAGGCCCCGCAGGAGCGGCGCGAGCCGATCGGCGTCCCGCAGGTCGGCGAGCTTCACCGGCACCAGTGCCGGCTCGCCGGCCGCGAGCGCGGCGTCGAAGAGCGCCAGACCGTCGTCGACCGACAGCTCACCGACCCCGGACCGGGCGATGTGCGTCAGGTCGACCGCGTCACCGCTACCCTCCCACGGACCCCAGGCCAGCGACGTCGCCGGGAGGCCCAGCGCCGCGCGGTGTTCGGCCAGCGCGTCCAGGAAGACGTTGCCCGCCGCGTAGTTCGCCTGCCCGGCGGCGAGCAGCAGGCCGCCCGCCGAGGAGTAGAGGACGAACGCGGCGAGATCCAGCGAAGCCGTCAGCTCGTGCAGGTACCAGGCCGCGTCCACCTTGGGGCGCAAGACGTTCTCGACCTGTTCCGGGGTCAGCGCGCTCAGCACCGCGCTGTCCATCTGCCCGGCGGCGTGCACCACGGCGGTGAGGTCGGGCAGCGACTCGATCAGCGTGGTCAGCTCGGCGCGATCGGTGACGTCGCAGGCCGCGACGGTCACCTCGGCGCCCTGCCCGGTCAGCTCGTCGACCAGTTCGCGAGCCCCTGCCGCTTCCAGGCCACGACGGCTGGTGAGCACCAGTTTTCGGGCGCCGCGGGCGACCAGGTGCCGGGCCAGGTGGCCGCCGAGCAGGCCGGCGCCACCGGTGATGAGCACCGTGCCGCCGGTGTCCCACTCAACCGGGTCGCCGACCGTCGTGACCTTCGCCAGCCGGGGCACGCGGACCTCGCCGGCCCGGACGATCGCTTCCGGCTCGCCGGAGGCGACCACCGCGGGCAGGGCTCGCCTCGACTGGGGCAGGTCGTCGACGTCGACGACCTGGACCCGGCCGGGGTTCTCCGCCTGCGCGGCCCGCACGAGTCCCCAGACCGGTGCCTGCGCGGGGTCCGGCCGGTCCGCCACGGCGTTGCGCGTGACGACCAGGAGCTTGCCGTCGGGAGAACCGCCGAGCCAGCTCTGCAGCTGTCCCAGGGTCTTCTGCACGGTCGCGTGAACCCGCGCCGGCACCTCCCCGCCGGCCGGACCGACCGGAAGGACCAGGACGTCGGCTGCCACCAGTCGTGCGTGCGTGGGGACGCCGAGACCGAGGTCGTCGGTGCCGAGCACGGCCCAGCCCTCGAGGGACTTGACCAGGCGGACACCCGCCGCGGGTTGCCAGTCGATCCGGTAGAGCGAGTCGGGCACCTTCGCGCCCAGCTGGCCCTCCGACACCGGCCGCGTCACCAGCGACTCGATCCAGGCGACCGGCGAACCGGTCGCGTCGGCCAGCGCGAGCGAGGCGTCCTTGCCCTCCTGGCGGACCCGCACCCGCAGCGTGGTGGCCCCGGCGGCGTGCAGGGAGACCTGGTTCCAGGCGAACGGGATCGTCGTCTCGGTCAGGGCCTTCGGCCCGCCGGGGACGAGGAAGTCCGTGGCGCCCAGCGCCGAGTCGAGCAGACCCGGGTGCAGGCCGAACTCACTAGCCGCGGTGCCCTCGGGCAGTGCCACCTCGGCGAACACTTCACCGTCGCGCAGCCACACCGCGCGCAGGTTCCGGAACACCGGGCCGTAGCCGAAGCCGAGCCCGGCCAGGTCGTCGTAGAGCCCGGTGAGGTCGACGGCTTCGGCGCCCTCCGGGGGCCACACCGAGAGGTCGAACTCCGCGGGCTGGGCCCCGGCGGCCAGGGTGCCCGCCGCGTGCTGGGTCCAGGTGTCCCCGGTGCGGGAGTGCACCGACAGGTCGCGGCGGCCGTCCGCCCCGGGAGCGCCGACGACGACGCGGAGGTCGACGCCACCCTCCTCCGGCAGCAACAGCGGGGCCTGCTGGGTCAGCTCCTCCAGGACGTCGCAGCCGACCTGGTCACCGGCGTGCAGGGCCAGCTCGACGTACGCGGTGCCCGGCAGCATCGTCCGGCCCAGCACCACGTGGTCGGCCAGCCAGGTCTGCCGGTCGAGCGCGAGCCGGCCGGTGAGCACCGCACCACCGTCGGGCAGCTCGACCAGCGCGCCCAGCAGCGGGTGCCCGGCGGACCTGGCGCCGAGCGAGCCGACGTCGCCCGCCCGCTTGGTCGCGTTGAGCCAGTACTCCTTGTTCTGGAAGGCGTACGTCGGCAAGTCGACAGTGGACGCGCCACGCCCGGCGAACAGTGCGGTCCAGTCGGGCTCGGCGCCCCGCGAGTACAGCGTGGCCAGCGCGGTGAACAGCGTCGGCACCTCGGCGCGGCCCCGGCGCATCGCAGGTACGCCCACGACGCGGTCGGGCCGGTCGGCGGCCGACGTGTCGCACTCGCGCGCCATGCCGGTCAGCACCGCGTCCGGGCCCAGTTCGACGAACCGGGTCACGCCGGCCGAGAGCAGGGTGCCGACGCCGTCGGCGAAGCGGACGGCTTCCCGCACGTGGTTGACCCAGTACTCCGGCGAGCAGAGCTGGTCGGCGGTGGCGATCCGGCCGGTGACGTTGGAGACGACCGGGATGCTCGGGGCGCTGTAGGTCAGTTTCTCGGCCACGACGGCGAAGTCGGCCAGCATCGGCTCCATCAGCGCCGAGTGGAAGGCGTGCGAGACGACCAGCTGCTTCGTCCGCCGTCCCGCGTTCTTGAAGGCAGCCATCGCCGCCTGCACCGCGGCCTCGGGGCCGGAGACGACCACCGAGCGCGGGCCGTTGACCGCGGCCACGTCCACCTCGGCCGGGAGCGCGGCGCGCACCTCGTCCTCGGTGGCCGCGATCGCGGCCATGGCTCCCCCGGCGGGGAGGGCCTGCATCAACCGGCCGCGAGCGGCGACCAGAGCGCAGGCGTCGGCCAGCGAAAGCACCCCGGCGACGTGCGCCGCGGCCAGCTCACCGATCGAGTGGCCGCCGACGTAGTCCGGGGTGAGGCCCCACGACTCCACCAGGCGGTAGAGCGCGACCTCGATCGCGAACAGCGCGCACTGCGTATACGCGGTCTGGTTCAGCAGCGGGCTGTCACCCCAGATGACGTCCGTCAGCGGCACGTCGGTGTCGAAGAGGCCACAGGCCTCGTCGAACGCGCCGGCGAAGACCGGGAAGGCCTCGTACAGCTCGCGACCCATGCCCGGCTGCTGGGCGCCCTGCCCGGTGAACAGGAACGCGGTCAGGTCGGCGGCGCTGGTCGTGCCGGTCAACGTGCCCGCCGGGGTCCCGCCGGTGGCGAGACTGTCCAATGCCTTCAAAGCGGCGTCGCGGCCGGTGGCCAGGACGACCGAGCGGTGGTCGAGCGCGGCCCGGCCGGTCGCCAGCGAGTAGCCGACGTCGGTCAGGTCCAGCTCCGGGTTGGCCCGCAGGTGCGCGGCCAGCCGGGCCGCCTGGTCGGCCAGCGCCGCGGCGGTCGTGCCGGCGATCGGCAGCGGGACCGACGCCAGCGGCGGTGCCGTCCGGCGCGGACGCTCCACAGTGGACGGCGGCGCCTCCTCGATGATGATGTGCGCGTTGGTGCCGCTGATGCCGAACGACGAGACACCGGCGCGGCGCGGACGGCCGTTGGGCAGCCACGGCCGGGCCTCGGTCAGCAGCTCGATGTCACCCGTGGTCCAGTCGACGACCGGGGACGGCGCGTCGACGTGCAGCGTCTTCGGGAGCGTGTTGTGCCGCAGGGCCTGGACCACCTTGATCACGCCCGCCGCGCCGCCGGAGGCCTGCGCGTGGCCGATGTTGGACTTCACCGAGCCCAGGTACAGCGGCCGCTCGCGGTCCTGGCCGTAAGTGGCCAGCAGCGCCTGCGCTTCGATCGGGTCACCCAGCTTCGTACCCGAACCGTGCGCCTCGACAGCGTCCACTTCGGACGGCGTCAGGCCACCCGCCGCGAGGGCCGCGTGGATCACGCGTTCCTGCGAGGGCCCGTTCGGTGCGGTGAGACCGTTGGACGCGCCGTCCTGGTTGACGGCGCTGGAGCGGACCACCGCGAGCACCTCGTGCCCGTTGCGCTGCGCGTCGGACAGCCGCTCCAGCAGGAGCAGGCCCGCGCCCTCCGCCCAGCCGACACCGTCGGACGCCGCCGAGAAGGACTTCGACCGGCCGTTGGGCGAGAGCACGCCCTGGCGGCTGGAGTCGACGAACAGGTCCGGCTGCGAGAGCAGCGTGACGCCGCCCGCGAGCGCCAGCCCGCACTCCCCCGCCCGCAGCGCCTGCACCGCGAGGTGCAGCGTGACCAGCGAAGACGAGCACGCGGTGTCGACCGTCATGCACGGGCCTTCCAGCCCCAGCAGGTAGGAGATGCGGCCGGAGACGACCGCGCCCGAGCTGCCGTTGGGGATGTAGGCGGCGACGTCGGCGGGCGCGCCGGGGACGCGGCTGCCGTAGTCGTCGTACATCGCGCCGGTGAAGACGCCGGTCATGCTGCCGCGCAGCGCGGTCGGGTCGATGCCGGCCCGCTCGATGGCCTCCCACGCCGTCTCCAGCAGGAGCCGCTGCTGCGGGTCCATGGCCAGCGCCTCGCGCGGGCCGATGCCGAAGAACGCCGGGTCGAACTCGGTGCCTTCGTGGAGGAAGCCGCCTTCGCGGGCGTAGGTCTTGCCGCGCTTGCCACGCTCGGGGTCGTAGATGGCGTCGATGTCCCAGCCGCGGTTGGCGGGGAACTCCGACACGGCGTCGACCTCGTCGACCAGCAGCTGCCAGAGGTCCTCCGGAGACCGGACGCCGCCCGGGTACCGGCAGGCCATGCCGACGATCGCGATCGGCTCCTGCATCGACGCGTTGGTCCTGGTCGTGGTGGCCGGGACCTTCGCGGCCGCGCCGAGCAGCTTGCCCTTGACGAAGTCCGCCACCGCCTTGGCGGTCGGGTGGTCGAAGATCAGCGTCGCCGGCAGGGTCAGGCCGGTCGCGGTGCCCAGCAGGTTGCGCAGCTCGACCGCGGCCAGCGAGTCGAAGCCGAGCTCCTTGAACGCCCGGGTGCCGTCCACTTCGGACTTGTCCGCGTAGCCGAGCACCGTGGCGACCTGGGTGCGAACGATGTCCAGCAGCACGCGGTCACGCTCGGTGTCGGCCAGTGCGGCCAGCTCCGCGGCCAGCGCGTTGTCGGCCGCCTTGGCCGCCCTGGCGGTCCGGCGGGCCTTCGGTGGGACGAACCCGCGCAGCAACGCCGGCAGGTCGTCGGTGCGGGCCTTCAACGCCGGGACGTCCACCCGCAGCGGGGCGATCACGGCGTCTTCGGTGGCGGTCGCCGCGTCGAACAGCGCGAGCCCCTGCTCCGCGGTGACCGCGGGGAGGCCGAGCCGCGCCATCCGGGCGAGGTCCGCCTCGGCCAGCTCGCCGCCGAGGCCGGTGTTCTCGGCCCAGAGACCCCAGGCCAGCGCCGTCGCCGGCAGGCCCGCGGCCCGGCGGTGCGCGGCGAGGCCGTCGAGGAACGCGTTGGCCGCGGCGTAGTTCGCCTGACCCGCGGGCAGCACCTGGCCGCCGGCCGAGGAGAACAGCACGAACGCGGCGAGGTCCCGCGTCAGCTCGTGCAGGTGCCAGGCGGCGTCGACCTTGGCCCGCAGGACCGAGTCGAGCCGGTCGGGGGTCAGCGAGTCGAAGACGCCGCTGTCGGCCGTGCCGGCGGCGTGCACCACGGCGGTGAGGTTGTCGATCGCCCCGAGCAGGCTCTCGACCTGGGTGCGCTCCGTGACGTCGCACGCGGTGACCCGCACCCGGGCATCCAGGTCGGCCAGGTCCTCGACCAGCTGCCGGGCCCCCGGCGCACCGAGGCCGCGACGGCTGGTGAGCACCAGGTCGGTGACGCCGTGTTCGGCCACCAGGTAGCGCGCCAGCAGGCTGCCGAGCCCGCCGGTGCCACCGGTGATCAGCACGGCGCCGCCGGCCTGCCACGGCGAAGCGTCGCCGGACTCGGTCTTGACGTACCGCGGCACGAACACCGCGCCCTCGCGGATCGCGGCCTCCGGCTCACCGGAGGCGACGACCGCCGCGACGGACGCGGCCGTCGCGGCCTCGTCGGCGTCGACGACGAACACCCGCCCGGGGTGCTCGGCCTGGGCCCCGCGGGCCAGACCCCACAGCAATCCCTGCGTGACGTCCACAGTGGACTCACCGATGGGCACGGCGTCCCGCGTCACGACGGCCAGGTTCGTGATCCCGAACCGAGGCTCGGCCAGCCAGGCCTGGAGTTCGGCGAGCAGCCACCCGGCGTTCTCTCGGGCTGCGGCGGGGACGTCACCCTCGGCGCCGGGCCCGGACAGTGTGATCAGCCCCGGCACCGGCTCACCGCGGTCGATGGCCGCGACGAGGTCGGTGAACCCGGCGTAGGTGGCGGCCACCCCGACCCGGCCGCGGCCGATCGCCACCACTTCGGCGTCGGACTGCGGCACGGAGACGGGCTGCCAGGCGATCTTCAGCAGCGAGCCGTCCGCCTCGGCGGACGACGCCGTCAGCTCCCGGCGGACGGGGCGCGAGACCAGCGAGTCGATGGTCGCGACCGGGCGACCCTCGCTGTCGGCCACCTCGATCGCCGACACCTCGTCGCCGTTCAGCCGCTCGATCCGCACCCGCAGCACCGAGGCGCCGGCGGCGTGCAGCGTGACGCCGTTCCAGACGAACGGAAGCAGGGTCGCGCCGCCCGGGTCGCCGAGGAGATCGGCGTGCATCGCGATGTCGAGCAGCGCCGGATGCAGGCCGTACAGGTTCGCCGTCGGCGCCGCCGGCTCCGGCAGCGCGACCTCGGCGAAGACCTCGTTGCCGCGCCGCCAGGCGGCCGTCAGCCCCTGGAAGGACGGGCCGTAGCCGTAGCCGCGCTCCTCGAGCAGGTCGTAGGCACCCTCGACGACGATCGGGGTCGCGCCCGGCGGCGGCCATTCGGTGAGGCCGGCGGGCTCGGGCCGTGGCGCCGCGGACAGCGTGCCCACCGCGTGCTGAGTCCACTCGTCGCCGTCGGCGGGACGGGAGAACACAGTGACCGGGCGCCGGTCGCCGTCGGCGGGACCGACCACGACCTGCAGCGCGACGGCGCCGTCCGGCGGCAACACGAGCGGCGCCTGCAGCGTCAGCTCCTCGACCGTCGAGTGGCCGACCTGGTCGCCGGCGGCGATGGCGAGCTCGACGAACCCGGTGCCGGGCACCAGGATCGCGCCCTTCACGACGTGGTCGGCCACCCACGGCACCGACCCGGCCGACAGCCGGCCGGTGAGCACCGTGGTGTCCGAACCGGACAGCGGCACGACCGCGCCCAGCATCGGGTGCGGCAGCGGCTGCTGCCCGACCGCCGTCACGTCGCCGGACGGCGTCGCGTCGAGCCAGAAACGCTTGTGCTGGAAGGCATACGTCGGCAGGTCGAGCCGGATCGGCCCGTCGCCGAGCACGCGGTCCAGCTTGGCGGCACCCCGGGTGTGGAGGCGGCCGAGCGCGGCCAGCGCGGTGCGCACCTCGTCCCGGTCGCGGCGGCCGAAGGGCACGAAAGCGGCGTCGGGCTCGATCTGCGGGCCGAGGGCCGTCAGCACGCTGTCGGGCCCCAGCTCGAGGAACGTCCGGACGCCGTCGGCGGCCAAGCCGGCCACCGCGTCCCCGAAGCGCACGGCTTCACGGACGTGCGTGACCCAGTACTCCGGCGACGCCAGGTCCGCGCCGGGCGAGACCGTGGAGAAGATCGGGATCCGCGGCGCGTGGAACGTCAGCCCGGCGGCGACCTCGCGGAACTCCTCGAGCATCGGCGCCATCAGCGGCGAGTGGAACGCGTGGCTCACGCGTAGCCGGCGCGTCCGGACGTCGGTGGCCCGCTCGATTCGGGCCACGACGTCGGCCACCCCCGAGATGACGACCGACGTGGGGCCGTTGACGGCGGCGATGCTGACCTCGTCCTCGTGCCCGCGGATCAGCTCGCGTGCGGCCTCCTCGGTGGTGGCGAGGGAGACCATCGCACCGGGCGGCGTGCTCAGCGCACCCATCAGACGACCACGCGCGGCGACGAGCTTCGAGGCGTCTTCGAGGGAGAGCACCCCGGCGACGTGCGCCGCGGCCAGCTCGCCGATCGAATGGCCGGCCAGCGCGTCGGGGACGATGCCCCACGACTCGGCGAGCCGGAACAGCGCGACCTCCACCGCGAACAGCGCGGTCTGGGTGTACTGCGTCTGGTCGAGCAGGCCGCGGTCCGCCAGCGTGGTCGTGCCGAGGACGACGTCGCGCAGCGGGACGTCCAGCAGCGGGTCGATCGCGGCGCAGACGGCGTCGAACGCCTCCGCGAAGACCGGGTAGGTCTCCGCCAGCGCCGCGCCCATCCCGACCTGCTGCGCGCCCTGGCCGGAGAACAGGAACGCGAGCTTGCCCTCGGTGACGACGTCGCCGCCCTGTTCGCCGGTGGCCAGCGCGTCGAGGCCATCGGCCAGCTCGGCCGGGGTCCCGGCGACGACGATTGCGCGGTGCTCCAACGCCGCGCGGGTCGAGACCAGCGAGCGGGCCAGCTCGGCGACGGTGACGTCTTCGTGGTCGGCGAGGTACTCGCGCAGCCGGGCGGCCTGCCCGCGCACCGCAGCCTTGGTGCGGCCGGAGAGCGCGACGGGGACGACGGCTTCGGGCTGCGGCTCGGCGGGCTGCTCGGCCGCGGGCGGGGCCTGTTCGATGATCACGTGCGCGTTGGTGCCACTGATGCCGAACGACGAGACTGCGGCGCGACGCGGGTGGCCGTTGGCCGACCAGTCGCGCGCCTCGGTCAGGAGCCGCACCGCGCCGGTCTCCCAGTCGACCACGGTGGACGGACGGTCGACGTGCAGAGTCTGTGGCAGCTGCGCGTTGCGCATCGCCATGACCATCTTGATGATGCCCGCGACGCCCGCGGCCGCCTGGGTGTGGCCGATGTTCGACTTGATCGAGCCGAGCCACAGCGGCTCTTCCCGGTCCTGCCCGTAGGTCGCGAGCAGGGCCTGCGCCTCGATCGGGTCGCCCAGCGTGGTCCCGGTTCCGTGCCCCTCGACAGCGTCCACTTCGGACGGTGTGAGGCCCGCGTCGGCCAGCGCCTTCGCGATCACGCGCTGCTGAGAGGGCCCGTTCGGGGCGGTGAGGCCGTTGGACGCGCCGTCGTGGTTGACCGCGGAGCCCTTGAGCAGCGCGAGGACCGGGTGGCCGTTGCGGCGGGCGTCCGACAGCCGCTCGACGAGCAGCATGCCCGCGCCCTCGCCCCAGCCGGTGCCGTCGGCGGAGTCGGCGAACGAGCGGCAGCGGCCGTCGGCGGACAGGCCGCGCTGGCGGCTGAAGTCGACGAACGTGTCCGGAGTGGACATCACGGTGACACCGCCCGCGAGGGCCAGGGCGCACTCGCCGCGGCGCAGGGCCTGGACCGCCCAGTGCAGGGCGACCAGCGAAGACGAGCACGCCGTGTCGACCGTGACCGTCGGGCCCTCCAGGCCGAGCGCGTAGGACACGCGGCCGGAGACGACACTGGCGAGGCTGCCGTTGCCGAGGTAGCCCGCGATGTCGTCGGAAACCGTGCCGAGGCGGGTGCCCCAATCGTGGTACATGACGCCGGCGAACACACCGGTGGCGCTGCCGCGCAGGGAGACCGGGTCGATGCCGGCCCGCTCGAACGCCTCCCAGGACACCTCCAGCAACAGCCGCTGCTGCGGGTCCATCGCGGCCGCCTCGCGCGGGCTGATCTCGAAGAAGTCGGCGTCGAACTCGGCGGCGTCGTGCAGGAACGCGCCGTGCTTGACGTAGCTGTGGCCGGGCTTGCCGGGCTCGGGGTCGTAGAGCGCGTCGACGTTCCAGCCGCGGTCGACCGGGAACGGCGTCAGCGCCTCTTCGCCGCTCGCGACGAGCCGCCACAGGTCTTCCGGCGTCGCGACACCGCCCGGGTAGCGGCAAGCGATGCCGACGATGGCGATCGGCTCCTCCGGGTCGGCCGTGGTGACCGGCGCGACCGGCGTCGTGGGGGCCAGGCCGCCGATGCGCGTGACGAGGTACTCGGCCAGCGCCCGCGGGGTCGGGTGGTCGAACACCAGCGTCGCGGGCAGCCGCAGGCCGCTGACCGAGTCGAGGATGTTCCGCAGCTCCACCGCGGCGAGCGAGTCGAAGCCGATCTCGCCGAACGGGCGGGACGGGCTGATGGCCGACGGACCATTGTGGCCGAGCACGGCCGCGACGTGGGTGCGCACCAGGTCCAAGACCGCGCGGTCGCGGTCGGCCTCGGACAGCGAGGCGAACCGGTCGGCGAACTGCCGCTCCGGAGTGAGCTCCCCCGCGGCCGCGGCGATGCGACGCCGGCTCGCCGGGACGAGGCCGCGCAGCAGCGCCGGGACGTCCTCGCGGGCGCTCAGCGCGGCGCGGTCGACGCGGGCCGGCACGACGGCCGGCGCGTTCAGGCCAACGGCGGCATCCAAAGCGGCGAGGCTTTCGGCCGCGGTCAGCGGGGCGAGGCCGAGGCGGCCGATCCGACTCAAGTCCTTTTCGGACAGTCCAGCGCTCATGCCGAGCGCTGTGCTGCCGTCCGTCCACAGGCCCCAGGCCAGGGACGTCGCAGGGAGGCCCTGGTGGCGGCGGTGTTCGGCGAGGGCGTCGAGGAAGGTGTTGCCCGCCGCGTAGTTGGCCTGGCCCGCACCGTCGACCAGACCGGCCGAAGACGAGAACAGGACGAAGGCGGCCAGGTCGGCGGTCAGCTCGTGCAGCGCCCAGGCGGCGTCGACCTTGGGTGCGAGGACGCTGTCGAGGCGCTCTTCGGTGAGCGAGCCGATCATGGCGTCGTCGAGCACGCCGGCCGTGTGGACGACGGCGGTCAGCGGCTGCTCGATCTTCTTCAGTGCTGCCGACAGCGACCGCTTCTTGGTGACGTCACAGGCGATGACCTGCGTCGTGGCGCCGCTTTCCGCCAGCTCGGCGACCAGTTCGGCCGCGCCCGGGGCGTCGCTGCCGCGGCGGCTGAGCAGCGCCAGGTGCCGGACGCCGTGGGTGGCGACGAGGTGGCGCGCGACCTGCGCGCCGAGGCCGCCGGTGCCGCCGGTGATCAGCACGCTGCCGTCGGCCCGCCACGCCGGTGCGTCAGTGTGGAGGCGCACGAGCCGCGGGGCCTGGACCTGGTCGCCGTCGATTCGCAGCTCCGGCTCGCCGGACGCCAGTGCGGTGGTCAGCGTCGCGGTGGTGGTTTCGCCTTCGATCAGGACCATCCGGCCCGGGTGTTCGGCCTGCGCCGAGCGCACCAGCCCCCGCGCGACGGAGTCGGCGAGCGATCCGGGCGTCCGAATCACGAGCTTGGCCACGGCGAACCGGTCGTCGGAGAGAAACTCCTGCAAGACGGCAAGGATCCGATGAGCGGCCTGTCGCGCCGCGGCCGGGACACTGCGGCCCTTCGCGGCGACCGGCACGACGACCGCGTCCGGCACCTCGGTCAGCTCGGCGAGGTCGGAGACTTCGGCCACCGAGTACTGCGCGTCCGACGCCGCGACCGGCGTCCATTCGACGGTGTGCAGCAGGTCTTGGGACCGCGGGCCGAGGTCGGCGCCGCTGACCGGGCGGGAGCGGAACGACTCGACCGACAGCACCGGCGTTCCGGCGGGGTCGGTGACCTCCAGGGAGACGCCGCCGGTGGCGGGTGAGGTGATCCGGACGCGCACCTCGGCCGCGCCGGAGGCGTGCAGCCGCACGCCGGTCCACGCGAACGGCAGGCGGATCTCGTCGGCTTCCCGGGCCTCGCCCGGGGCGAAGTCAGTGGCGTGCAGGACGGCGTCGAGCAGGGCCGGGTGCATCCCGAAGTCCTCGTCCCGCGTCCGCAGGGCGACTTCGGCGAACACGACGTCATCGCGCTTCCAGGCTGTGCGCAGACCCTGGAACAGCGGGCCGTAGCCGTAGCCCTGGGCCGCCAGCTCTTCGTACAGCTCGTTCGTGGCGACGACCTCGGCGCCGGACGGCGGCCACTCGGTCATCGGCGCGGGCTCGGCGGCCGGCGCCTCCGCCAACACGCCGGTGGCGTGGCGGGTCCAGGCGACGTCCTGCTCGGTTCGCGAGTAGAACTCGATGGTGCGGCGGCCGTCCTCGACCGGGCCGACGACGGCCTGCACCTCGACGCCACGGCCGTCCGGCACGGCCAGCGGCGCCTGCAGGGTCAGCTCTTCGACGACGTCGCAGCCCGCCCGCCCGGCGGCGTGCAGGGCCATCTCGACGAACGCGGTGCCGGGCAGCAGGGCCGTCCCGGCGATGGTGTGGTCGGCGAGCCACGGGTGCGAGCGCAGGCCGATCCGGCCGGTCAGGACCAGGCCGTCGTGGTCGGCAAGGCCGATTTCGGCGGCCAGCAGCGGGTGGCCGGAAGCGAGCTGGCCGAAGTCGGCCGCGTCGCCGTGGCCGGGCGCGGTGAGCCAGAAGTGCTTGCGCTGGAAGGCGTACGTCGGCAGGTCGACGGCGTTGGCCGGGCCGAAGAACGCGGTCCAGTCGATCACCACGCCCCGGGTGTGCAGCCGGCCGAGCGCACCGGCGAGCGCCGGGACCTCGGCGTGGCCGCGGCGCTGCGCGGGCACGAAGGCGATGTCGGTGCCGTGCGGGCCGGTGGCGGCCATGGCCGCGAGGACGGCGTCCGGGCCGACCTCGATCGCGGTGGTGACGCCGGCCGCGGCGAGCGCGTCGACGCCGTCGGCGAACCGGACCGGCCGCCGCACGTGGTAGAGCCAGTAGCCGGGCGAGCACAGCTCCTCGGTGGTGGCCGGGCGGCCGGTGACGTTCGAGATGACGGGGATGCTCGGAGCCGCGTAGTCGACGACTCCCAGGACCTCCCGGAACTCGGTGAGCATCGGCTCCATCAGCGGCGAGTGGAAGGCGTGGGAGACGCGCAGCTCGCTCGCCTTGCGGCCCTGCAGCCGGAACACCGAGGCGACGGCTTCGACCTCGGCGCGCTCGCCGGAGACGACGACCGAGTTGGGACCGTTGATCGCGGCGATGCTCACGCCGTCGGTGAGCAGCGGGCCGACCTCGTCCTCGGTCGCGGCGATGGCGACCATCGCGCCGCCCTCGGGAAGCGCCTGCATGAGCCGTCCCCGAGCGGCGACGATGAGGCAGGCGTCCTCCAGCGACCAGACGCCGGCGATGTGCGCGGCGACGAGCTCGCCGATCGAGTGGCCGAGCAGGACGTCCGGCTTGACACCCCACGACTCCAGCAGCCGGACCAGCGCGACCTCGATCGCGAACAGCGCGCACTGCGCGTACTGGGTGCCGTTCAGCTCCTCGGCGTCGTCGCCGAAGAGGACGTCTCGCAGCGGGCGGTCCATCTGCACGTCGAGGTGGTCGATGGCCTCGTCGAAGACCTCGGCGAAGACCGGGTGAGCCAGGTACAGCTCCTTGCCCATGGCGAGCCGCTGCGCACCCTGTCCGGTGAACAGCATCGCGAGCTTGCCCGGCGTGCGTTCGCCGGTGACCACGGCGGAGTCCTGCTCCCCCGCGGCGAGCGCACGCAGGCCGCGGACGGCGTCCTCGGTGGTCTCGGCGACGACCACGGCGCGGTGGTCGTGCGCGGCACGCGTGGCCGCCAGGGAGAAGCCGACTTCGGTCAGCTCGCCGGACTCCACAGTGGACACAAGCTTCGCGGCCTGCGCCTTGAGCGCTTCCTCGCTGCGCGCCGAGACGACGAGCGGGACGACCGGGAGCGGCTCAGTGACTCCCTCCTCCGCGGTCGCGGGCGCCTGCTCGATGATGACGTGCGCGTTGGTGCCGCTGACGCCGAACGACGAGACACCCGCGCGGCGCGGACGCTCGACCGCGGGCCACTCGCGGGCCTCGGTGAGCAGCTCGACCTCGCCCGCGGTCCAGTCGACGTGCGGGGTCGGCGCGTCGACGTGCAGGGTCTTCGGCAACCGGCCGCGGCGGATCGCCTCGACCATCTTGATCACGCCGGCCACGCCGGCCGCGGCCTGGGTGTGGCCGATGTTGGACTTGATCGAGCCGAGCAGCAGCGGCGTCTCGCGGCGCGGGCCGTAGGTCGCGAGCAGCGCCTGCGCTTCGATCGGGTCACCGAGGCGGGTACCGGTGCCGTGCGCCTCGACGGCGTCCACTTCGGACGGTTCCAGCCCGGCGTCGGCGAGCGCGCGGTGGATCACGCGCTGCTGCGACGGGCCGTTGGGGGCGGTGAGGCCGTTGGACGCGCCGTCGGAGTTGATGGCGGTGCCGCGCACGACGGCCAGTACGGTGTGCCCGTTCGCGACGGCGTCGGAGAGCCGTTCCAGCACCAGGACACCGACGCCTTCGGCGAAGCCGGTGCCGTCGGCGGCCGCGGCGAACGCCTTGCAGCGGCCGTCTTCGGCGAGGCCGCGCTGGCGGCTGAACGCGGTGAACGTGCCGGGTCCGCCCATCACGGCGACGCCGCCGGCGAGCGCGAGCGGGGTTTCGCCGCGGCGCAGGGCCTGCACGGCGAGGTGCAGCGCGACGAGCGAGCCGGAGCACGCGGTGTCGACGGTCAGCGTCGGGCCTTCGAGGCCGAGCGCGTAGGCGACCCGGCCGGAGACGACGCTGGGTGCGTTGCCGGTGAGCAGGTACCCGTCGAGGCCGTCCGGGGCCTCGTGCAGGCGCGGGCCGTACTCCTGGGCCTCGGCGCCGATGAAGACACCGGCGGGCGTGCCGCGCAGCGTCGTCGGGTCGATCTTCGCTCGTTCCAGCGCTTCCCAGGCCGTCTCGAGCACCAGCCGCTGCTGCGGGTCCATCGCGGACGCCTCACGCGGAGCGATGCCGAAGAAGTCCGCGTCGAACTCCCCGGCGTCGGGCAGGAAGCCGCCGGACGTGACGTAGCTGCTGCCCGGGCGGTCCGGGTCCGGGTCGTAGAGGCCGTCGAGGTCCCAGCCGCGGTCGGTCGGGAAGCCGGTGGTGGTGTGC
Source organism: Amycolatopsis sp. NPDC051903 (assembly GCF_044452505.1). Classification (NCBI taxonomy): domain Bacteria; kingdom Bacillati; phylum Actinomycetota; class Actinomycetes; order Pseudonocardiales; family Pseudonocardiaceae; genus Amycolatopsis; species Amycolatopsis sp. NPDC051903. Next base: position 177,565 of record NZ_JBITBT010000015.1, on the reverse strand, counting down.
ACCTCGTCTTCGACCAGCCGCCAGAGGTCCTCGGGCGAGACGGCTCCGCCCGGGTAGCGGCAGCCGATGCCGACGATCGCGACCGGCTCGTCCGGTTCGCCGGTTGTAATCGGTCCACTGTGGACTATCTCGGCGCCGAACACCGCAGCGTGCAGGAAGCGCGCGACGGCGACCGGCGTCGGGTGGTCGAAGGCCAGGGTGACCGGCAGTTCGAGCCCGGTGACCTCGGTGAGCCGCGCGTGCAGCTCCACCGCGGCCAGCGAGTCGAACCCGTGGTCGGAGAACGCCTTTTCCGGGTCGAGCACCGCCGGGACGTCCGGCCGGGCCGCCAGGAGTGCGGCCCGCGTGGCGTCGTGGACGACGTCGGCCAGGAATGCCGCGCGGTCACCGGAGGGCAGTTCGGTCAGCCGCTCCGCGAACCCGGACGCCCGATTCGATTCGGTTTCAAACTCACGCATTCCGCACTCCACCGCTGTAGCAAGCCAGCACTCATGGTCGTCTTGATCGATCGTAGGTCGGCGCGCGTCGCGGCCGGATCCCCTGAAAAGCGTTCTAGGGGCGGGAAGTCACCAGGCGATGCGCAGCAGCGAAGGCCCGCGCACGATCACGCCGTACTCCCACTTCACGCCCTCGCGCCCGTCCGCGAACCGCAAGTCCGGGAACCGCGCGAGAATCGCCTTCAGCGCCTCCTGCAGTTCGAGCCGGGCCAGCTGCGCGCCGATGCAGTGGTGCGGGCCGTGCCCGAACGCCACATGCGGGTTGGGGCTGCGGGTCAAGTCGATGCGGTCCGGGTCGGCGAACACCTCCGGGTCGCGGTTGGCCGCGTGCAGCGCCGGCAGCACCGGGTCGCCGGCGCGCACCACGACATCGCCGAAGCGGATGTCCTCGGTGGCGTAGCGGGCGAACATCGCCGCGGTGTTGATCGGCACGTACCGCAGCAGTTCTTCGATCGCCGTCGGCATCAGGTCCGGGTCGGCCCGCAGCTGCGCCAGCAGCTCGGGCTGCGTCAGCAGCGTGAAGACGAAGCTCGGCAACGCCGTCGACACCGTCTCCACGCCACCGGTGAGCAGGCCCGCGCCGGCGATCGCGATCAGCTCGTTCTCGGTCAGCCGGTCGCCGGCGTCGCGGGCGTAGACGAGCGCGCCGAGCAGGTCGTCGGTCGGCTCCTCACGCCGCCGGGCCACCAGCCCGGCCACGTAGTTGTCCAGCTGGTCGCCGTAGACGTCGAGCACATCGCCCTTCGCCGTCGCGTCGCCGACCAGGGCCTGGGTCCACTCGCTGAAGATCTCGTGGTCCTCCTTCGGCACTCCGAGCAGGTCGCAGATCACGGTGACCGGCAGCGGCCGCGCGAGCTCCTCGACGAGGTCGGCGCTGTCACCGTGCGCCTGCATGTCGTCGAGCAGGCGGTTCACCAGGTCCCGCACGCCCTCGCGCATCTGCTCCAGACGACGGGCCGTGAACGCCTTGGCCACCAGGCGGCGCAGCCGGGAGTGGTCCGGCGGGTCCATCCCCATGATGCCGTCGCCCATCTGCTGACGACGCATCCGCGGCTGGTCGAGCCCCTGCGCCAGCTCCCGGCTGAACCGCGGATCGGTCGTCACCAGCTTGACGTCGGCGTACTTCGTGGCCAGCCAGGCCGGCTCGCCGAAGGGCATCTGCACCCGGCTCATCGGCTCGTCACGCTGCAGGATGTGGTACTGCTCGGAAACGGAGATCTCACGCATGTCGAACGGGTACGCACGAACTGTCCGGTGTGGACTCATCACGACTCGCCCCCAATCGCGGTCATCGGTTGCTCCAGCGCCTCGGTGTCGTAGGCGTTCTGGACGTGGGAAAGGGCCGACATCAACGTCGACGACGTGATCCGGCCCGCGTGGTGGCGCTCCACCACGCGGCGCAGCGGCAGCGATCCGAGCTCCGACCAGCCGAGCCGGCCCGCCGGATCGAGGTAGCTGCGCGCCTGCCCGGCGTTGTCCGGGTGCAGGCAGTACGGGACGTCGAGCAGGCCGCGCTTGAACGCGAGCACCATCGCGCGGCCCAGGTCGGCGTGGCTGTTCAACACCGCGTCGACGAGCGCGTGCGCCTCGCGGTAGACCTGGTTGTCCCGATCCACGGCGATCGGACCGGCGACCGACCTCGCCACCGCGCCGGCGTGCTCCAGTGCCGCGACGTTCTCGGCCACGGTCGGAATCCGGTGCGCCTCCGCCGTGGTCTTGACGATCAGCCGCTCCGACCCGGTGGTCACCGCCAGCTCGGCCGCCCGCCCGAGCAGACCGCGGGCACCACCCGGGGTCCGCGGGAACAAACCCATGTAGGCGTAGATCACGACGTGCCACGCGGCGTCGGGGAGCAGCTCGGCGCACAGGCGGCGCAACGCGGACACCGCCTCCTGGTCCTGCGCCATGTTCGTCTGCTGCGCGTAGCTCACCGAAATGCTGCGCAACCCCTTGCGGTAGAAGAACAACGCCTCCAGCACCGACAACGCCACCAGCTCGCTCGGCGGGCAGAGCTGGCCCATCATGCACCCGCCGAAGGTCTCCAGGTGCGGCCGGCCACGCGGATGCTCGGCCGCCAGCAACAGGTCACAGCAGTGCGCCCAGTTGCGCACGGACTCGTCGAGCGGAGTCCGGCTGTAGGGCAGGCAGTAGGACACCGGGCCGCCCTCCGTGGCGTGCAGGCCGGCGTCGATCATGGCGCGGAAGATGTCCGCCGGCCGCGCCGAACCGTGCCGCACCTGCACCGGGAAATCCGGCCCTTCCAGACCGTCGAGCATCCCGCGCGTCACCTCTGGTGCGTGGTTGACGATCGGATAGCCGTTGAGCGCGATCCCGCTGCGCAGCGCGTGCGCCACGGAACCGGTGTCGCACACCCGCGTGTAGCTGTCGAGCGTCACGGTGCCGACGGTGGCGGCGTCTGCCCCCTTCGTCGCGGCCAGCCCGGCACGCATGTCGGCCGGATCGGCGAACCCCATCCGCGGCTGCACGACGAGCTCGCCGGCGGCGTGCCGTCGCGCGACGAACTCTTCGAAGCTCACGCCTCCACCTGCGTCACGCCGGCGGACAGCGTCGCGGCGAACCGGCGGAACGACGCCGAGCTCTGCTGGTCGTCGAACACCGCGTCGAACCCGGCGAGCACCAGCTGCGCGGTCTCGGCCGCGGTCAGCGCCCCGTCGACGCCGAGCTTGCCGCCGATCACCACCGGCAGCGCCCGGAGCTCGGGGAAGGCACGCAGCCGCTGGATCACCCGCAGGCCGTCCTGGTAACCGTGCCCGTTGACGCTGCTCAGCACCAGCATCGCCGGGCGGCGGCTCAGGCACTCCGACTCCAGCAGCTCGTCGGGCACGCAGGCGCCGAGGTTCACCACGTCGTAGCCGAGCTCGCCGACGAGCAGCTCCAGGTAGACGAGGTTCCAGGTGTGCGAATCCGAAGCCATGCTGCTGACGATCACCGTCCGCCGCGGCTCGGTCACGACCCCGCCGCCGTAGGCTCGCAGTTCCTCGGTCACGGCGACACCTCGTACGCACGCTGGTAGTCCAGCCGCGACACCGACACCACCTCGTCGCCGCGCACCACGACCTCCGTCGGCGCGGGGCGGCCGAGGAAGCTGATCAGGCTCGCGGTCACGCCGTAGGCGCCGACGTTCGGCACGGTGACGACGTCGCCGGGCGCCAGCTCGGGCAGCTTCGCCGCCTTGGCCAGTGAGTCCCCGGGAGTGCACAATGGACCGACGAGGTTGCCCGGCGCGCTGCCGGCTTCTTCGATGCCGACCGCCGCGGGCAGCAGCCTGCCGATCCCGGACAGTCCGCCGACGACGTTGATCCCGGCGTCGAGGACCACGAACCGGCTGCCGCGGCTTTCCTTGACGTTCACCACGCCCGCCAGCAGCGAACCACAGCTGCCGGACAGGTAGCGGCCCGACTCGCAGGCCAGCTCGATCCCACCGCTGCGCCACTCGGGCAGGTGCAGGTCGAGCAACGTCTCGAGCCCCGCACGCAACTTCGGGTAGCCGGCCCGCGGGCCGGGCACCGCGTACGGCGAGGAGAAACCACCGCCGATGTCCAGGATCTCCAGCGGCAGCCCGACCTCGTCGCGCAACCGCGCGGCCGAGGTGAGCACGAACTCGTACTCGCCCAGCAGGGCGTCCTCGTCCTGGGCGTTGCTCATGGTGAAGAAGTGCGCGCCGACGACACGGGCGCCGGGCACCGCTTTGAGCGCGGGCATGATTCCGGGCAGCGTCTCAGCGTCGATGCCGAATTGCGACGGGCGGCCCATCATGCGGATCCCGGTGCCGCCACTGCTCGCGGTCGTGTTCACCCGCAGCAGCGCGGACGCGGTCACCCCGTGCTGTCCGGCGGCGGCCCCGACGTGCTCCAGGTCGGTGCGCGACTCGACCGAGAACAGCCGGACGCCGGCCGCGATCGCCTGCTCCAGCTCGGCGTTCGTCTTGCCGGGGCCGGTGTAGAGGATCTCGCCCGGGTCGAACCCGGCGGTCAGGGCGTTGGCGAGTTCGCCCGTGGAGCTGATCTCCGCGCGGCAGCCGCCGTCGTGCAGCTCGCGCGCGATCTCGGGGTGCGGGTTGGCCTTCAGCGCGTAGAACAGCCGGAAACCCTCGGGCAGCAGGCCGAAGAGCTGGTCGCGGGAGTCCGCGACGACGTCGAGGTCGTAGACGTAGGTGGGCGTGCCGAAGCGTTCGGCGAGGCCGGGGTACGGGCTCATTTGCGGGCGCCTTCCACGAGCAGGGCCAGTTCCTTCGTGGCGTTCTTGCCGTGCGCGGTGAGGGGGAACTCGTCGACGACGTGGCACAGCGACGGCACCTTCTGCGGTTCCAGCCGCTTCGCCAGCTCACGCAGCACGGTGGTGGGCGCCAGGTCGGTTTCGACGCAGAGGGCGAGGTCGCGCGTCTCGCTCGGCGGGATCGCGCCCGCCGCGCGCACGCCGGGGATGTCCATCGCGGCGGCTTCGATCTCCAAAGTGGACATCCGGATGCCCTTGCGCTTGAACATGTCGTCGCGCCGGCCTTCGAAGTACAGGTAGCCGTCGGCGTCGAGGCGGCCGTAGTCGCCGGTGTGCAGCCGCAGCCCTCCGGTGGCCTCGTCGCGGCGGAACGCGCGCTCGGACAGCTCGGGCGCGCGCCAGTAACCCGGCATCACGTGCGGGCCGGCGGCCACGATCTCGCCGATGTCGCCGGCGGGCAGCTCCGTGCCGTCGGCCGCGAGGATGTGCACCGACGTGCCGGGCAGCGGCAGCCCGGACGAACCGGGGCGGTCGCCGTCTTCGGCGGGCGGCATGATCGTGATGCGCTTGCACTCCGTCTGGCCGAACTGGCGCACCACGCGCGCGCCGGGGAAGGCGGCGCGCAGCTGCGCGATCGTCACGTCGGGCAGCGCGGCGCCGGTGTTGGTGAACAGCCGCACGGGCGCGGCCGGCTCGGTCTCGCGCTCGGCGAGCGTCGCGATCATCGTGGCCAGCGAGGGCACGATCGGGACGATGGTCGCGCCGACCTCGCGCATCCGCTGCAGCAGCCGCAGGTCGGATTCGGCGTCGGCGAGCACGATTTCGCTGCGGCCCAGCGTCGAGAGCAGCACCTTGTAGAGGCCGTAGTCCCACGACATCGGGAAGCGGCAGAACACCACGTCGTCGCCGCGGTACCCCAGCACGGCCTGGATCGCGCCGGCGGCGAAGGTGACCTGGCGGTGCGGGCCGATCACACCCTTGGGCGCGGCGGTGCTGCCGGAGGTGTAGATCAGCACGGCGACGTCGTCGGGGTCGACCGGCGTGGGTTCGATCCGCTCGCCGTAAGCCTGCTCGATCTCGCTCCACAGTGGACCGAACTCGTCCTTCGTGACGGTCAGCACCGGCTCGGCGTTGGCCACGACCGAATCGAAGTGGAAGGGTTTCATCGCCGGGTTCACCGGCACGAACACCGCGCCCCGGCGCGTGGTGCCGAAGAACAGGGCGACCAGCTCGCGGTTCGTGGGCAGCTGCGCGACCACGCGGTCGCCACGCCCCACCCCGCGCCGCGCCAGCACCGCCTCGACCGCGTGGCTCCACGCGGCCAGCTCGGCGTAGGTCCACGCGCCGGCCCGGTCGCGCACCGCCGTGGACCCGGGTGCGTCGGTCACCGCCTCATCGAGGAGAGTTTGGACGAGCGAAGTACCGTTCACGACTGCCACTCCCACCAGAACTCGAGAATTCACCGTGCCGCGGCGCGGAAAACGCCCGCCGACGCAGGCGAAGTTAGCCGCGGGCGCTCACGCGGCCACACCCCTAACGGCCCCTAACCGCCCACGCCGAAAGGCCTGTCCCGACCGGAAAACCGGGCCGGAACAGGCCTTTTCAGAACTGCTTCAGATCAGCGCGTCGAACGCCGCGACGGGCACGAGACCCTTCACGTCGCGGGCGAGCTCCTCGTCGAGGGTCACCAGCGCGTCGGCGTGCAACCGCGCCAGCGCCACGTATTCCGCGGCGTACGTGTCCGCCCAGCCGAGCTCCTCGGCGACCTTCCACGCGGTCGCCTGCAGCACGCGGTCGCCGAGCAGGCGGATCCGCAGCCCGCGGATGAAGTCCAGCTGCCGCTCGGCCGCCTTCTTGGGCAGCTCGCCGCGCCGCACGCGGCCGTAGAGCAGGGAGAGCGCGTGCGACCGGATGAGCGTCGGCGCCAGCAGCTGGTGCTCGTCGCGCACCTCGGCCCGCTCCTCGGCCAGCCGGACCGCCACGTCCGGCCCGATCACGTACTTCGCCATCGGTGAGCTCCTCTTCCGCGCTCAGGGTACGACACGCCACGGGCCCGCCCACCGGAAAGACCGGCGGAGCGGGCCCGTGGCGTGTCGTCAGCCGACCGGTGTGAGCAGCACGGCCGCTTCCGCGGCGAGCGCCTTGCGGTCGATCTTCCGGTTGGAGTTGAGCGGGAACTCGTCGACGTGGCGGTAGTGGCGGGGAATCACCCCCTCCGGCAGCACTTCGCGCAGCGGGCGCACGAGCTCGATGACCGGGCGCTCGCCGCCGGTGTAGAAGACGAACAGTTCGGTGCCGGAAACCCCGGAAACGCCGAGTGCGACGGCGTCCTGGACGCCCGTGGCCCGCAGTGCGTGCTCGACCTCGGTGAGCTCGACGCGCCAGCCGAGCACCTGCACCTGCGAGTCGAGGCGGCCGAGGTAGGCCAGGTCGCCGCCGGCGAGGCGCCGCACGCGGTCGCCCGTGCGGTAGAAGCGGCGGCCGCCGCGCTCGAGGAACCGGCCGCGTTCGTCGGCCGGGTCGAGGTAGCCCGGTGTCAGCTGCGGGCCGGCGATGGCGAGCTCACCCTCTTCGGGTTCCTCGACGTCGCCCTCACCGAGCAGCAGGTGCTCGTGGCCCTCGTGGACGGCACCGATCGGCACGACGCCGTTGACGGCGACGCGCGGGGTCTCCTCGTCGTCCCACCGGTACCCGGCGACGGTGATCGTCAGCTCCGTGGGGCCGTAGAGGTTTTCCGTCGTGGCGTTGACCGCGGCGGCACGCCAGTCCGCCGTGTCGCGCACCGTAAGTGCTTCGCCGGCGAAGAAACTCCACCGCAGATGCGGCAATGCACCGGGCGTGAGGCCGCCCGTGCGGCGCACCAGGTCGATCGCGCTCGGCGTGGAGAACCACACCGTCAGCCCGCTCTCGGCGGCGAACGCCGGCAGGTCGCGGTAAGCGCGGCCCGGCAGCACCACCGCCGGCGCGCCCGCGCCCCACGCGCAGAACAGGTCGAACATCGCGCAATCGAAGTTCAGGTCGAACGTCTGGGAGAACACGTCCTCGGGCGTGAAGTCGTACCGCGCGTCCAGCAGGCCGAAGTAGTGCTCCGTGGAGCCGTGGCCGATCCGCACCCCCTTCGGCCGGCCGGTGGAGCCGGACGTGAACAACACGTACGCCGAGTCCTCCGGGCGAACCTCCCGCGGCGCCACGAGGGCACGCGATTCACCCACCTCGGTTTCAGGCGACAGCACGAGAACCCGTCGCTCGCCCAGCACCTCGGGCAGCAACGCCTCGCCCCGCGCGTCGACCACCACCGCGTCGACGCCAGCCGCCTCGACCATCTGCGCCGTGCGCGCCGCTGGAAAATCGGGCCGCAGCGGCACCACGGTCGCGCCCGCGTACAACCCGGCCAGCAACCCCGCGTACGCGCTGAGGCCCTTGCCCGCGAGGACCCCTACCGTCCGCGCGCCCGCCTCGGCGAGCGCACCGCCCCAGCGCAGGGCCTGTTCGTGGAGCCGGCCGTAGCTCAGCTCCTGGTCGCCGACCCGGACGGCGGTGCCGCCCTCGGAAAGGGCCAGCCCGCGCAGGAACCGCGAGTGCAGCCCGCCGGTGAAGCTCGTGTCCATTCCCATCCTCCGCAACGAATAGGGGTGCCGATGCGTCGATCCGGAGCGGCGACGCGGGGTAGAGTTCAAAACCGAACCGGGCGGTCGGTTTTCCAGCCTGGTAGAGCCCAACCTAGCCATCCGGAGAAACCATGTGGGACAGCTCTTTCGACGAGACCCTTCGCTCGTTCCTCCCGTTCCTGCCCGCCGAGGAGGCGCTCACCGCCGAGACCCCGCTGCGGGACTACGGCCTCGACTCGCTCGCGACCGTGGAACTGCTCGCCGTGCTGGAGCAGACCTACAACGTGCGCTTCGAGGACGACGCCCTGAACCTCGAGACCTTCGAGAACCCCGGCCGGCTCTGGGCGACGATCGCCGAGCTCCAGCCCGCTAGCTGACCCGCGAAGGTCCTGCGCCCCGTCGCCGGGGCTGCAGGGCCAGGCGCGGGTTGACCGTCACGACCTCGAAGCGGCTCGTGGTGGCGCGCACGCGGCCGAAGAGCGTGTCCGGACCGGCGACCCACAGCTTGCGCACCCCCAGCTGCTCCAGTGAGGAGACGACGTGCGGCCACCGCAACGGTTTGACGATGCTGTCGAGCAGCATCGTGCGCACCTGCTCGCCGGAGCGCAGGATCGAACCGTCCTGGTCCGCGACGATCGGCAGCAGCGGGTCGTGGAACTCGAGGCCGCCGAGCACCTCGTCTTCCGCTTTGCGGCGCAGGGCCCCGAACGCGCGCGAGTGCAGCGGCGGGCGCATCGTGTACAGCGAGAGCCCGCCCATGCTGCGCACGGTCTGCTTGAGCCAGTCGAGGTTGCGCTCCCGTACGGAGACCATGTAGAAGTCGTGGTCGATGTAGCACGAGATGTCGGCCCACTCGCCGCGCCCGTCCAGGTCGGTCAGCGCGTCTCTGAGCTTCTCCTCCGGCGTGCGCACGAACGAGTGCGTGACCACGTCGGTGTACTCGGTCGCGAAGAACTCGTTGAGGCACCGGGCGAGCTCCGCCGTCATCCACACGGCGTCGGGGAAGGTCAGGGAACCGGCGTACACGCTGGCCGGCTTCTCGCCGAAGCTCGGGCCGGTGCAGTAGTCGGGCGCGAGGTCGAACTCCTGCTCGGCCCACTCCGCGAGCGCGAGGCAGGTGAGCATGAACCCGACCTGGGCGTACTCGGAGTAGTCGCCCTCCGTCTCGCGGAACCGGTCGACCAGCGAGTAGCCGAGCCGGCCGTTCGCCTCCCCGATCAGCCGCCGGGCGAAGGGGTTGATGAGCAGGAACTTGCCGAAGTCGGCGAAGCGGCAGGGACTCATCCCCGGGAAGACGACCGCCGATCTCGTGGCTTCATCCATGGCTGGTTACCTCACATTCGGCGTTCGCGGGATGGCATTCCTGCAGGAACCCCAGCAGGACTTCGCGGAACCGCTCCGGCTCCTCGAGGTGGGGCACGTGGCTGGAGTCCTCGAAGATCTCCCAGCGCACGTCGTGGATCCGGTCGTGGTAGGGCTGCACCGTCTTGGGCGTGGCTTCGTCGTGCCGGCCGGAGATGAGCAGCGTCGGCACCTCGATGTCGTCGAGGAGCTCGACCACGGAGTAGTCCTTGAGCGTGCCGGTGACGGTGAACTCACTCGGCCCGTTCATCACGGAGTAGACGGTGTTGTTGTCCGCCATCTCCATGAACGAGGCGAGGTAGTCGCCCGGCCACGGCAGCACGCGGCAGACGTGCCGGTCGTAGAACACGCGCATGGCGTCGAAGTACTCCTGCGCGTCCGTGGTGCCGGCGGCTTCGTGCGCCCGCAGCTGTTCGTCGACGCCCGGCGGCAGCTGGGCGCGCAGCACGTCCATCTCCGCACGCCACAGCTCGTAGGACGCCGGCGAGTTGGCGATCACGAGCCCGCGCAGCCCGTCGGGCCGCTGCGCCGCGTGGCGCGCGACGACCAACCCGCCCCACGACTGTCCGTACAGGACGTAGTTGTCCTCGATCCCCAGGCGGTGGACGAGGTTGTCGAGCTCGTCGCCGAACAGCTCGGGGGTCCAGAAGTCGGCGCCCTTGCCCGGCAGGCGCGTCGAACCGCCGCTGCCGAGCTGGTCGTAGTGCACCACCGGCCACCCGTGCTCGGTGAGCGAGCAGAGGTTCAGCAGGTAGTCGTGCGTGCTCCCCGGACCGCCGTGCACGACGACGACGGCCGGTAGTTCGCTCCCGGCGACACCGGTGACCCGGTACCAGGTGCGGTACTCGCCGAAGGGAACCCAGCCCTTCGCGATGGGTGCCACGGCCATGCTCAGTCACCTCGTTCGTTTCCCTCGCGTCCCGCTTCTGCGCGGCCGGAACCACCTTCATGTCTAGCCGTCGCGGAAGCGCTGTCACCAGCCCCTAAGGGGCATCTAAAGCGGATCTAAGTGCCACTGACCTCACTAGCGCACCAGCGTGCCAGCGGGGAAGGTTTCCTTGCCGGAACAGGGGTTCCGGACCCCTACCGCCGCATTGCCGGGTCTGCCGGAGAGCACGCCGCCGCTACCTTTTCCCCAACAGCAGGATTTTCCCGCCCCCGGCATCGGAGAGTGCGTTGTGCGCGTCATGTTGATGGTCTTCCCGACGAGGACGCACGTCTACAGCATGGCCCCGGTCGGCTGGGCGCTGGCCGCCGCCGGGCATGAAGTGCGGTTCGTCGGCCAGCGCAATCCCCGTGAGGTCCTGCCGTTCGCCGAGACCGGCCTCGACGCGATGTGGTTCGGCGACGACCTCGACATCGCGCACCACCGGCGGCTCAGCGTCGACGGCGACAACGCCGTGCACGGCGAGCACCAGCTCTCCGAAAGCCGTCCGGAGCGCTACACCGAGGAGTACGTGCGCACCGTCTACGACGGCTGGGTCGACGTCTTTCGCTGGAACACGCCGGAACAGCTGCTCAACGAACTCGTCCGGTTCGCCCGGCAGTGGCAGCCGGACCTCGTGGTGTGGGACCCGCTGGTCTACGCGGCGCCGATCGTCGCGCACGCCGTCGGCGTCCCGCACCTGCGGATGATGTACGCGGCGGACCAGACGGCGCGAATCGGCGCGCAGTACCGGGACCTCCGCGCGAGCCGGCCCGAGGACACCAGCCCGGACTCGTTCGTGGAGTGGATGTCGGCCGAGGTGGGCCGCTTCGGCGCGGACTACGACGAAACCTTGCGCTACGGCGTCAAGACCATCGACTGCCACCCGTCCTACCTTCGTTACGACGGCGTCGACGTCGACTACCTCCCGGCGCGGTTCGTGCCGTTGAACAAGCCGATGGCGCTGCCGCGCTGGGTGGTCGAAACCCCGTCGCGCCCGCGTGTGCTGCTGACCCTGGGCATCTCCAACCGGCAGACGCTCGGCGAAGAGGAGGCCTCCGTCTCCGCTCTGCTCGACGGCCTTTCCCACCTCGACGTCGAAGTGATCGCGACGCTCAACGCGGAGCAGCTCGCGTCGGTGGACAAGCTCCCGGACAACGTGCGCGCGGTGGACTTCGTGCCGATGAACGAGCTGCTCGCGAGCTGCTCGGCCATCGTGCACCAGGGCGGTGGCGCGACGATCGGCAACGCGGTGGTCAACGGCGTCCCCCAGCTCGTGATCCCGGGCACCACGTGGAGCGAGCGGGTGTCCGCGGTCGCACAGGTGAAGCGCGGCAACGGCCTGTTGGTGGACCTCGAGGACGTCACCCCGGACAACGTCCGAAGTGGACTGGAGCGGCTGCTGGAGGAACCGTCCTTCCGCGACTGCGCGCTCGAAGTCCGAGACGAGATGCTGGCCACTCCGACGCTGGATGACCTGGTGCCGGAGCTGATGCGGATCGCACGATGCCGGTGATGCAGCGACCGCAAGTCGTCCGCACCATCGGCTTCCTCATCTCGAGCTTCCCGCTCCGGCTCGTCGCGTTCGTGCTCGTGCTCCCCACGACCGTGCTCGGCATCGCCACCACCATGCTGTGGATCGGCATCCCGATCCTGATCTGCGCGACCTCGCTGGTCCGCGGCTTGGCCGAGCTGGAACGCGGCTGGGTGCGTACGATGCTCGGCGTCGACACCCCGGCTCCCCGCCGGGTGCCGCACGGCGCCGGGCTGCTGCAGACGTGGCAGACCCGGCTCGTGGACCCGATCACGTGGCGCGAGCTGAGCTACGCGCTGCTCGCGCTCCCGCTGGGCATCGTCGAATTCGTGGCCGGGATCGTGTCCGTGGCCGTGCCGCCGTTCGGCATCTTCGTGGCGCCGCGGATCGGGGCGTTGCACGGTGCGTTGACGCTGTCGGTGCTCGGGCCGGGCCGGACGGCGCAGCTGGAGGCCCGCACCCGGCAGCTGAAGGACTCGCGGGCCCGCGGCGTCGACGCTGTGGAGGCCGAGCGCAAACGCATCGAACGCGACCTGCACGACGGGGCGCAGCAGCGGCTGGTGGCCGTCGCGATGAGCCTGGGCCGGGCGCAGCTGAAGCTCGACACCGACGACCCCGTCGCGGTGCGCGACCTGATCGGCGCGGCCCACGCCGACGCGAAACTCGCCGTGTCCGAGCTGCGCGACCTCGCTCGCGGGATCTACTCACCGGTGCTGCAGGACCGCGGCCTGGATGCCGCGCTGTCCGCGCTGACCGCGCGAATGCCGATCCACGTGGACGTCGAGGTGACGGTGGAGCCCCGCCCACCCGCGCCCGTGGAGACCACGACGTACTTCATCGTCAGCGAAACCCTCACCAACATCGCCAAGCACGCGGGCGCGGACCGCGCGTCGGTGCGCGTGACCCGCGATGACGACACCGTGGTCGTGGAGATCATCGACAACGGCCACGGCGGCGCGTCCGTGCGTCCCGGTGGTGGACTGGCCGGCCTCGCCGACCGGGCCGCCACGATCGACGGTGTGCTCACCGTGGTCAGCCCGGCGGGAGGACCCACGGTGGTGCGTGCCGACCTTCCCGTCCGCTGGTGAACTCGTCGAGTGCTCAGGAGCTGGGAAATGCGTGTGGTGATCGCCGAAGACTCCGTGCTGCTGCGCGCCGGGGTGCAGAGCCTGCTCGCCGACGTCGGCATCGAGACCGCGGCCGCCGTCGCCAACGGTGACGACCTGCTCGTCGCCATCCGCGAGCACCGGCCGGACCTGGTCATCGCGGACGTCCGGATGCCGCCGACGTTCACCGACGAGGGCCTGCGCGCGGCGCTGGCCGCGCGCAAGGAGATCCCGGGTCTGCCGGTGCTGGTGGTGTCGCAGTACGTCGAGGGCAGCTACGCGGTCGACCTGATCGCCGAGGGCACGTCCGGGGTGGGATACCTGCTCAAGGAACGCGTCGCCGACGTCGCCGACTTCCTCGAAGCCGTCCACCGCGTGGCCGGCGGCGGCTCCGCCATCGACCCCGACGTGGTGGCGCAGATGCTCTCCCGCAGCCGCGACCCGCTCGACGGCCTCACGGCGCGCGAAACGGAGGTACTCGGCCTGATGGCGCAAGGGTTGTCGAACGCGGCGATCGCGAAGACGCTGGTGGTCACGCAGGGAGCTGTGGAGAACCACATCAGCAACATCTTCGCCAAACTCGGCCTGGAAGCCAGCCGGAATGAAAACCGGCGGATCCGCGCGGTGCTGACCTATTTGGACAGTACGGCGGTGCGCGCCTGATTCACCCGATCGATATCGTGCAGGTGTTCGATGGTCGTGGGTACCGTGGAGGCATGGACTTCTCCCCGGCTGGGCCGGTTCCCGTAGTGACCATTGTGGACGGTGTGCTGGCCGCGTTGTGGCGTGCGCACCTCGACCTGCCCCGGTTCCGAAGACCCTGGCGATCTCGCTCGCGGCCCGAGCTCGACGTGCCGGTCGCGGGGCAATCGGCGTCGGACACGGGGGCGAAGCCGTGATCGGCTCGATGAGACGAGTGTTCGCTCTTGTGGCCGGGTCAGGTGCGCTGCGGTATCCGCTTCACCGTGCCGTTGACGGAAAGGTGCACGGTGCCGTCCGGGCCGACGGCGACTCCGGCGAACGGGCGCGGGCAGCCGGGCAGTCCGGCGGCGAACAGCGCCCGCCGGGTGTGCTCCGGGGGGTCGAGGTCGAGGTCCGTCGCCTCGATGTGCACAGCGCCGGTGGCCAGGTCGACGGCCAGCAGCCGCCGCTGTCCGGCTTCGACCACGAGCAGCTCGGGGCCGCGGACGGCGATGCCTTGCGGCAGGTCCAGCCCCTCCGCGATCGGGACCGGTTGCCCGTCGTCGATCCGGTGCACGACACCGCGTTCATCGCTGACGTAGCACCGGTTCTGTGCGTCGAACACCACGTCGACGGGGGTGTCGAGGCCGTCGGCCACCGCGGTGAGCGTGTCGTCGGCGTCGATCGCGACGACGCGGCCGGCGTCCGCCTCGGCGACCACGAGAACGCCGTCGTCGCGCACTGCGATGCCGATCGGCCTCGCGAGTTCCGCGGCGCGCCGGCGCGGCGTGGGATCGTACGTGCGCACGTCGCCGTATTGCGAGGTCACGTGCAGCCGTCCCCGGTCGGCGACGATCCCGTGCGCGAACGGCGTGAGCTCGTTGCCCTCCGGTGTGGTCAGGCGGTAGTGGTCCGCCGCATGAACGGCGCCGCCGAGGTCGACCGTCACGCCGTACGGGCCGACGAGGCCCTGGGGCACGATCTGCCGGGTCTCGCCGTCCGGGCGGACTTCGGCGATGCCACCGCTGGCGTAGCTCGAGACGTACATCCGGTTGTCGTCGTCGAACGCGGCGTTGTCCAGCCCCATGATCCTGGTCGTCAGGATCTGCCGCCGGCCGCCGGCCGCGTCGAGACGCGTCACGATCCCCGACGCATCCCGCGACAGCACGAACAGCGTCCCCTCGCGGTCGAAGCGCACCGCGACCGGCTGGGTAACGTCCTCGGCGACCAGCTCGGGTTCACCGCCGTCCGGTCGGACCCGGAAGACCTCGCCGGTGAGCATGTGCGGGTAGTACAGGCACCCGTCGGGACCGAGCTGCATCGCGTTGCCCATCGCCAAGCCCTCGACGAGCACCACCGGTTCGCCGCCGCCCGGGAACAGTTCGAGCAACCGGCCGCCGACGCGCATTTCGTTGACGAACAGCCGATCGCCGACGCAGGTGATGCCGTTGGGCATCGTCACCGCGTCGGAGACCAGCGTGCAGTCGCCCGCCGGGTCGCGCCGCCACACGCGGCCGGGTACGAGGTCCGTGATGTACATCGAGCCGTCCGGGCCGAACGCGAGGTCGTCGGGTGACTGGACCGCACCACCCGCCGGCACGACGATGTCGACCTGCCCGGTGGCGAGCTCCACCGCGCTGATCCGCCCGCCGAGGAACTCGGCGACGTAGAGCCGGTCGTCGGGGCCGAACGTGATGCCGTTGGAGCCCTTGAACGCACTCACCCCGCGTCCACCAGGACGTCGTCCATTCCGCCGTTGTCCCGCCAGTGCTCGAGCAGGGTGTGAAACGCCACCGCGCCCTTGCCGTAACCGGTGCGCAGGCGGGGCTTGCCCTCGTTGTTGTAGTACCCCGGGGTGCACTCGGCGTGGAACTTGTACAGCGCCTCGGAGTTCTCGCCGAGGCTGGCGACCCACGCGTCCACGGCCGGCGTGCTCGGTTCGACCCAGCGGGCACCGCGCTTGCCGGCTTGGGCGACGACCTCGGCGATGTGGATCGCCTGCTGGTCGAGGATGTGGGTGAAGTTCACCGACGCGGCGTTCTGCACCGAGCCCATGGTGAACAGGTTGGGGAAACCGTCGCTGTAGAACCCGTGGAGGGTGCGAGGACCCTGCTTCCAGTGCGCCAGCAGGGCCGTGCCACCGCGTCCGTACACGGGCAGGCGGCCGGTCAGTACGTCCGAGCGGCCAACCTGGAAGCCGGTGGCGAGGATGATGCAGTCCACTGCGTACTCGCGGTCGCCGACCACGAGGGCGTTCTCGGTGACCCGCTCGACCCCGCCGTGGTCCGCGGTGTCGACGAGCGTGACGTTGGGGCGGTTGAAAGTCTGGAGGTACTCGTCGCTGAAGGTGGGTCGTTTGCAGGTGTAGCGGTACCAGGGTTCGAGCAGCCGGGCCGTCTCCGGGTCCTGCACGATCTCCGCCACGCGAGCGCGGATCATGTTCATCTTGCGGAAGTCGGCGATTTCGTCGAGGCGTTCGCGGTCCTCGGGCGTCAGCGAATCCCGAATCTCGACGGGGGTGAGGTTGTGCAGCAGGTGCGCGCTGGTCGTCCAGGCATCGGCCACCAGGTCCTCGGTCACGGGTGGCCCACCGGCGACGATGTCGAGGAAGTTGTCCCTCCGGTGCCGCTGCCAGCCGGGCGTCAGCGAGGCCGCCCATTCCGGGTCGGTGGGCCGGTTGCCGCGAACGTCCACGGTGGACGGTGTGCGCTGGAAGACGTAGAGCTGCCGCGCGTCGCGGCCGAGGTGGGGCACGACCTGGATCGCGGTGGCACCCGTGCCGATCAGCGCGACCCGCTTGTCGGCCAGCTTGTGCAGACCGCCGTCGGCGTCGCCGCCCGTGTAGCCGAAGTCCCAGCGGCTGGTGTGGAAGAGGTGCCCGCCGAACGAATCGATGCCGGGGATGCCCGGGAGTTTGGGCCGGTCGAGCGTGCCGTTCGACACCACCACGTAGCGCGCCCGCATCCGGTCGCCGCGGTCGGTGGTCACGAGCCAGCCGGCGGTGTCCTCGTCCCACGTCAGCTCGGTGGCGGCCGTCTGGAAGCAGGCGTCGCGGTAGAGGTCGAAGTGCCGGCCGATAGCGCGGGCGTGGCGGCGGATCTCCTCGCCGGGCGCGTACTTCCATTCGGGCACGTAGCCGAGCTCTTCGAGCAGTGGGAGGTAGACGTAGGACTCGATGTCGCAGTGGATGCCGGGGTAGCGGTTCCAATACCAGGTGCCGCCGAAGTCGCCGCCCTTCTCGACGATCCGGATGCGCTCGACGCCGGCCTGCCGCAGCCGGGCCGCGGCGAGCAGTCCGCCGAACCCGCCGCCGATGACAACGGCGTCGACGGTGTCCCGCAACGGCTCTCGCTCGAAGGCGCCCTCGGCGTACGGGTCCTCAGCGAACGCGCCCTCGGCCGGCCGGTACTGCCCGGCGCCGTCGGGGCGGATGCGGCGATCCCGTTCGCGCCGGTACTTGGCGCGAAGCGCCTCCGGGTCGAAGCCCAGCTCGTCCGGGACGCCGGCGGTGGTGGACATGCCCTGCCTTTCCTTGGTGCACGGGGAATGCGCCTGCCGCTGGGACGGCGGCGGCGGGTGGAGCGCGGTGCCGCTCAGACGGCGGCCCAGCCGTTGTCGACGGGCAGCACGACACCGTTGATGTTGGCCGCGTCGTCGGAGGCGAGGAAAACGATGGCCGCGGCCTGTTCGTCCGCTTCGGCGACGCGGCCCAGGTTGGGCAGGTACCGCGCCAGGACCTGTGGCCCGTGGCCCGCGGGGTCGGCGTCGACGGTGATACCGGTCTTGGTACCGCCGGGCGCGATGGCGTTGGCGCGAATGCCGGAGTCGCGGTACATCACCGCGAGCGAGCGGGTCAGTCCGACCACGCCGTGCTTCGCCGACGTGTACGCGGCTCCGGCGGCGCTGCCGCGCAACGACGCCTGCGAAGCGGTGTTGACGATCGCGCCCTTGCCGCGGGCGAGCATGTGCGGCAGGGCGGCACGGGTGAGCAGGAAAGGCGCGGTGAGGTTGACTGCGAGCACACGGGTCCACTCGACGTCGCTGACGTCGGCCGCCGCGGACATCGAGTCCATGATGCCGGCGTTGTTCACCAGCACGTCCACGCCGCCGAAGGTGTTCACCGCGGTCGCGACCACCTCGTCGGCCACGGCCGGGTCGCTCAGGTCACCGACCACGGCGACGGCGGCGCAGCCCTTCGCGGCGAGCTCCTTGACGACCGCGTTGGCCGCGTCCCCGTTGACGTCGGCCACTACGACCTTCGAGCCCGCGACGGCGAACTGCAGCGCGGCGGCGCGCCCGATACCCGAACCCGCGCCGGTGACGATCACGCTGCTGCCGGCCAAGCCGTCGGTGTGTGCCATGACCTGAAGGGTACGACTTTTTGGCAGTCTGCGCCATCTAGTCAGCGAGCGTCATTAAGTAGACTGGTCAGACCCGGCGAGGAGGACACATGCCCCACGATCAGAAGACGCCGTCGCGCATGGGCCGGCCGCCGCTGACGGAGCGACGGAAGGCGGAAACGCGGCTGGAGGTCGCCCGCGCGGCCGTGCGGCTCTTCCTCGCGCGGGGCGTGGCCGGGACGTCCGGCGAAGACATCGCCGAGGCGGCCGGGATCTCGCCGCGCACGCTGTGGCGGTACTTCCCGACCAAGGAGAGCTGCATCATGCCGCTGCTGACCGGCGGGATCGAGACCACCGCGCGGCAGCTGCGGTCGTGGCGCAACGACCAGGACCTGGCCGACCTGCTGGCCACCGCGCGCCCACCCCTCACCGACACCGCCGACGACGCCCGCACGATGCTCCGCCTCGTCCGCCTGACCCGCACCGAACCGGGTCTGCGCGCCGTGTGGCTCGAAGCCCACCGCGCCGCCGAGCCGGTCTTCGCGGAGGCCCTCGCCCACCGCGCCGGCCTACCCGAACCCGACCTGGTCACCACCGTGCAGGCCGCGATGCTCAACGTCGCCCTCCGCGTCGCCGTCGAGCACTACGCCTCCCACGACAACCCAGACGCGGCCGACTACGACTCCACCATCCGCGAAGCCCTCCTCGTCGCCGCCGGCAGCTTCACCTCCTGACGCGCCAACCGCGGATCCCACCTCTCGCACACCTGGCGTCGACCCGCCCCCCACTACAACGCGGACTGTACGACCCCCACCCCCGACAGCCGAACCCGCCTGACATTCGCCTCAACCGGCTCCGCCCGATCAATCACCAAGCACACCAACGCCGACCGCACTCCTCGCCGCCGCAACGTTTTCGGCCATCGGCCCGGTCGTCGTTCACGTCCGCAACGCTGCCGAGCCGAACACGCCGCGGCGCCGGTCCGCGGATTCCCGCCGCCAGGCATGCCCGGATGCCTCGTCCGCCAGGCCGCCCGGCCCGAACAAACATTCGCCGCAGCACCGCCCGCACCCGCCGCCCTGTCGAAGGTCCCCGCGATCGAGCTGCCACGCGCGCTCATGCCGGTCGGCCCGCGTCGAACGAAGCCCGCGTGCGCCACACCGAGGGACAACTCCCAAGGCAGCGCCGCCACCATCCACCTCATCCGCGAGTGGCCGCACCGGTCAGCCCTTCACCACCTCCAGCGGGTGATATACGCAACCCAAACTGTACAGTCTTAGCTGCGTAGTTTACCGTCGTCAGAGTGAACGAGACCCCGAACTTGGCGCCCTCCGCCGCGCAGGCGGCGCAGGAGGTCCGGACCACCATCAGCCGCCTGCGGAGGCGGATTCTGAGGGCCGCCGAGGCGGCGGACATCACGCTGGGGCAGGCGTCCGTCCTGACGCGGTTGTCGGATTCGCCGGGGGCGACCGCGAGTGAGCTCGCGGCGGCGGAGGGGGTCCGGCACCAGTCGATGACGTCGACGATCGCGTCGCTCGCCGAGCTCGGGCTGGTCACGCGGGCGCCGGATCCGGCCGACGGCCGGCGGGTGCGGCTGAGCGTCACGCCCGAGGGGCGCCGGCGCGTGGACGAGGGCCGGCAGCTCCGCGGCGAATGGCTGACGTCGCGCCTGCAGGACCGTTGCACCGAACACGAACGGCAGCTCGTGCTCGAGGCCATGGCCGTCCTGCAGAGGCTCACCGTTGACTGACCCCACCCCCGACACCGGCGCCACCGCGCCGCACCAGGAGGTCACCACGCCAACCCGAACCGAAACCACGAAGCCCGGCTTCGACCGGCGGCTGCTGCCGGCCATGATGCTCGGGGCGATCCTGAACCCGGTCAACTCCACGATCGTCGCCGTCGCGCTCATCCCGATCGGGCAGGCGCTCGGGGCGCCGCCGGCGGAAACCGCGTGGCTGGTGTCGTCGCTGTACCTGGCGACGGCGCTCGGGCAGCCCGTGGTCGGGCGGCTGATCGACCTGTTCGGCCCGCGGCGGCTGTTCCTGGCCGCCACCAGCCTCGTCGGCGTGGCCGGCGTGCTCGGCACGATGGCACCCAACCTGGCGGTGCTGATCGTCGCGCGGGTGGTGCTCGGGTTCGGCACGTGCGCGGGTTACCCGGCGGCGATGGCGTTGCTGCGCAGCGAAGCGCGCCGCACCGGGCGCGACAGTCCGGCGGGCGTGCTGACGGCGCTCGCGGTGACCAGCCAGACCATCGCGGTGATCGGCCCGCTGCTCGGCGGCGTGCTGATCGGCGTCGGCGGGTGGCGCGCCACGTTCGCGATCAACGTGCCCCTCGCCCTCGCCGCCGTGCTCCTCGGCCTGTGGCTGCCCAAATCGGAATCGAACACCAAACCGGCGAGCCGGATCGCGCAGCAGCTCGACCTGCCCGGCATGGCGCTGTTCGCCGCGATGCTGCTCGCCCTGCTGCTGTTCCTGATGAACCTGCACCTGTCGACGTGGTACCTGCTGGCGATCGCCATCGCGGCCGGCACCGCGTTCGCCGTGCGGGAACTCAAGGCCGCCACACCGTTCATCGATCTGCGCGTACTGGGCGGCAACCGCCCGTTGGTGACCACGTACGCCCGCGCCGTCGTCGCGTACACGGTGTCGTACGCGTTCCTCTACGGCTTCACCCAGTGGACCGAGGAGGGCTACGGCCTGTCGCCGTTCGTCGCCGGGCTCGTGCAGATCCCGATGTTCGCGGTGTCGATCGGCGTGTCGATCCTCACCGGGCGGCGCGACGGCGTGCGCGGCAAGCTCCTGCTGGGCGCGGTCGGGCAGATCGTGGCGTGCGGGCTGATGCTCACGCTCACCGGCGAAAGTCCGCTGTGGACACTCATCCTGCTCGCCCTGATCTTCGGCGTTCCGCAGGGGACGAACAGCCTCGCCCTCCAGAACTCCCTGTACCACCAGGCGAACCCCGAGCACATCGGGTCTTCGGCCGGCCTGCTGCGCACGTTCGGCTACCTCGGCTCGATGATCGCGTCGGCCACCACCGCCGCGTCGTTCGGCCAGCGCGCCGACACCGGCGGGATGCACGTGCTGGCGTGGCTCATGCTCGGCGCCGGCGTCCTGTTCCTCGCCCTCACCGCCTTCGACCGCACCCTCGGCCGCCTTCGCACCCGCGAAGCCGACTAACGAAAGGCACCACCTTGTCCCGCACCGCTTTGCTCCTGATGGACCTCCAGGTCAGCACACTGTCCCGCGTCGCCGAGGACTACCTGGCCCGCGCCGTGGAGACGCTCGAGATCGCGCGCGCCACGGGCGTGCCCGTCATCCACGTCGCCGTGCAGCTGCGGCGAGACCACGTCGACGCCCACTCCCGCAACAAGATCTTCGGCTCGCTGCCCGCCGGCGTCTTCACCGAGGACGACCCCGCCGGCGCCATCCACCCCGACGTCGCCCCCGCCGACGGCGAGATCGTCGTGTACAAGAACCGCGTGAGCGCCTTCGCCGGCAACAACCTCCAGCAGATCCTGGCCGCGCAGGACATCACGAAGCTCGTCCTCGCCGGCATCGCCACGAGCGGCGTGGTCCTGTCCACGACCCTGCAGGCCGCCGACCTCGACTACGACGTCACCGTCCTCGCCGACGCCTGCGTCGACCCCAGCCCCGCCCTGCACGAAACGCTGATCACGGACGTCTTCGCCCGCCGCGGCCGCACCACGACCATCGCGGAGTGGGCCCAGGAACTGGCCTCCGCCTGAGCCGACGGGGAACGGGTGGGCCGGTCCCACCCGTTCCCGCAGCTCAGCGGGCCAGCCGCCAGCTCGTCGCCGGCACGTACCGCACCGGCCGCCGTGGCCGCGGCAGCTCGACCTCGGGCCCCGCTTCCCGTGACGCGGCGACAGCGGACAGCACGGCCACCAACGCCGCCAGCTCTTCGTCCGACGGGTTGCCCCGCACCACCCTCACCACCGGCTCCCCCATCACACCGGCGGGTTTCCGTGCTTGCGCGCCGGGATGTCGGCGTGCTTCGTGCGCAACATGGCCAGCGACCGGATCAGCAGCTCACGCGTGCGGCCGGGCTCGATGACGTCGTCGACGAGCCCGCGTTCGGCCGCGTAGTACGGATGCATCAGCTCGGTGCGGTACTCCTTGATCTTCTGCCGCCGCACGGTTTCCGGGTCGTCAGCGGCCTTGATCTCGCGGCGGAAGATCACGTTCGCGGCGCCCTCCGCGCCCATCACCGCGATCTCGTTGGTCGGCCACGCGAGCGACACGTCCGTGCCGATCGAGCGCGAGTCCATCACGATGTACGCGCCGCCGTAGGCCTTGCGCAGGATGAGCTGCACCCGCGGCACGGTGGCGTTGCAGTACGCGTACAGCAGCTTCGCGCCGTGCCGGATGATGCCGCCGTGCTCCTGGTCGACGCCGGGCAGGAAGCCGGGCACGTCCACCAGGGTCACCAGCGGGATGTTGAAGGCGTCGCACGCCTGCACGAACCGCGCCGCCTTCTCGCTGGCCTCGATGTCGAGCACGCCCGCGAGCGTCGCCGGCTGGTTCGCGACGATGCCGACCACGTGGCCGTCGAGCCGGGCGAACGCGCACACCAAGTTCGTCGCCCAGCCCGCGTGCACCTGGAGGAACTCACCGTCGTCCACGATCTCCTCGATCACGCCGCACATGTCGTACGCGCGGGCCGAGTCGGTCGGCACGAGCTCGAGCAGCCGGTCCGTCCGCCGGTCGACCGGGTCGCCGGACGGCTCGACCGGCGGCGCCTCGTTGTTGTTGGCGGGCAACAGCGAAAGCAGGTACCGCACGTCCTCGAGGCACGTCGGCTCGTCGTCGTACACGAACGCGGCCACGCCCGAGGTCCCGGCGTGCACGTCGGCGCCGCCGAGGCCGTTCTGCGTGATCTCCTCGCCCGTCACGGCCTGCACCACGTCGGGACCGGTGATGAACATCTGCGACGTCTCGCGCACCATGAACACGAAGTCCGTCAACGCCGGCGAGTACGCCGCGCCGCCCGCGCACGGCCCGAGCATCACCGAGATCTGCGGGATCACGCCGGAACAACGCGTGTTGCGCTGGAAGATCCCGCCGTACCCGGCGAGCGCGGTCACGCCCTCCTGGATCCGCGCGCCCGCACCGTCGTTGAGCGACACGAGCGGCGCGCCGGCGGCCGCGGCGAGGTCCATGACCTTGTGGATCTTCTGCGCGTGCGCCTCCCCGAGCGCGCCGCCGAAAATGCGGAAGTCGTGTGCGTACACGAAAACCGTGCGCCCGTGCACGGTCCCCCAGCCGCACACCACGCCGTCGGAGTAGGGCCGGCGGTGCTCCAGGCCGAAACTCGTCGCCCGGTGGCGGCGCAGCGCCTCGATCTCGGTGAAGCTGCCGGGGTCGAGCAGCAGCTCGATGCGCTCGTGGGCGGTCAGCTTGCCGCGTTCGTGCTGGCGGGTGGTCGCCGCGTCGTCGGGGCCGCGGCGAGCCGCGTCCTTGATCTCGCGCAGCTCCACGAGCCGGTTGCCGAAGGATCCTTCTACCGCCAGTGCTTCAGACATGGACACGCCCCTTGTCGCCGAGCCGATCAGCCAGATACCGCAGAACGACGTCCTGGTGGCGGGTCAGGAAGAAGTGCCCGCCGCTCAACGTCACCAGTTCGAAGCCGGCCGAGGTGTAGTCGGCCCACGAGCGCACCTCGTCGACCGAAGCGACCGGGTCGTCGGTGCCGGTGAACGCGACCACCGGCGTCGTCAGCGGTGGCCCGGGCTCGTACCGGTAGGTCTCGACGGCGCGGTAGTCGTTGCGCACCACGGGAAGGATCATGCGCACGACGTCTTCGTCGCCCAGCAGATCCAGTTCCGTGCCACTGAGGCGGCGCAGCTCCGCGATCACGCCCTCGTCGGTACGGGTGTGGACGCTCTCGGCACGGCGGCGGGACGGCGCGCGGCGGCCGGAGACGAACAGCGCCGACACGGGCGAGCCCCGGTCTTCGAGCCGCCGGGCGACCTCGTAGGCGATCATCGCGCCCATGCTGTGGCCGAACAGCGCCAGCGGGCGGTCGGTCTTGTCGCCCAGCAGGGCGGCGATCCGCTCGGCGAGTGCGTCGATGCTGGTCAGGAACGGTTCGTGGCGCCGGTCCTGCCGCCCGGGGTACTGGACGGCGAGCACCTCGATGTCCGGCGCGAGCGCTCGCGACACCGGGAAGTAGAAGCTGGCGGAGCCCCCGGCGTGCGGCAGGCACACCAGGCGCGCCCCGGCCTCGTCAGCCGCGTGGAACCGCCGGAACCAGGCGTCCTCGGCTTCTTCCGCGTGGGCGACCATGTCGTCCCACCGCCTTTCCGTCTGTCACACCGGGAAACCACGGGCGGCCCGGTCTCGACGAACCAAGCTAGCCCGGACCGGGGCAGCGGAACGACCCCTAAACCGCCCCTAAAGTCGACCCTCCACAGTGGACTTCAGGCGGCTTCGAGCTGCGCCAGGAAGGCCCGCGCGGCGGGCGACGCGCTCGCGCTCACGGCCAGCGCGACCTCGCGGATCGTGCGCGGCAGCAGCGGCCGCGCCACCACTCCGTCGACCCGCGGCACCCCCACCGCCGGCAAGATGCTCACGCCCAGCCCGGCCCGCACCATCTCCAGCACGGCGGACATCTCGCGGGCCTCGAACGCCGCCTCCAGGCGCACCCCCGCGTCGCGCGCGGCGGCCGTGAACACCTGCGCGCACCCGCCGGTCGGACGCACGAACGACTCGTCGGCGAGCTGCGCGTACGTCACCGACTCGCAAGCCGCCAGCGGGTGCGCCACGGGCAGCACGGCGAGCATCTCGTGGCGGTCGAGCAGCACGGTCCGCAGTCCGGGCGCCGGCAGCGTGACCACGGCGACGTCGGCGACACCCTGGTCGAGCCAGTCGCGCAGTTCCTCGTCGCTGCCCTCGAACGACCGCACCGCGACGAGCGGGTGGCGTTCGGTGAACAGGCGGAGCTGCGCCGGGAGCCGGGTGCCCATGGCGGTGGGCACGCTCGCGAGCCGCAGGGTGCCGGTGATCTGCCCGGCCACCTCGGCGACCTCGGCGCGCAACAAGTCGACTTGCCGCACGGCTTCGCGCGCCCGCCGCACCGCGCGCTCGCCGGCTTCCGTCAGCACGACGCCCGTGCGCTGGCGCAGCAGCAGCGGTGCCCCGAGTTCGCTCTCGAGCGTGGCGATCGAGCGGCTGACGGCCGGCTGCGCCATGCCCAGGCGCTCACCCGCGGCCGTGAACCCGCCGTGCTCGGCCACGGCCAGGAGCACCTTGAGCTGCTGCATCGTCGTCATCGGACCTCCGGCCATGATCGCCGCGCCATGTCGGCATAACGTCGGCGACATTTCCGGCGGCTCAGCCACAACATTAGCGTCATGGGCAGATCGAGAGGAGTCACCTGACCATGCGAGTGCTGATCACCGGAGCGTCCAAGGGCATCGGCCGGACCGTCGCCGACCGGCTGGCCGCCGAGGGCCACCACCCGATCGGCCTGGCGCGCACCGCGCCACCCGGCTTCCCCGGCGACTTCCACGTCGCCGACCTCGCCGACGCCGACGCGACCGCCGCGGCCCTCGACGAGATCGTCGCGGCCGGCGCCGTCGACGGGCTGGTGAACAACGTCGGCACCGCCAAGCTGGCCCCGCTCGGCTCCGTCGACCTCGACGAGGTCGCGCGGACCTACGACCTCAACTTCCGCACCGCGGTGCAGGTGACGCAGGCCGTGCTGCCCGGCATGCTCGCCGCCGGGCGCGGCCGGATCGTCAACGTCACGACCCTGGTCACACTGGGCACCCCGCACCGCACCTCGTACGGCGGGTCCAAAGCCGCACTCGAAGCCGCCACCGGCATTTGGGCGGCCGAGCTCGGCGCGCAGGGCATCACCGTCAACGCGGTTGCCCCCGGCCCGACGGAAACGGAGCTCTTCCGCAAGGGCACCCCGGCCGGCTCCGAGCGCGAGGCGTGGTTCCTCGCCAAGCTGCCCGTCGGCCGTCTCGGCCGCCCGGCGGAGATCGCGCACGCCATCTGTTTCCTGCTGTCGGAGG
Source organism: Amycolatopsis sp. NPDC051903 (assembly GCF_044452505.1). Taxonomy (NCBI): domain Bacteria; kingdom Bacillati; phylum Actinomycetota; class Actinomycetes; order Pseudonocardiales; family Pseudonocardiaceae; genus Amycolatopsis; species Amycolatopsis sp. NPDC051903. The sequence goes on along the minus strand of NZ_JBITBT010000015.1, from coordinate 151,229 downwards.
ACGCGGGGTTCATCACCGGCCAGGTCCTGCGCGTCGACGGCGGCGCGAGCATCGCCGCCGCCTGAGCCCCGGAAAATCGCCGCCGCGGCCCGCCCGATTCGGGCAGAATCGCCGCCATGTCACCGACGTTCGTGCTCGTGCCCGGGTCCAACGCCACCAGCCGCTGCTTCTCCGTGCTGCAGCGCGAACTGGCCCTGCTCGGCCACCGTTCGCTCGCGGTGGACCTGCCCGGCCACGGCGAAGCGGGCTTTTCGATGGCGTACCAGGCGCAGGACCTCAACACCTTCGCGACGGAGCCGTCACCCCTGGCCGCAGTGACGCACGCCGACGCGGTGGCCACGGTGACGGACGTCGTGCGCCGGGCGCGCGAGCACGGCCCGGTGGTCCTCGTCGGGCACAGCCGCGGCGGCATGACGGTGACGAGCGTCGCGAACGCGGTGCCGGATCTGCTGGAGCGGACGGTGTACGCGTCGGCCTGGTGCTGCGTCACCGGCACTCCCGCCGACTACCTCCGGAACCCCGCGTACTTCCCGGCCGCGCTGGCGGAAGCGGCGGCCATCCGGATCGGCGATCCGCAGCAGCTCGGTGTCCTGCGCATGAACTGGCGCAGCAGCGATCCACAGCACTTCGCCGCGCTGAAGCGCGCCATGTTCGCCGACGGCACCGACGCCGAACTGCTGTCCTTCCTCGCGGGCCTGGACCCGGACGAGACCCTGGACGGCGGCGGCGACCGCACTGACCCGGCGACCTGGGGCCGCGTACCGCACACCTACCTCCGCTTCACGCAGGACGAGAGCATGCCGCTCGCGCTGCAGGACGCGTTCATCAAAGAGGCCGACGCCCTCACGCCCGGCAACCCCTTCGACGTCCGCTCGCTCGCCGCGTCGCACGTCGGCCCGCTCGTGCACGCCGCGGAGTTCGCCGCGGTGCTGGCGGGCGCCGTCACACCCCGGTAGACGAGCCCGGCCGCACGATCATGATCACGGTGACCACGACCCACAGCAGGTTGAAGATCCCCGTCGTCATGGCCAGCCGCCCGGCGAGGCGGGTGTCGACCTGCGTGACCGCGGTGGCCGCGCCGCCGTCGGCCGCCGGTTCCGCCAGCGCCGCGCGTTGTCCCGGCAGCACGAACGCCACCAGCACGACGGCGGCGACCGCGGTCAGCCCGATCGACACCAGCACCCAGGTCTGGCCGGTCACCTTCATCGTCCCGGCCACGGCGAACCCGAACACCGGCACGGCGATCGACACCCACGCGTAAACCCGGCAGATCCGGTGCAACAACGCCAACGTGCCGCGATCACCCCGCTTCAGCGCAGCGGGGAACATGCTCGCGGCCACCGCCACGGGCCCGACGGCCAGGATCGCCGCCAGCACGTGGATCGACAGAAATACTTTGCTCACGACGTCGACGCTAGCCCCCGCGTTTCGCCGCCCGGAACCGGCTGGATCGCCGTGTTCCACCGGATTTCCGCCACTTGCGCGGCTAGGTGCTGTCCTGCGTCATCGGAGCCAGAGGATGATCGCAGCGATGGTGAGTTCGGCCTGCTAATAGGCGGCGCGTTGTGCGTAGCGGGTGGCCAGGTCACAGAACTGCTCGGTACTGCGCGGGACCGCGCGAGTCTTTCCCCGGTGATCGAGCCGTTGCTGCCGCCGCAGCAGGGCGGTCGCCAGCGGTGGCGGGATCACCGCCACGTCATCAACGTGATCCTGTGGAACTGCGTACCGGCGCCCCGTGGCGCGACCTGCCCGAGCGTTACGGACCGTGGAGGACCGCGCACGAGGGGCTGCGGCCGTGGACCAAGGATGGCACGTGGAGCCGGATACTCGATCGTGGCATCGCGCAGGACACGGCCTAGTCCTGCGGCACCTCGACGGCGGTGAACACGATCTCCCGGTTCAGCCGGAACCCCAGTGCCTCGTAGAGCCGGATCGCGTTGACGTTCGACGCGGCGGCGTGCAGGAACGGCAGCTCGCCTCGGTCGCGGATCCCCACGCCGACGGCGCGCACCAGCCGCGCGGCGAGGCCCTGGCCGCGGAAGGCCGGGTCGGTGCACACGGCGCTGATCTCCGTCCAGCCCGGCGGGTGGAAGCGTTCGCCGGCCATGGCGATGAGCGCGCCGTCGCGGCGGATGCCGAGGTAGGTGCCCAGCGCGATGGTGCGCGTCAGGAACGGGCCGGGCCGCGTGCGCTCGACGAGGTCCAGCATCTCGGGCACGTCGGCCTCCGTGAGGCGGACGGCCTCGGGCTCCGGCGCCACGCTGAGGTTCGTGCCTTCGAGCTGCACCCCCGGGATGTCGCCGTGCACGGTCCAGCCCGGCGGCGGCGTGAGCGCGTCGCCGGCGATGACGACCGTGGCGCCTGGGCCCGCGAGGTCGGCGATGTCGCGCCACACGTGCTCGTCCGGCTCATCGGGCAGTGCCAGGAACGGCGCGACGTCCGCCGGGTAGCGCAGGACCTGGCCCTTCTGCTCGGCGAAGTGCGCGTGCGGCCCCGACAACGACGACAGCACCGGGTTGTCCAGCGGGCTCATCCAGCCTGCCCTTTCGTAGAAGCGAACGACACCCCAGAATGCGTCGCCGCGGCGACGCGCGGCCAGCGGTCCCACATCCTGATCAGCGCAGCGCCTCGTACGGCGCCTTCCGAGCCGGGTCGTAGTCGTCGAACGACGGGCGCGGCGAACCGTCGCGCGCGGCCACCAGCAGGTCGAGGTAGTACTCCCAGCCGGGCCCGATCTCGCCGATGCCGCCGGTGTCCGTGAGGTGGTGCACGAGCCGCAGCTCGGTGCCACCGTCCACTTCGGACAGCAGGAGCTCCAGCGGCCAGCCGCCCGCGTCGAGCATCCCGGTCAGGGCCAGGCGCCGGGGCTCGTCACACGCGTCCACGCGCATGTCGGTCCACGGCTCGCCCTCTTCGAAGGCCATCTGCACGCAGATCGTGCGCCCGGGGGCGGCGTCGCCCTCCCACGTCCCGAACCACAACGCCGTGCGGGCGGGGTCCGTGACGTCGGCCCACACGGCGCCGGTCGGCGCCGCGAACACGCGGCGCAGCACCAGGTCGGCGCCCGTTTCGGTCCGTACCAGTTCACCCGTCACGCGAGCCAGGGTAGCCGGACATTCAGGTCAAGAACCGGCCGGTGTGCCGGTTAGCGTCCGGGTACACGCAGCGAAAGGACCGTGATGAGCACCGTCGACACCAACCAGCCCCTCGGCACGCCCACCTGGCTCGACCTGGCCGTGCCCGACCTCGCCCGCGCGCAGGCTTTCTACGGCGCCGTCTTCGGCTGGACCTTCGACGGCGGCGACTGCCTCCTGCGCGGCCTGCCCGTCGCGGGCCTGTACCGCGGCGAGGGCCGCGGCTGGACGGTCCACCTCGCCACCGACGACTGCGCCGCGACCACCGCGGCCGTCACCGCGGCCGGCGGCACGGTGCTGGCGGAACCCCACGACGTCGACGGCCGCGGGCGCGCCGCAGTGCTGGCCGACCCGACCGGCGCGCGCTTCGGCCTCTGGCAGGGCCGCGCGTTCCCGGGCGCGCGGCTCGTCAACGAGCCCGGCACCCTCGTGCGCAACGACCTCGTCACCACCGAGGCGCCACTGGCCCGCGAGTTCTACCGGAGCGTTTTCGGCTTCACCCTCGACGCCAACCCCGACCTCCCCGGCGCCGACTTCACCTTCCTCCGCCGCCCCGACGGCCACGAGATCGGCGGCATCTTCGGCGTCGCTTCGGCGCCGGCCTCCGCCTGGGCCACCACGTTCGAAGTCGCCGACACCCAGGCGTCGGCGGAGAAATTCGCCACCGCGGGCGGCACGGTTACCCGCGGTCGACGACACCCCCTACGGCTGTATGGCCACCGTCACGGACCCGTTCGGCACGGAGTTCACGATGATCGCGCGCCCCTGAACTCGATTGCCGAACGGGCCGCCGGTCGCTAGACAGCCGAGGTGGACATCCCCGAAGTGCCCGGCACCCGCCTCCTCGAAGCGACCGCCGTCGACGCGCCCGAACTGCTCGTGCTGCAGCGCTGCTGCTGGGTCCAGGAGGCGATCCTCAACACCACCCTCGAGATCCCGGCGCTGCACGAGACCCTCGACGAGGTCCGCGAGTGGATCGGCACGTGGCGCGTCTGGGTCGTGCGCCAGGGCCCGCGGCTGGTCGGTGCCGTCCGCGCGCGCCTCGAAGGCACGGCCTGGGAGATCGGCCGCCTGATGGTCGCCCCTGACCTCACCGGCCGCGGCCTCGGGCGGTTCCTGCTGGCCCACGCCGAGAGCCACGCTCCGGCCACCGCGCGCACCACCGAACTCTTCACCGGCGCGGCGAGCAAGCGCAACATCGCCCTGTACGAACGCGCCGGCTACCGCCTCACCGACCAATCCGGCCCGGCCGACGCCCACATCCGGCACGCGGTGTACCTGGTCAAGCCCCGCGGCTGACCACGGCCACACCGGCCGTGGCGGGAACCGAGCCGGACTTCACGCGCCGCACCCGGCGAGTTCGCACCGCGTGACGACCCTGGGGCCGACTGCGCGATGGTTTCCGAGGCGCAGCAACGCCGGCGCGCAACTGCGGGGTCACCCAGCCGTACCGACCGTGCTGCTGACCTCGGCGCACGAGAACCTCGCGCGTTCGCGACGGTGCCTGACATCGGCCGCGGACAGTCAGCCCAAGTGCAGGTGCGCGGCCGGCCGGATCCGCAACCCCCGCACGTCCGCCAGTGCGACCCCGAACGTCTCGGCTAGGCAGTGGCCCGCGGTGTTGTTCCAGCGGCCGCAAGGGCCGGCGACGTAGGTGAAGCCGTTGCGGGTCACCGGGACCGACCAGATCTGTTCGCTGCCCCGGCCGGCGCCGGAGCCGCGGGAGTGCGAGAACTGCACCGTTTTCACCACCTCGCCGAGGGTGGTGACGAAGGGCTGCACGTCGGCGTCCGGCAGGCCGAGGTCGCGCCCCGCCCAGACGCGGCGAAGAGCGCGTCGCCGTCTCCAATATGGACAGTCCAGCCCAGCGCCGTGATGCGCAGCATGGTCGGCTCGCTTCCCGAGTGCTGCGCCGGGTGGACCACCCGCCCGCCGCACCCGACTGAGCGATCACCGCCCCGCCGCGGCCTCCCGGCGAAACCGCGCGGGCGACGTGCCGAGCGCCGCGCGGAACGCCTGGCCGAACGCCGACTCTGAGCGGTACCCCACGTCGTCGGCGACCCGCGCCACCGAACGGTCCCCCCGCGAGAGCAGGTCGGCCGCGACCATCATCCGGATCGTCGTCACGAGGGTCGCGACCGTCGTTCCGGTGCGAGCGGTGAAGTGCCGCACGAAGGTGGCACGCGACATCGAGGCCGCGGCGGCCAGTCGCTCGATCGTCCACGCCTCGGCCGGGCGGTCGATGACGCCCGCGATCGCGCGGCCCAGCGCGTCGTCGCCGACGGCCGTCCACAACGCGGGCGAATCGAGCTGCGTCGCGGGCCGCCGGCGCAAAGCCATGGCCAGCAACGCATCGCACAGCGAAGCCACGACGGCGCCCGTGCCCGGTCCGTCGAAGCGGGCCTCGCCGCGCAGGACCTCCGCGAGCGTCAGTGCGGCGGGATCCAGCGACACGTGCACCAGCGGCGGCAACAGCCGGAACAGCAGCGCCCCGGCACCGGGTTCGAAGCGGTAGTGCCCGCAGAACAGGTCGAGCTCGGGTTCAGCGCCGACCGTCCGCCGCGTCGGGAACGCCGTCCCGGGCGATTCGGCGAACCGGCGCCGACGGCCGGACGTCACCGACACGTGGTGGGCGTCTCCGTGCGAGAGCAGCAAGAGGTCGCCGGGGCCCAGCTCGACGGCCGACGCCCCGGACGTCACCGCGCACCGGCCTTGCAGCACCAGGTGGAACGGCACCTCCCCCGGCCCGGCCACCGGGTTGTCGAGCGTGAACCGCCCGGCCAGCAGGCAGCGCACGTCGACACCGCCTTCGAGCTGCGCCAGCCGGACGAGCCGGCTCACGCCGTCCATGAGCCGATTCCGACGGAAATTGAGCTGTTCATGCGTTGTCGTCTCTCCTGGGCCGGCGAAAACTGGGCACATGGAGGATATGCACTTCGACCTTCTGGTCATCGGGTTCGGCAAGGGCGGCAAGACGCTGGCCGCGTCGCTGGGGCGGCTCGGCAAGCGGGTCGCCATGATCGAGCAGTCCGCGGCCATGTACGGCGGCACCTGCATCAACATCGGTTGCGTCCCGACGAAGGCGCTCGTCCACCACGCGGAGAACCCCGGCTTGGGTACGCCGGCCGAACGGCACCGCACGGCCGTCGACGCCACTCGCGCGCTCACGACGAAGCTGCGCGACGCCAACTTCGCCAACCTCGACACGATCGACTCCGTCACGGTCATCACCGGCCGCGCGGAGTTCCTCGACCCGAAGACGGTCCGGGTCACCGCGGGCGACGACGTGCTGGACCTCGCCGCCGACACGATCGTGATCAACACCGGGGCCACGCCGACGATCGCCCCGATCCCCGGCCTCGCGGACAGCGACCACCTGCTCACGAGCACCGACCTCATCGACCTGGACCACCTGCCGAAGCGCCTCGCGATCCTCGGCGGCGGCTACGTCGGTGTCGAGTTCGCGTCGATCTACGCCCAGTTCGGCAGCGCGGTGACGGTGCTCGACTCGGCCCGGCGCGCCATGCCGCGCGAGGACGACGACATCGCCGAGGCCGCGACGGACATCTTGCGCGGGGCGGGCGTCGAGTTCGTGTTCGGCGCGCACGTCACGCAGGTGCGCGACATCGACAACGGCGTCGAGATCACCTACGAAGCGGGCGGCACGACGCACACGCTCGCCGCCGACGAAGTGCTCGCCGCGACCCGGCGCCGGCCGGCCACCGAGGGACTGGGGCTCGACCGCGCGGGCGTGCGCACCACCGCGTCGGGCGCCGTCGAGGTCGACGAGTTCCTGCGCACGAGCCAGCAGCACATCTTCGCGATCGGCGACGTCAACGGCGGGCCGCAGTTCACCTACATCTCGCTGGACGACTACCGCGTCGTCGCCGACCAGCTCCTCGGCACCGGCGTCCGGTCCACAAAGGACCGCAAGTTCGTGCCGTACACGGTGTTCATGACGCCGGCGCTCTCGCGCGTCGGGCTCACCGAGCGCGAAGCCGTCGACCGCGGGCTGCCGGTGAAGGTCGTCGAGAAGCCGGTGGCGGACATCGCGGGCATGCCGCGGGCGAAGATCGTGGGCGAGACGCGCGGGCTGATGAAGTTCGTCGTCGACCGCGAAACCGACCGCGTGCTGGGCGCCGCACTGCTGAGCGTCGACTCGCAGGAACTGATCAACACGCTCACGCTGGCCCTGCGCCACGACGTGACCGCGAGCGAGCTGCGCGACGCCGTCTACACGCACCCGTCCTCCACGGAAGCCTTCAACGAGGTCCTCTCGACGCCGCCCGTCCGCACGGCTTGAGTTGCCATTCGGAGGGTCCTCCGGTTACAGTCGCCCAGTAACCGGAGGAACCTCCGAATGCCGCAGGACGGACCACTCATGCCTCTCACCACCCCGTTCACCAGGGAGTCGACCGCGGCCGACGTGCTCGCGGGCGTCGATCTCACCGGCCGCCGCGCGATCGTCACCGGTGGCGCCTCCGGGATCGGCCTCGAGACCGCCCGCGCCCTCGCACAGGCCGGCGCCGAGGTCACGCTGGCCGTGCGCAACGTCGCCGCGGGCGATCGCGTCGCCGCCGCCCTGCCCGGCACCGTGACCGCGGCTCACCTGGACCTCGCCGACCGCGCTTCAGTGAAGGCGTTCACGGCAGCCTGGCGCGGCCCGCTGCACGTCCTCGTGAACAACGCCGGGATCATGGCACTCCCCGAACTGCACCGCACCCCCGAAGGCTGGGAACTGCAGTTCGCCACCAACCACCTCGGCCACTTCGCCCTCGCCACCGGCCTCCGCCGCGCCCTCGCGCGAGCCGGCGCCGCGCGGATCGTCTCCGTCAGCTCCAACGGCCACCTCGCCGCCCCGCTCGACTTCACCGACCTGCACTTCGACCGGCGTCCGTACGACCCGTGGGTCGCGTACGCGCAGTCCAAGATCGCGAACGTGCTCTTCGCCGTCGAGGCCGCGCAGCGGTGGGCTGCCGACGGCATCACCGCCAACGCCGTCATGCCGGGCGGCATCCGCACGAACCTCCAGCGCCACCAGGAAAACGCGATGACGCCGGCCGTCCAGGAGATCTTCGACAACTACCCTTGGCGCAGCGCCGAACAAGGCGCCGCGACCTCCGTGCTCGTCGCCGCTTCCCCGCTGCTCGACGGCGTCAGCGGCCGCTACTTCGAAAACTGCGCCGAAGCACCACTCGCCGATCCGGCCGGCAACGCGGGCCCCGAACCCTCCGGCGTCTCCCCCGAAGCGCTCGACCCCGACGTCGCCCGTCGCTTGTGGACGGTCTCCGAACGCCTCCTCGCCGGCTGACACCCTCCGCCCCACGGCCTCCGACCCCACCCGGGATCGGAGGCCGTTTCACGTTCCACCACCACCCTGACCTGCGCGAACATCACATCCTTGACTTCAAATTGAGTAAGTGATTTAGTCAATCCACTCGCAGAACGGAGTCACCGATGACCGAAGCGCACCCCAAGCCCGGGCTGTCCGAGCAGCTCGTCGAAGGGCTGCTGCAGCTGATCGCCGAGGAGCGCCTGGCGCCCGGCGACAGCCTGCCGACCGTGCGGGTGCTGGCGGAACGGTTCTCCGTGACGACCCCGACCATCCGGGAAGCCTTGCGGCGCCTGCAAACCACCGACGCGGTGCGCATGCGCCACGGCTCCGGCATCTACGTGGGCGAAGGCATCCACCGCACGCTGATGCCGAACCCCAACTCCGCGCCGATGAAGGACGAGCTGATCCTGCAGCTCGTGGCCGCGAGGCTGACGATCGAGCCCGGCATCGCCGCCCTCTCCGCGGCCAACCGCACCGAAGAAAGCCTGCAGCGCCTGGAACTCGCGCTCGACACGGCCAAGCGCGACCGCGCGGATCCGGGCCCGCATCTGAACTTCCACCGCGAACTCGCGGGTGGCTCGGGCAACCAGGTGCTGTTCGAGATCGTCGATTCTCTGCTCACCGCGAGGGGCCGGGAGCAGAAAGCCCTGCGCGCCCTCATCGAAGACCGCAAGCGCGACTACGAGGAGCACCTCGCGATCTACGAGGCCGTGCGCGCCGGCGACGCGGCGCGGGCCGAGGAGCTCACGCGCCTTCACCTCGAACAGCTCCGCACCGACGTGGCCCGCCAGCTGGGGCGGGCCGGATGACCGGGAAAGACAAGATGACGATCGCACCACGTTCGCACCGCCTCGCCGACCTGACTTGGCCGGAGATCGACGACCTGCGCCCGTACGCCCCCGTGGCGATCGTGCCGCTCGGCGCCACCGAGCAGCACGGCCACGGCCTGGCGCAGCGCACCGACACCACGCGCGCCGAAGTCGTCGCCGACCTCGTCGCGCAACGGCTGTCGCCGAAGGTCGTGGTCACGCCGGTGATCCCGGTGGGCGTTTCCGAGCACCACATGGCTTTCCCCGGCACGCTCACGCTGTCGCCGATCACGCTGCAGCAGGTGATCGTCGAGCTGGTCACGAGCCTGCACCGGCACGGCTGGCGCAAGGTCTACGTGCTCACCGGCCACGGCGGCAACAACGCGACGGTGGAGATCGCCGTGACCCGGCTGCGCACCGACCTGCCCGACCTGCACCTCGCGTGGAGCGGCATCACGCCCGTGGTCGCGGACCTCACGGCGGAGCTCGCCGAGAGCCGGATCCGGGGCCACTCCTGCGAAATCGAGACGTCGCAGGCGATGTTCGCCGACCCGGACCTCGTCCTGCCCGACCGCCTGACGCGAGGCAGCGCCACGTTCGACGACCTCGACCAGGCGGGCAAGCTCAGCCGTTCGCGGCCGGGCATCCACTTCCCGCAGACCTACGACAACCTCAGCAAGACCGGCACGCTCGGCGACGGCACGAAGGCGTCCGCCGAAACCGGTGCTCGATTGGTGGAAACCGCCGTCGAGCGCATCAGCGGCTTCCTGCAGGAGTTCATCGACCTGCCGGAACGCCAGTCCGCCCCTGCCCGCACCACCCTTCCCCAGGAGACTCCATGACCGCCCCGACCCGACGTCGTTTCGGAGTGGCCACCCTCGCGATCGCGGTCGGCCTCACGCTGGCCGCTTGCGGTGGCGGCGACGACCAGGCCGCCAACCCGCTGCACACCGCGGCCGCCGGAAAGCTGCAGCTCGCGTTCCGCTCCGACGACAAGCCGACCTCGTTCATCGACGGCGGCAAGCCCGCCGGCTTCCTCATCGAGCTCACGCAGGCGATGGCGAAGAAGATGAACCTCACGGCGGAGTACACGGCCACCGACTTCGCGAGCATGCTGCCCAACGTCCGCAACCACAAGTACGACTCGGCCGCGTTCGGCACGCTCGTCACGCCGCCGCGCCAGGAGGTCACCGACTTCACCACCGCCGTGAACTACGGGCAGGCGCAGCTGATCTCGCGCAAGTCCGCGCCACTGGCCACTGTGGACGCCGCCGGCGGCAAGACGATCGCGATCACGCGCGGCAGTGAGCTGATCCCGCTCGTCAAGAAGCGCGTGCCGACCGTGACGGTCAAGGAGTTCCCGAACATCGCGGCCAGCTCCAACGCGCTGACGGCCGGCCAGGTCGACGGCCTGTTCACCGGCGTGGCGACCACTTTGGACCTGCTGGAGAAGCACCCGGACTACCAGGCTTCGCCGCCGATCACCAGCGGCATGACCGCGTTCCCCGTCGCGAAGGACCGCCCGGAGCTGAAGAAGGCGCTGGACGACGCGCTCAAGGCCGTGATCGCCGACGGCACCTACACGAAGCTGTTCGACAAGTGGAACCCCAAGCACGTCGCGATCCCGAAGGACATGCTGAACGCCTACCCCGGCATGCAGCAGCGACCCGGCGTCACCACCGACGGGTCCTGAAAGGACAGGTGCCATGGAAGGCCTGAAACACATCTGGGACACGTTCTTCGACCTCGACCTCATCGGCAGCACGCTCCCCACGCTGCTGAAGGAAGGGCTGCTGAACACCCTGTTCCTCACGGTGCTCGCCAGTGCGATCGGCCTCGTGGTCGGCATCTTCCTCGCCAGCGGCCTGATGTCGAAGTTCCGGGTGCTGCGCCTGCCGTGCCGCTGGTACGTCGACGTCCTGCGCGGCCTGCCGCACATCCTGAGCATCTACCTCATCGGGCAGGGCCTGCCGCTGGCCGGGCTCACGCTGTTCGGTGACTGGACCTACGGCTACGCGGCGCTGGCGATCGGGCTCATGGAAGGCGCTTACATGGCGGAGATCTTCCGCTCGGGCTTCCAGAGCGTCGACAAGGGCATCGTCGAAGCGTCCCGCAGCCTGGGCCTGTCGCACACGAAGACGATGCGGCTGATCGTGATCCCGATCGGCTTCCGGCGGGTGCTGCCGGCGCTCACCGGCCAGTTCATCCTCGTCATCAAGAGCACCGCGCTGGTCTACCTGCTGGGCCTGGCCGCCGGACAGCGCGAGATGTTCGCGATCGCCCAGGACACGTCCACCAACAACGCGTCGCTTTCGCCGCTGGTCGCCGCGGGCCTGTTCTACCTCGCGATCACCGTGCCGCTCACCTACGTGGTCAACAAGTGGGACAAGCGGATGCGCGAGGGCCGGCCCGCCGCGAGCACCGCGCCCAAGGCCGTGCGCACCGAGGAGGCACTCGCATGACGCAGGCGAGCACCGCGGCGGCCGACGCCGCGACCACCACCGGAACGACCGTCCGCTACGAGCACGTCGACAAGAGCTACGGCCACACGCCGGTGCTCCACGACATCGTGCTCGAAGCGCCGGGCGGGACGACCACCTGCATCATCGGCCCGTCGGGTTCCGGCAAGTCGACGCTGCTGCGCTGCACCAACCTGCTGGAGATCCCCACCGCCGGGCGCATCTTCATCGGCGAGGAGGCGATCACGGACAAGGGCGCGGACGTCGACCGCATCCGCACCCGCGTCGGCATGGTGTTCCAGAACTTCCACTTGTTCCCGCACCACACCGTGCTGGACAACGTGACGCTCGCCCCGCAGCAGGTGCTCGGGGTGTCGCGCGACGAAGCCGTGGAGACCGCGCGGGCGAACCTCGCCGCGGTCGGGCTGGCGGCGTACGAGAACCGCCGGCCCTCGCAGCTCTCGGGCGGTCAGCAGCAGCGCGTGGCCATCGCGCGGTCGCTGGCGATGAACCCCGAGGTGATGTTGTTCGACGAAGCGACGTCCGCACTCGACCCCGAGCTCGTGAAGGGCGTGCTCGCCGTGATGCGCGACCTGGCTTCCCACGGCATGACCATGATCGTGGTGACGCACGAGATGCGGTTCGCCCGCGAGGTCGCCGAGCAGGTCGTGTTCCTCGACCAGGGGCGGCTCGTGGAAGCCGCCCACCCCACCGAGTTCTTCGAGAACCCCCGCAGTGACCGGCTCCGGTCCTTCCTCGACGAGGTGCTCTGAATGAGATTCGCCAAGCTCGCCGCTGTCGCCGCGCTTGCGCTCACGGCCGCGGTGGTGGTGCCGCAGACCGCGTCCGCCACACCGTCCGCGCGCAACCACCCGATGCCCTCCACGGGCTGTCTCGCGCGCTCGACCTCGCTGCCACCGGGGCAGACGGTCACCCAGACCATCACCTCCGGCGGGCTGTCCCGCGACTACCTGATCCACCTGCCGGCGTCGTACGAGCCGGGCCAGCCGAAGCCCGTGGTGCTCGCGTTCCACGGCCGCAAGGGCGACGGCCGCGACATCGAAGCGTTCTCCGGCATCGACGGCCTCGACACGATCGCCGTGTACCCGGTGGGTGCCAAGGGCCAGGACGACCAGCGCGCCTGGCAGAGCGCCCCGTACGCCGCCCCGGGCGTCGACGACGTGCGCTTCGTGAGCGACCTGCTCGACCACCTGCAGGCCACGCTGTGCGTGGACCCGCTGCGCATCTTCGCCACCGGCAAGTCCAACGGCGCCGGCTTCGTCTCGCTGCTGGCCTGCCAGCTGCCGATGCGCATCGCGGCCTTCGCCACCATCGCGGGCGCCTTCTACCCCGGCACGACGGTCGGCTGCTCGTCGAGCGTGCCCGCCCCGATCGTCGACTTCCACGGCACCGCCGACCCGACCATCGAGTACACGGGAGGCACCAGCCACAGCGAGCCGATCCCGAACCTCATGGACTGGGCCCAGAACTGGGCTGACCACAACCACTGCGATGCGACCCCGGTCAGCACGGACATCGGCACCGACGTCATCCAGTTCTCGTGGCAGAACTGCGCCGTCAACGCGTCGGTGACCCACTACCGCATCCTCGGCGCCGGCCACACCTGGCCCGGCGAGCTCGTGGACAGCGGCCCCGGCTCGGCGACGCAGACGATCAAGGCCCAGGACGTGATCTGGGCGTTCTTCACCGCGCACACGCTGGGGTCGGGGTTGCGGCACCGCTGACCCCTGCTCCTCGGTGCCCTGCCGGACGCTCGTCCGGCAGGGCACTTCCGCGCGCCGGCCTGATCCACCGAAATACCCGGGCCCCGTGATGAGTTGAACATTCACGTCACAGCACCCGCCGGGTACCCACGTCAGGGGAGGGCGGCGGGCGGGCCGGCCAAGGAGGACGGGGACATGGGCGACCACCGCAACACCGAGCTCGGAGAATTCCTGCGCGCGCGCCGCGCGGCACTGACCCCGGCGGAGACGGGCGTGCCGACGTACGGCACCGCGCGCCGCGTCCCCGGGCTGCGGCGCGAAGAGGTCGCCCAGCTGGCCGGCATGAGCGTGAACTACTACACGCGCATCGAGCAGGGCGAGAACCACCAGCTGTCCGACTCGGTGCTCGAAGCGATCGCCAACGCCCTGCGGCTGGACGAGAGCGAACGCATGCACCTGCTGCGCCTCGCGTGGCCCGCGCAGCTCGCCAAGCGCGAGCCGGGGCCGGAGCAGGTGCGGGAATCGTTGCTGGCGCTCGTGGAGAGCAGCGTCGACCAGGCCGCGGTGATCGTCGGGCGGCGCACCGACCTGCTGGGCGGCAACCGGCTCGGGTTCGCGCTGTTCGGGCTCGACCCCGACGCGCGGCCCAACCTCACGAAACGCATGTTCCTCGACCCCGCCATGCGCGACCTCGTGGTCGACTGGGAGCACCAGGCAGTCAACTCCGCCGCGTACCTGCGCATGGCGGCGGGCGAGCAGGTCGACGACCCGCTGATGGCCGAGCTCGTCGGCGAGCTGTCCATCGAGAGCCCCGAGTTCGCCCGGATCTGGGCCGCCCACCCGGTCGCCGAGTGCGCCCACTCGGTCCGCGAGTTCGACCACCCGCTCGTCGGCAGGCTCACCCTCAACGAGGAGAGCCTGCGCATGCCCGACGAAGCCGGCCAGCGCATCCTGTTCTTCGGCGCGGTGCCCGGCTCCGCGTCGGCCGAGCGGCTCAAGCTGCTGGACTCGCTCGTTTCCTGATCACAGCTCGTCGAACACCAGCACGGTGTGCGTCGAGAGCACGTCCGGCATCGCCTGCAGCCGTTCGAAGACCAGGTCGCGCAGGCTGTCGGCGTCGCGCGTGCGCACGAACAGGATGAGGTCGTTGTCCCCCGAGACGAGCCCGCCGTGTTCGATCTCGGGGATGTTCTTGAGGTCGGCGCTCACCGTGCGCCAGGTGTTCTGCGTGACCTTGAGGTACACGTACGCCGCGAGCCCCTGCCCCAGCCGGCGCGGATCGGTGACCGCGGCGTAGCCCGTGATCACGCCTTCGCGGTGCAGCCGCTCCACCCGGGTGTAGCAGCCCGCTCGCGAAATGTGCACGCGCTCGGCCAGCGCGCGCATCGACGCGCGCCCGTCGGCCTTCAGCTCGGCGATGAGCTTGAGGTCGACCTCGTCGAGCGCCGCCGCCATTCGTCCACCCGGCTCGGACATCGCCGCACCTCTCGAAGCCAATCATCCGGCCCAAGCGGGCCAGGAGAACCATTGTTCCACACTTCTTCTCGTTGCCTGGATACCTGATCGGCAGAGAGCGAAGATCGGCGTTAGACGTCTTTACCCGTCCCCGTCGATCGGAGCAGCCGGTGACCACCACGGAACGCACCGCAGCGTCGTTCTTCCTCCCGAGCGACGAGCCACTGGGCCTCATCGCCGCCGACGGCTCGCCCGTCCCGGACGCCGAGCTCGCCCTGCCGGCCGACGACGTCCTCCTGCGCCTCTACCGCGCGATGGTGTCGGGCCGCCGCTTCGACACCCAGGCCACCGCACTCACCAAGCAGGGCCGCCTCGCCGTCTACCCGTCCGCGCGCGGCCAGGAGGCGGGCGAGATCGGCTCGATCCTCGCGCTGCGCCCGCAGGACTGGCTGTTCCCGACCTACCGCGACTCGATGGCCGTGGTGGCGCGCGGCGTCGACCCGGTCGAGGTCCTGACGCTGCTGCGCGGCGACTGGCACTGCGGCTACGACCCGAACCGCACCAACGTCGCGCCGCAGTGCACGCCGCTGGCCACGAACACGCTGCACGCCGTCGGCTTCGGGCACGCCGCGAAGGTCAAGGGCGAGGACACCGTCGCGCTCGTACTGCTCGGCGACGGCGCCACCAGTGAAGGCGACACGCACGAGGCGCTGAACTTCGCCGCGGTGTGGCAGGCACCCGTCGTGTTCCTGGTGCAGAACAACGGATACGCGATCAGCGTCCCGCTCGCGAAGCAGACCGCGGCGCCTTCGCTGGCGCACAAGGGGGTCGGCTACGGCATGCCGTCGGTGCTCGTGGACGGCAACGACGCCGCGGCCGTGCACGCCGTGGTGGAGCGAGCCGTCGAACGCGCCGCCGCCGGTGGCGGGCCGACGCTGATCGAGGCGGTCACCTACCGCGTCGAGTCGCACACCAACGCCGACGACGCCACCCGCTACCGCGACCGCGCGGAGGTCGAGACCTGGCTCGCCCGCGACCCGATCGCGCGGCTCGAGCAGTACCTCACCGACCGGGGCCTGCTCGACGACGCCGCGCGCCAGGAGATCGCCGCGCGCGCCGAGGCCGAGGCCGCCGCGCTGCGCGAGCGCATGAACACCGACACCGCGCTCGACCCCGCGGACCTGTTCCGCCACGTCTACGCCGAGCCGACCGCCGCGTTGCGGCACCAGGCCGGCGAACTCACCGCCGAGATCGCTTCCGGAGACGACGAATGACCGCGACCCTTGAGTCCACTTCGGACATCGTGACCATGGCGGGCGCGCTCAACCGCGCCCTCGCCGACGCGCTGGCCGAGGACGAGCGCGTGCTCGTGTTCGGGGAGGACGTCGGCACGCTTGGCGGCGTCTTCCGCGTCACCGACGGGCTGGCCGCCCGCTTCGGCGAGGCCCGCGTGTTCGACACGCCGCTGGCCGAATCGGGCATCGTCGGCACGGCCATCGGCATGGCGATGAACGGCCTGCGCCCCGTGGTCGAGATGCAGTTCGACGCGTTCGCCTACCCGGCGTTCGAGCAGATCACGAGCCACCTCGCCAAGCTGCGCAACCGCACGCGCGGCGCGATCGAGCTGCCCATCGTGATCCGGATCCCCTACGGCGGCGGCATCGGCGGCGTCGAGCACCACTGCGACTCGTCCGAGGTCTACTACACGCACACGCCCGGCCTGCGCGTCGTCACGCCGGCGACGCCCGCCGACGCGTACGCGCTGCTGCGCCAGTCGATCGACAGCCCGGACCCGGTGCTCTTCCTCGAGCCGAAGCGGCGCTATTGGGAGAAGGAAACCGTCGCGCTCGACCACCGCGCGACGGCTCTCGACCGCGCCGTCGTGCGCCGACCGGGCACCGACGTCACGCTGATCTCCTACGGCGGTGCGCTCGGCACCACGCTCGAAGCGGCCGCGGCCGCGGAGGAAGAGGGCTATCGCGCGGAGGTCATCGATCTGCGCAGCCTCGCCCCGTTCGACCTGGAGACGGTCGCGGCGTCGGTGCGGCGCACGGGCCGCGCGGTCGTGGTGCACGAGGCGAGCCGGTTCTGCGGCTACGGAGCCGAGGTCGCGGCGCAGCTGTCGGAGACGTGTTTCCACTACCTCGAAGCGCCGGTGCTGCGCGTCGGCGGCTTCGACATCCCTTACCCGGCGCCGAACCTGGAGAAGTACCACCTGCCGAACGTCGACCGCGTGCTGGACGCGATCGAGCGCCTGCAGTGGGACGACGCGGCGCCGCTCGCGGACGGAGCGCGCTGATGGCCGTCTTCAAGCTGCCCGACCTGGGCGAGGGCCTGACGGAGGCCGAGATCGTCGCGTGGCACGTGGCGGTGGGCGACACCGTGACCGTGGACCAGACGGTGGTGGAGGTCGAAACGGCCAAGGCGAGCGTCGAGGTGCCGGTGCCGTACGCGGGCCGCGTCACGACGCTGCACGGCGCGGCCGGCGACACGCTGACCGTCGGCAGCCCGCTGATCACGGTTCAGGAGGAGCCGGCCTTCGTGGAGCCGGGGGTGGTGACGCCGTCGCCTGCCGCCTCGGAGGGCAGCGGCAACGTGCTCATCGGGTACGGGACCGGGACCGCGCAAGCGCGGCGGACCCGCCGCGCCCGTGGTTCCCGCCGGCCGGCCACCGTGCCTTCGCCGCGGCCGGCCGACGAGCGGGTGCGCGTGGTGTCGCCGCTGGTGCGGCAGCTGGCGAAGCAGTCCGGAGTGGACATCCGCGTGCTCACCGGCTCGGGAACCGGCGGGCTGATCAGCCGGGCCGACGTCGAACGGGCCATGGCTGCTCGGCCGTCTGACGAGCGCCGGATCCCGTTGCGCAGCGTGCGCAAGGCCGTCGCCGACAAGCTCACGCGCTCGCGCCGGGAGATCCCCGAGGCGACCGTGTGGGTCGACGTCGACGCGACGGCCCTGCTCGAAGCCCGCGCGGCCCTCAACGCCGCCTCGCCGAAGATCAGCCTGCTCGCCCTGCTGTCGAAGTTCGCCCTCGAAGGCCTGCGCCGCTTCCCCGAGCTCAACGCCCACCTCGACGGCGACGAGCTCGTGATCCCCACGGCGGTCAACCTGGGCTTCGCCGCGCAAACCGATCGCGGACTCGTGGTCCCCGTCGTGCCGGGCGCGCACGGGCTGTCCCTGGAAGAGCTCTCCGGCGCGCTCGCCGAACGCACCGAACGCGCCCGCTCCGGTGCGCTGACGCCGGCCGAACTCACCGGCGGCACGTTCACGATCAACAACTACGGCGTGTTCGGCGTCGACGGCTCCGCCGCGATCATCAACCACCCGGAGGTCGCGATCCTGGGCGTCGGCCGGATCATCGACCGGCCGTGGATCGTCGACGGCCAGGTGGTGCCGCGCAAGATCACCGAGCTCACGCTGGCGTTCGACCACCGCGCCTGCGACGGCGCCACGGCGGGCGGGTTCCTGCGCTTCGTCGCCGACTGCGTCGAGTCACCGCTGCGCCTCCTGCGCGGCCTTTAGCGCCCTCACCCGGGCCGTTGCTTCCGGTGCGGCCCGGGTCGCTCTGCTGCTTCCGGGGACGAGGCCCGGACCCCCTTCACGGGGGCCCGGGCCTCGGCACCGGGGTTCACTCGACCCCGAGCATGACCTCCGTCGACTTCACCAGCGCGGTAACCGACTTGCCAACCTCGAGCTCCAACTCCTCGGCCGCATCCTTCGTGATCGACGCGACGACGGACTGCCCGCCGTCGAGCTGCACGGTCACCACGGTCATCACCGCGCCGGGCTTCACGGCCGACACGGTGCCGACGAGCTGGTTACGAGTAGACAGACGCATGTGGACAGTCCTTTGTACAGAGTGCGGAAGGTGTGGAAGTGCGACAACGCCGCCACACTAACGCTCTTCCGCATCCCCGCGCCGCCGCCCCGACCGCCGCTGAAACCACCCTGCGGCCCCCGTCATCCCCCTGACACCGCACATGCACACCCAACCGCCCGCCCGAGCAGCAACCGCGCTTCCCTGTGATCTCCACCGCCCGCGCGCGTCGCCGCGTTCGCCTTCGGCCCCACCCGCGCGCCTGGCCGCCAACCGGAGACCAGAACCCGCACCTCCGGCCCCTCGCCCGACTCGACCACGAGAATTCCCTGCGCGCACTCGGGTTCGGCGCAAATGATCACGCCACTCTTCCATGTCCGGAGCAACGCACGCGGCGCAAACAATGATCGGGCTGTCACCACTGAACCCACCGGAACGACTGCTAGCCCCAGGTTTCAAGTCTCGCCCACTCCACGGCCGCCGCCGGTCTAACCAGCCCGGGGTTCTCACTTTCCCGCCGTGTTGCACAGCCGCGTTGCACAGCCGCGCCCGAGACCAGAAAACCCCGCCCTCCCAGGGGGCGTCCCCAGCCCATTCTACCGCCCAGCACCGACAAAACCCCCGCCCCGGCAAAGTTGTCCACACCGCAGCCAAGTTGTGGACAACCCCAGCCAGACACGGCGAACCAGCCACGGAAGCACCCCCGGAAGCGCTAGGTTGGCTCCCGTGAAGGTCAGCATCCGGGAAGCCCGCCGTTGGGCGATCAGCAGTCAGCACCTCGACGGGCGCGGGGCGCGAACCCTGGACGAAGCACTCACCACCCTCCGCTGCCTCCAGCTGGACCCGATCACCGTCGTCGCCAACAGTCATCACCTGGTGGTGCGGAGCCGGCTGGCGAACTACGACCCAGCAGACCTCGAGAAGCGGTTGTGGGAGGACCGCAGCCTCTTCGAGTACTGGGCCCACGCCGCCTCCATCGTGCTCACCGAGGACTACCCGCTGCACCAAGCGCTGATGCGCGCGTACCCCCGCGGCAAATCCGCGTACGGCCGTCGCGTCGCCGAATTCCTGAGCGGCAACGCCGAGCTGCACCACCACATCCTCGACCGGCTGCGCGAGGCCGGCCCTCTCCCGGCGGGCGGGTTCGAGGACCGGGCGACCGTCCCGTGGGTGTCGGGCGGCTGGACGAACGGGCGGAACGTCGAGCGCATGCTGGACGTCCTGTGGTTCCGCGGCGAGATCATGGTCGCGGCGCGCAGCGGCGGAAAACGCTGGTGGGACTTGGCTTCCCGCTGCCTGCCCGCCGATCTCGACCGGACACCGCTACCCGAAGGGAAGGTGGTCGAGACAAGCGCGGAGCTCGCGTTGCGCGCCCTCGGCATCGCCCGCGAGCAGGACATCGAGCAGCACTTCGTCCGCGAGCGCTACCCCGGCCTCACCACGACGCTCGCGAAGCTCGTCGCCGACGGGCGCGCCACGAAGGTCACCCTCGAAGACGACCCCACGCCCTGGTACGTCCACGCCGACCGCACACCGAAGGGCGACTGGGCCTCGCGCACCACTCTGCTGTCGCCGTTCGACAACCTCATCTGCGACCGCGCCCGCACGGAACGCCTGTGGGACTTCACCTTCCGCACGGAGATGTACATACCGAAGGCAAAACGTCAATACGGCTACTACGTCCTTCCGATCCTCCACGGCGACCGGCTGATCGGCCGCGTCGCGCCGCGGTTCGATCGGCGCACGGGCGTGTTCCAGATCGAAGGCGTCTACGCCGAACCCGGCGCTCCCGCCAGCGCCGCCAAGGCAGTCGGCCACGCCGTCACCGCGCTCGCGACGTTCGTCGGCGCGAACCGCATCGACTACGCAGGACCGGTACCCGACCTGTGGCACACCGCCCTCACGAGGAATTGACGTTTTCCTTGCGCGACTTGATCATGCGCGGGGTGTCCGCTTTGCCCTACCGTGAAACTTAGCGTTAACAAGCATTCACGGGAAAGGACGGATCACATGTGGGCACCGCTCACCGTCGCGCTGCTGATCGGCTTCTTCGGGAACCTGTCACTCGACCGGCCGGGGCCGGCGATCCCGTTCCTCGTGCTCGCGGCGATCGTCGTCGGCACCGCCGTGGCCTTGCGCAACCGCAAGACCGCGTAATCAGCCCCGCACCGGTTTGCCCGGCAGCGCGTCCGGCACGATCTCACCGTCCCGCACGACCGGCGACCCGTTCACCAGCACGTGGACGATACCCGCCGAAGGCCGCGTCCCGTCCACATAGGACGCCTGGTCCGTGATCCGCTCCGGGTCGAAGACCACCACGTCGGCGTCGCTGCCGGCGCGCAGGCGGCCCTTGCGCCGCATCGCAGGCACGGCCTCGTCGAGCACCTGCGCGGGCAGTAGCGAGCAGCGCGCCACAGCGTCGGCGAGCGTCAGCTTGCCCGTTTCCCGGTACAGGCGGCGGATCGCGCGCGAACGTGCCCGCCCCGCGCGGGTGCCCGAGCGCGCCCGGCGGCAGCGGCCACGTGAACGGATCGGGCTGCGGCCCCGTCCAGGTCAACGGCATCGCGTCGCTGGCGACGGCGGCGCTGTCGAAGAGCAGGGCGCTTTCGAGGTGCGCGAGGTCGGCGGGGTCGTCCTCGTCGAGGAAGTGCAGCAGGGCCAGCGCACCGGGGTCATTCGCGCGCACCTCGGCGAGGCGCGCGGCGTCCGCGATGCGCTCCCCCGTGCCGACGAGCACGAGCGAGTCGGGCCGGATGCCTTGGCGCGCCAGGACTTCCGGCGCGAGGAAAGCCGCGCCGATGGCCGTCGAACCGGCGCCGTAGGGGTACGCCTCGGTCGTCACCTCGGCGCCTTCCAGCCGGCACCGCTCCACGAGCCCGAGCACACGGTCGACCTGCCGCCCCGACGTGCTGTTCACGTGGCAGTAGTGCAGGTGCACGCCCGTTTGGCCGGCGACGCGCACGATTTCCTCGGCGCCGTCGACGGGCACGTCCGGATCCGCCTCGACGAGCGGGCGCGCGTGCGTGAACACCGGCAGCCCCGCTTCCGCGGCCAATTCGGCCACGGCGACGAACTCGGCCGGACCGAGGTGCGGCGCGTACCCGGCGAGCACGCCGATGCCGAGCGCGCCCGCGGCCAGATCGGCCGACAGGTGCTCGAAGATCTGCGCCCGCTCGGCCGCCGACGCCTCGGCCCGCCAAGCCGGCACACCGAGGTGCGCCAGCACGGTCGCGGCGGAGCCGTCGAGCGGCGCTCCCGCGAGCACGGCCATGCGGGACAGCGCCCACGACGTCGAGAAGCCGTAGTTGATCGGGCGGCCCTGCGCCGCGGCCCGCTCGTACGCGAGGGCGACCGGCGTGACGCCGGCTTCCAGCTCGAGCGCGGTGGTCACGCCGTCGAGGGCTTGCAGCCGTTGCTCGGGGATCGCCTGGCCGTGGCTGTGGAGGTCGACGAACCCGGGAGCGACGACGAGTCCCGTCGCGTCGATCACGTGCTCGCCGTCGAGTGGTGTTGCCGAGACCACACTCACCGAGCCGGCTCTGATCCCGACGTCGGCCACGGCGTCGAAGCCGCTTTCGGGGTCGAGCACGCGTCCGCCCCTGATCACGAGCGGGAAGTTGTCCTGAGAAGTCGTCACGGTTGGCTCCTGCGAGTGTGCGCGGGCACACACAAGGTACTGCCGATTCACCCGACCGTGGCACCGACCCGTCACACCTCGTTCGTTGACATGTCCGCATTCTGGGGCATAATTGCGGACGTGTCATC
The DNA here is from genome assembly GCF_044452505.1 of Amycolatopsis sp. NPDC051903. NCBI lineage: Bacteria > Bacillati > Actinomycetota > Actinomycetes > Pseudonocardiales > Pseudonocardiaceae > Amycolatopsis > Amycolatopsis sp. NPDC051903. The sequence goes on along the minus strand of NZ_JBITBT010000015.1, from coordinate 128,734 downwards.
AAACGCCGCTTGATCAAGCCCCGAGCAGCGGAAACACGGTGGCGACAAACCCCTCGAACCAGGAAAGTCGGACATGACCAAGATTGCGATCATCCTCGGCAGCACCCGTCCGGGCCGGAACGGCGAAGCCGTGGCGAAGTGGGCCCTCGACATCGCGAAGCAGCGCGGCACCGCCGAGTACGAGCTCCTCGACCTGCTCGACTTCGAACTCCCGCACCTCGACGAGCCGCTGCCGCCGGCGATGGGCCAGTACGCGCAGGAGCACACCAAGCGCTGGGCCGAGAAGATCGCGGAGTTCGACGGCTACGTCTTCGTGACGGCGGAGTACAACCACGCCATCCCCGGCCCGCTGAAGAACGCCATCGACTTCCTGGGCGCCGAGTGGAACAACAAGGCCGCCGGCTTCGTCGGCTACGGGTCCGTCGGTGCCGTCCGCGCCGTGGAGCAGCTGCGCCTCGTGCTGAGCAACCTGCAGGTTGCGCACGTCACCAGCCAGGTGGCGCTGTCGCTGTTCACCGACTTCGAGAACATGTCGGAGTTCAAGCCGGCCGCCATGCACACCGACTACCTCAACACGACGCTCGACCAGGTCGAGGCGTGGAGCAAGGCGCTGGCGACGCTGCGCGCTGCCTGATCTTCGTGTTTCGCCGCGCACCCACGGGGTAGCCGAGGGGTGCGAAGGGAGGCGACGCATGAACGACAAGGCCGAAAACAAGGCCGAAGAGCTCAAGGGCCGCGCCAAGGAAGCAGTCGGCAACGCGACCGACAACGAGCAGTGGCAGGCCGAAGGCAAGGCCGAACAGGGCAAGAGCAACCTGAAACAGGCCGCCGACAAGGTCAAGGACGCCATCAAGGGCGCTTCCGACTGACCCCAGACCGGGAAAGCCCAGGACCGACGTGGTCCTGGGCTTTTTCGCGCGTGCGGTCAACGGAGGTTTGTGGGGCAAGGATTCCTCGAGGGACTGACGACGGTTTCTCGACAGGGTAACGGTTTCTCGACCGGTGGCCCGGGGCACGCAATTCTCATCGCGCGCGGTCACGCGACACAAGCGGGCTTCCCAGGCATGGGTCATCCAGGGCGCCGGTCACGCAGGGCACAGCCCCGCCCCACAACACAGCCCCGCCCCACAACACAGCCCCGCCCCACAACACAGCCCCGCCCCACAACACAGCCCCGCCCCACAACACAGCCCCGCCCTACCAGGGGGCCACCCCGAGTCCATTCTATCGGCCCCCACCGACAAAACCCCTGGTCAAGGCCCAGTTATCCACAATTCGACCGCACTCGCCCGCCCTGTGGACAACTCGCAATCTTGCGTGTCGCGCACTCTTTGCGCATCACGCAAGTTTCCGCTACCGTCATGGCATGACCGAACGACCGAGCCTGCGGGAGCGCCGCCGGCAGGAGACGCGCACCGCCATTTCGTGGGCGGCGATCCGGCTCGCGGTCGAGCGCGGTCTGGCCAACGTGACCATCGAGGACATCGCGAACGAAGCCGGCGTGTCGCCGCGCACGGTGAACAACTACTTCTCCAGCAAGGCCGAGGCCATCGCGGCCCGGCACCACGACCGCGCGATCGGCATCGCCGAACGGGTCCGTGCGCGGCCCGCGGACGAGCCCATCTGGGAGGCCATCACGCAGGCCGCGTTCGCGCGGTTCGAGGCAGACCAGACCGACCGGGCAGGCAAACCGTCCACACCGGATCCGGAGTGGACACAAGGCGTGCAGCTGATGATGGCCGAGCCGTCCCTGCAGGGCGAGTTCCAGAAAGCCAACGTGGCGGCCGAAATCGCTCTCTCACGGGCCGTCGCCGACCGCACCGGGACCGATGCGGACCACGATCTCTACCCCCTGCTCGTCGCCACGGCGGCGGGCGCGGCGATCCGCGCGGCGATGGCCCACTGGGCCCGCGCGGACCCACCCGTTTCCTTCCGCGAGGTGCTGCGCGAGGTGTTCAGCGCGGTGACCGTCGAACTCTGAGGAGAACCATGCCCGCGATCGACGTCGTGATCGCCGGTGCCGGCCCCAACGGGCTGATGCTGGCGTGCGAGCTCAGACTGGCCGGGATCCGGCCGATCGTCCTGGAACGGCTGACCGAACGCAGCGGGGAGCAGCGCGCCAACGGACTCGTCGGCCAAGTCGTCCCGCTGTTGCACCGCCGCGGCCTGTACGAGCCGCTCACCGGGCTGCCGGCACCGGCCCCGGCGCCGCGGTACATCTTCGGCGCGTTCCCGCTCGACCTGAGCACGCTGCCCGTGAACCCGGTGTACGTGCTGCCGATCCAGCAGTACGAGCTCGAGAAAGCGTTGGAGGAACGGGCACTTTCGCTCGGCGTGGAGATCCGGCGCGGCCACGAGGTCGCCGGCTTCACCCAGGGCGAGTCGGTGCAGGTGACCGTCGATGGTCCACAAGGTACGTACACAGTGGACGCTCAATTCCTCATCGGCGCCGACGGCGGCCGCAGCACCGTCCGCAAGCTCGCCGGCATCGAGTTCCCCGGCGTCACGTGGGACAAGGTCCTCTCCTACACCGTCGACGTGAGCGTGCCGGACGAGCTGGTCGACCCCGCGACGGGCGGGCTGCGCGTCGACGGGATCGGCACCGTCCCGCCGTTCCAGCACTTCCGCACGGAGGCGGGCCTGTTCGTGTGGGCGCCGTTCCCGAACGCGCCCCGGCGCATCGCGGTGTCGGAGCGCAGTGAAGCCGAGTTCCCCGACGACGAGGCGCCCACCCTCGACGAAGTCCGCGCGAGCATCCGCCGCGTGCTGGGCGTGGACGTGCCGATCGCGGCCCCGGCCGGCCCCGGACCGCACCAGCTGCGTCGCGTCACCGGCGGCAACACGCGCATCGCGGAGCGGTTCCGCGCCGGCCGCGTACTGCTCGTCGGCGACGCCGCCCACGTGCACTCGGCCATCGGCGGGCCCGGTCTGAACCTGGGGCTGCAGGACGCGGTGAACCTCGCGTGGAAGCTCGCCGCCGAAGTGCGCGGCTGGGCGCCGGCGGACCTGCTCGACACCTACGAGGCCGAACGGCAGCCCGTGAGCCGGCGCGTGGTGATGCACACGCAAGCGCAGGGTGTGCTGACCGGGCCGGGGCCGGAGATCACGGCGCTGCGGGAGCTGTTCGGCGAACTCCTCGGCTACCAGGACGTGAGGCAGCACATCGCAGATCTCCTGTCGGGCGCCGACCTGCGCTACGGCGACGACCCGCACCCGCTCGCCGGCCGGTGGGCGCCGAACCTCGCGTCCGAGGCCGTCGCGCGGGCGTACCGCGCCGCACGGCCGGTGCTGGTCGACTTGACCGCGGACGGCTCGGTCGTCGCCGCGGCCGGGCCGTGGCGGGATCGGGTCGACGCCGTCATCGCCACCGAGGACCTCGACGCAACGGCGCTGCTGATCCGTCCGGACGGCTACGTGGCGTGGGCGTCGTCCGACGCGCAGCCGGACACCGCCGACCTGGAGAAGGCGCTGCTGCGCTGGTTCGGGGCGCCCGTCACGACCGCAGCCGGGTGACGGCCACGTTGACGCACATGGCCGCGTTCAGCCGGCCGTCGGAGTTCACCCTGCTCCGCGTGGCCACGGTGAACGCGGTGCGCAGGCCCTTCGCCTGGGTCTCGTCGAGGGTCGCCATCTGGTAGTAGGAGTCGTGGCACGTCTGCCAGACCTCGTCGGGCGTGCCGCCGAAGTCGACGAGGATCGGGTCCCACGAAACGGGTTCGAAGCCGGCCGGGCCGAGCAGTTCGTCGAGTCCTTCGCGCGTGCGCGTGCGCGGGTCGCCGACGCTCGGCACGCGGCGTTCCTCGGGCACGACGGCGAACAGGGGGCGCGCGACCTTGAGGAAGATCTCCATCGCGTCGAGGCCGCCGCCCCCGAGCCCGAGCGCCAGCGTGCCGCCGGGCTTCAGCACGCGCACGACCTCCGCGACGACCCGCTCGACGTCGGCCATGAGCATCAGCGCCATGACCGACACGACGGTGTCGAACTCGCCGTCGGCGAACGGCAGCTCCTGCGCGCGGCCGACCCGCACGTCGGCGTCGGCCAGCGCGGGGCGGCGGCCGGCCGCGTCCACGTGGCCGGGTGACAGGTCGATGCCGGCAACCGTTTCGGCACCGCGGTCCTTGAGCACGGCCAGCAGGGCTCCGTCGCCGCAGCCGAGGTCCAGCACGGCTTTCGCGCCCTCGACGCGGTCCGCGAACACTTCGTAGACGGTGCGCCCGTCGCCGGCCACGCGGCCGCGCTCCGTCAGCTCGGACGACGCACCCGGGCGGCGGTCGTGGTAGCTGCGCAGGAACTCTTCTGCGGACGTCATGCCGAGACGTTAGCGCGGATCGTCACCCGGCCAGGCGGGTTTTCGCCAGGTTGAGGCGGACGGCGGCCGGCAGGATCCCGCTGGGGGTGAGCAGTTCGCGCGTCGCCTCGGTGAACTCGGCCTTGAGCCGCGCCAGCTGCGCGTCGTCGAGGGTGTGCACCGGGTACAGGGTTTCGCAGCACCTGGCCCACACCTGCTCGGGCGGCGCGTCGAACTCGATCACGATCTGTTCCCACACAACGGGTTCGAACCCCACCGGGCCGAGGAGCTCGTCGAACCCCTCCCGCGTCCGCGTGCGGTGGTCGCCTTCGTCCGGGAACCGCCGGTCTTCCGGCACGGCGTCGAACATCGGCTTCGCGAGGCCGGAGAACACCTCGCTCGCGCCGATGGCCCCGCCCCCACCGACCACCGCCGCGAACACCCCGCGCGGCTTCAGCACCCGCGCCACCTCCGCGACGACCGCCCCGAGGTCGGCCATCAACATCAACGTCATGTGCGCCACGACGGCGTCGAACTCGCTGTCTCCGAAGGGAAGCTCCTGCGCGCGGCCCTGGCGCAAGTCGGCGGTGCGCAGCTCCGGACGCCGCCTCGCCAGCTCCAGCTCTCCTGCCGACAAGTCGATTCCGGCCGGCGCGGTGGTGCCGATCTTGACGAACTCGGCCAGCAACGCCCCGTCCCCGCACCCCAGATCCAGCACGCGCCGCTCCCCGCCCACGCGCTCCGCGAACACGCCGTAACTCGGCCGCCCGTCCCCGGCCACCCGCCCGGCCCCGATCAACACGGACTGCGAATCCGGTTTGCGGTCGTGGTATTCGCGCAGCCAGAGTTCCCCCGGTGTGGTCATGGGGTCGACGTTAGCGTGAAGGATCGGGGTGCTGCCCGGGTTTCAGCTGTGGGCATATCCGCCTCCGGAGCGGCCGCACCCGAACGCAAGAGATCCGCATCGGCATCGGCGTCAGAAGATCGGGCGCTCGCCGTGCGGCCAACCGAAGAAAGCTCCGCCTGCGCCTGCCACACCGAGCCGGAAACCCACCACACCACTCCAGTGGCGCGTCTCATGCAGCCAACCACAGCCCGAATTTGGTAAATGTCTCCCATGGAGAACGAGGTGCTGCTGGGCATCGACATCGGCACGACCGCGGTGAAGGTGGCCGCGTTCGCGGGTGACGGGCGGGTGCGCGGGGTGCACAGCGTCGCCTATCCGATCGGGCGGCCGCGGCCCGGGTGGGCGGAGCAGGATCCCGAGGATTGGTGGCGCGGCTGCGTCACGGCGATCCGCACCGTCCTTTCCGGACTGCCCGGCGCCGTGGTCGCGGGGGCCGGGATCGTGAGCCAGGTCAACACGCACCTGCTCGCCGACGCGGGGCTGACGCCGTTGACGCCCGCCGTGATCTGGCAGGACCAGCGGTGCGCGGAGGAGGCGCGTGAGCTGGACGCGCGGTTCACGCCCGAGGACAAGCTGCGCATCTGGGGCGGGCCGGTGGCGCTGGACGCGTCGTTCGTCGGCGCGCGGGCGGCGTGGTTCCGGCGGCACCGGCCGGACGAGTGGTCGCGGGCGCGGTGGATCCTGAGCCCCAAGGACTTCATCGGCGCACGCCTCACGGGCCGCGTCGCGACGGACAAGCTGTCGGGGGTGCGGATCGCGGGCGCGGGCGGCTACCTGCCCGAGGCCGTCGCGCTCGTGGACGGGCTCGGGGAGCGGCTGCCGGAGCTGCTGGAACCCGAGGCGGTGCTCGGGACGTCGGCGGAACTCGGCGCGCCCGTGGTCGTCGGCACGATGGACGCGTTCGGCGCCGTGTTCGGCACGCGCACCACGGAGGCGGGCCGGGGCATGATCTCGTGCGGGACGTCGCTGGTCGTGGCCGGCGCGTCGCACAAGAGCACGTCCGCGCCCGGCATCGTCACCTTCCCGCCGCGGGGCGACCTCACCGTCCACGCCGGACCGACGCAGGCCGCCGGTGACGCCGTGCGGTGGTGGAGCCGGGTGTCGGGGCTGGCCGTGCCGGAGGTGTTCGAATCCGCGCACAACGGCCGGTCCGGGATCGTCTTCACGCCCTACCTCCAAGGCGAACGCGCACCGCTGTGGGACGCCGACGTGCGCGGCAGCTTCCTCGGCCTCAGCTCGTCGACCACGCAGGCGGACCTGTCGCGCGCGGTTCTGACCGGAGTCGCGTTCTCGGCACGGCACGTTCTGGAACGCGTCGAGGAGGCGTGTGGCCTTCGCCTGCCGTCGTTGACGTTCTCCGGCGGCGGCGCGCGCAGCGACCTGTGGACGCAGCTGCACGCCGACGCGCTGGGCCGCCCGATCGAGCGCCTCCGGGTCCACGACAGCGCCGCGCTCGGGGCCGCGCTGCTGGGAGCCGTCGGGGTGAAGCGCCACGCCGACGTGGAAGCCGCGGCCGCCGCGACTGTGGCCGTGGAGCGCGTGTTCGAGCCGCGCGAGGACCTGTCGCGGCTGTACGAGGCGTACCGCGCTTCGTACGAAGGCCTTGCGAAGGTGCACGCGCTGCTGAAGTAATGGGCGCATGAGGACGATCCGCTACGGCACCGAGCCGAGCCAGTACATCGAGGTCCACGGCGAAACCGGCCGCGGCACGATCCACCTGCTGCACGGCGGCTGGTGGCGCGCCCAGCGCGACCTGCACCTCATGGACGGGCTCGCGGCCGACCTCGTCGCCGCCGGCTGGCTCGTCGCGAACCTCGAGTACCGCCGCATCGACGGCGACACCGGCGGCTGGCCGCAAACGCTCGACGACGTGCGGGCCGGCCTCGCAGTCGTGCCCGCGGCGGCAGGAAAGCCCGCCGTCGCGATCGGCCACTCCGCCGGCGGTCACCTGGCGCTGCTGGCGGGCGCCGGCCTGTCCGGCGTCGTCGGCCTCGCCCCGATCACCGACGTGCCGCGCAGCGCGGTCGAGGGCCTGGGTGAGGGCGCCGCGAGCCTGTTCCTCCCGGAACCCGACCCGGCCGCCTCACCGCTGACGTCCGTCCCGCTCGGCGTCCCGCAGCTGATCGTCCACGGTGACGGCGACGTCCGGGTGCCCGTCGAGCACAGCCGCGCGTACGTGGCCGCCGCCCGGGAAGCCGGCGACACCGTGGATTACGTCGAACTCCCCGGCGTGGACCACTTCCGCGTGATCGACCCGGCCGACGAACCGTGGCAGCACGTCCGGAATTGGCTCGACGCCCGGTTCGCGTAGTCCACCGACCGTCCGAAGTGGACGCCCCTGCCCCGGTTTGCCCGAACGCACCACGGGGCGGGGCAGGAAGCGCCGAAGGTCAGACGTTCGCTTCCACGAAGCGGTGACCGTCGGTATTCTCGACCATGATCGAGGCCACCTCAGCGGGGTCGATGAGGGCCGAACCGTTCAGGTCGGCACCGTCGTGGACCGCCTTCGGGGAGACGAGCCAGCTGCCCGCGGTTTCGCGGTCGCCGTTCTTGCTGACGACGATGAGCCGGCACTTCTCGCCCGCCGGGATCCCCGTGACCGCGGCCTCGACGCGCACCCAGCCGGCGGCGGGCACGATGCTCGCGGTGAGCCGGGCGTCGCCGGACGTGCCGCTGATGAACTTCGTGCCGGGCACGGTGCTGGACGCCGACGAAGGCACCGGTGCGGGCGGCGGCGGAACGGCGACCGCCGGCCCGGACGAAGAGCCCGACTTGCCGACGACGACCCCGACACCCATCGCGGCCGCGGCGACGACCACGGCGGCCGTGGCGGCCAGGAACCGGCCGCGCCCGGCCGAACTGCGCGCCTCGGACCGCACCTGGCGAAGCGTGCGCTGCAGCAGCAAGTCACCGCCGTCGGGCGGTCCGTCCAGCAGCGCCTCCGGCGGCACCTCGCCGAGGAACTCCTGCATCTCGCGCAGCGACTCGACCTCCGCGCGGCAGTCCGCGCAGCCGGCGAGGTGCGCCTCGATCGCCTGCTTCTCCTCCGGCGGCAGGTCACCGGCGACGTGGCCGGCGAGATCCGCGTGCTCGGAAAACTCACTCATCACGCCGCCCCCACGCGCTGGTCCTGGAACTTCTCGCGCAACGCCCGCAACCCGTAGTACGAACGGGATTTCACCGTTCCCGGCGGGATGCCCAGCTTCTCGGCGGCTTCCGTCACGGTGCGGCCGTGCAAGTACATCTGCTCGAGGACCTCGCGGTGCTCCGGCGACAGGCCCTCCAGCGCCGAGAGCACCACCATGGAGTCGACGACGTGGTCGGCGTGGTCGTTCTCCACCGGCCCGGTCGTCGGCGACTCCGCGACCTCGGCCGGGCGCGCGTCACGCGCGCGGACCTTGTCGATCACCAGGTTGCGCACCACGGTCAGCAGCCAGCCACGCACCGAGCCCTTGCCGTTGAGCAGGCTGTCCGGGTTGCGCCACGCGCGCACCAGTGCCTCCTGCACGACGTCCTCGGCGGCCGCGCGGTCGCTGAGCAATCTCGTGGCGTAGGCGAGCATCGCCTTGCCGTGCTCCTCGAACAACGAGCGGACGAGCGCCTCGTCGGCCACCTGCTGGCGGTGACGAGTCCTCAACCCGGCCATTCCGGACCACCCTCCCCGAACCGGCGATCACGCTCGCCGTGTTGCGCAGAACTGTAGGACAGCGCAGTGGGCCGTCCGCACGAGGTGCACCGCCGCGACCACCACCCACAGTGGCTGTCGGACACCCGGCGCTAGTCAACACCTTCCCCTGAACGGACGATTGCCATTACCCCGGGCAACCGAGACCTTCGGACACGGACCGTGCCCGTTCGTCCTCCCCGCAACCCCTCAGTACGGGTGCAGACCACCGTCGACGGGCAGCACGTGGTTCGTCAGGTAGCCGTTGGCGAGCACGGCGAGGGCGAAGTCGGCGATCTCCTCCGGCGTCCCGAGCCGGCCGACGGGGATCAGCTTCGCGAGATCGCCCGGGTCGCCGGGCAGCATCGCGGTGCGCTCGATCAGCGCCGGGGCCAGCGCGTTCACGGTCACGCCGTCGGCGGCCACGCGCGGCGCCAGGTGGTGCACGAGCCCGTGGAGCGCGGCCTTCGACGCCGCGTAGTCCGGGCCCACCACGCCACCCGTGAGGCCCGCGACCGAAGACGTGTAGAGGATCCGGCCGAACCCGCGTTCCCGCATGCCGCCGAGCACGGCCTGCGTCAGCAGGAACGGCGCGCGCGTGTTCACGGCGAACGTCTCGTCCCAGTCGGCCGCGGTGATCTCCCGACCCAGCTCACGGCGTCGCGAACGACCGTGGTTGGCCACGAGCACGTCCACCGGCCCGAGATTCGTTTCGGTGGCTGTGACCAGTTCCTCAGCGGCCGAGGCCACGGCGAGGTCGGCCTGCAGCGCGATCCCGCCCGTCTCCCGCGCCACGGCTTCGGCGGCCTCGCGCGAGGCCGAATAGTGCACGGCAACCTTCAGTCCCTCGGCGGCGAGCCGGCGGGCGAGCGCACCGCCGATCCCGCCGCTGCCGCCGGTGACGAGGGCCACGCGATCCCGCAAGCTCATGCCCCCGACCCTACGGACGATCAGCCGATCGGGCCGCTCGCCGGGACCAGGGTCACCGTCGCCGTCTTGCCGCCCTGGCCCGCCACGGTGACGCGCAGGCGGTCGCCGGGGTGGTGGGTGTCCAGCACGGCGATCAGCGCGGTCGCCGACGTCACCGGTTTGTCGTCGATGCCCACCACGAGCAGGTTCGCCTTGAGCCCCAGCTTGGCCGCGGGCCCGCCCGCCACCAACGACTTGATGAGCGCGCCCGAGCCGTTGCCCGCGTCGACCACGGTGAGGCCGAGGAACGCACTGGGTCCGATGTGGACGGTGTCCGACGCCTTGCCGTCGCGGATGCGCTGCGCGATGTCGGCCGCCTGCGCGATCGGGATCGCGAACCCTTCGTGGGGGCGCAGGCCCTCGTCGAAGACGTACCCGGCGTTGGCGGCGGTGTCCACACCGATCACGCGACCCCGGGGGTCGGCGAGCGGGCCGCCGGAATCGCCCGACTGGACGTCGGCGTCGACCTGGATCAGGTCGTGCAGCGTCTCGGTGGCACCGGTGACCTCGTCGGCCGCGGTCACCTGCCGACCGAGTCTCGTGATCCGGCCCGGTGACGCGCTCGGCGGGCCGCCGACGCCGCCCGCGTTGCCGATGGCGACGACGCCGTCGCCCACGCGCACGGCGTTCGAGTCGCCGAGAGTCGCCGTGGCGAGGCCGCTCGCGCCGGCGAGCTTGAGCAGGGCGATGTCGTGGCTGCGGTCGTAACCCAGCACGGTGGCGTCGTAGCCGTGGCCGTTGCCGACGTCGGTGACGTGCATCGCCGTGGCGCCCTCGACGACGTGGTTGTTGGTGAGCACCAGCCCGTCGGGGCTCAGGACGATCCCGGTGCCCGCGGCGCCGCCGCCCTCGAGACCCAGCTCCACGTCGATGTTCACCACGGCCGGGCTCACCTTCGCGACCGCCGCCGCGACGTCGAACGGCGGCGGGGGCGCGCTGACGACCTTCGCCGGAGCGGGTGGCGTCTTGGGACCCCACGCGTAGTGCCCGACGGCGACCCCCACCAGGCCCAGCAGCACGACCAGGCCCACCGCGAGCAGCACGGCGCGCAGCGGGCGCTTCTTCGGCTTCTCCGGTTCGGGCGGCGGTTCCCGCGGCCGCGGCGGCGGGACGGGGGACGGCTGCTGCGCCCACGGCGCGCCGAGAGGGGCGCCGGTGTTGTCGCTCATCTTCGGTTCCTGCCGCTCGGATCGCCGCGGGGGACGGCCGGGTTCACCCCGACACGATCGGGGACAGTACTGCCAGGCCGCCCGCGGGGTGAGTTAGGTTCGAAGTGATCTTCCCAGCCTGCTCCACCCACCAGGTCGGCGCACGCCGGAGCCGTGCACTGGGATCACCGCCCCGGCACCCGACCGCCCGGCCGTCGGGAGCGTGGTGGCCTCACCGCGCACCCGACGGCCGCGTTCGCGTGATCGTCGTCACATGGTCCTTTGTGGACTGAATGCTGCGGGTCTGGCGCCCTCGGCCTGCGCGGACGTACGGTCCCAGTGGAGACGAGGAGAGGTCATGGCCGAACACTTCAAGATGCTCATCGGCGGCCGAGCCGTCGACGCGATCAGCGGCAAGACGTTCGAATCACGCAACCCCTACACCGGTGAACCCTGGGCCGTGCTGCCCGACGGCGGCCCCGAAGACGTCGACGCGGCCGTGCAGGCGGCCCGCGCCGCCCTCGAAGGCGAATGGGGCTCGGCGACGGGCTTCACCCGTGCCGCGCTGATGCGCCGCCTGGGTGACCTCATCGCCGCCAACGCCGAGCGGCTCGCGCGCCTGGAGGTCAACGACTCCGGCAAGCTGCTGCGCGAGATGCTCGGCCAGCTCACCGCCCTCGGCGGCTGGTACCACTACTTCGCGGGCCTGGCCGACAAGATCGAGGGCAGGCAGATCCCGTCGCCCAACCCCAACTACCTCGTGTACACGCGCCGGGAGCCCGTCGGCGTGGTCGCGGCCATCACGCCGTGGAACTCGCCGCTGCTGCTGATGACGTGGAAGCTCGCACCCGCGCTGGCGGCGGGCTGCACGGTCGTCGTGAAGCCCTCCGAGCACGCGCCCGTGTCGACGCTCGGGTTCGCGGAGCTGGTGACCGAGGCCGGGTTCCCGCCGGGGGTGGTCAACGTCGTCACCGGGCTTTCGCGCGAAACGGGCGCATCGCTGGCCGGGCACCCGGGCGTGGACAAGGTGGCGTTCACGGGTTCGACGGCCACGGGGCGCGCGGTGGCTCGCGCGGCCGCGGACAACCTCGTGAAGGTGACGCTGGAGCTCGGCGGGAAGTCGCCGCAGGTCGTGTTCCCGGACGCCGACCTCGAGGCCGCCGCGAACGGGATCGTCGCCGGGGTCTTCGCGGCCACCGGGCAGACGTGCATGGCGGGCTCGCGCCTGATCGTGCACGCGGACGTCCACGACGAGCTCGTGCGGCTCGTGGCGGACCGCGCGGCGCGGATCAAGCTGGGCGACCCGACGGCGGCGGAGACCGAGATGGGTCCGGTGGCGAACGAGCCGCAGTACGAGAAGGTGCTGCAGTACCTGGAAACCGCGCGGGCGGAGGGCGCGACCGTGGCCTACGGCGGCGCGGCCGACGCCGGGCTGGGCGGGCTGTTCGTCCAGCCGACGGTGCTGACGGGCGTCACCCCGGCGTCGACGGTGTTCCGCGAAGAGGTCTTCGGGCCGGTGCTGGCGGCGCTGACGTTCACCGACGAGGACGAAGCCGTGAAGCTGGCGAACGACACGCCCTACGGCCTGGCGGGCGCGGTGTGGACCAAGGACGTGCACCGCGCGCACCGCGTCGCGGGCCGGATCCGGGCGGGGAGCGTGTGGATCAACGCCTACCGCGTGGTGGCGCCGTCGGTTCCGTTCGGAGGCTTCAAGAACTCCGGACGGGGGCGGGAGAACGGTGTGCACGCGGTGGACGAGTACCTCGAGGAGAAGGCGGTGTGGGTGGAACTCACCGGCGGGACGCGGGATCCGTTCACGCTGGGGTGAGCCGTTCGGTCCACTGTGGAAAACGGGATTGCCCCGTCTGGCAGGATCGGTTCCGTGCCAGGCCCCCTCGCCTGCGACGAGTCCGGTTCGGAAGGCGACAACCTCGTCGGCGCGAACACCGCGGTGTTCGCGCACGCCGGCGTGCGGCTGGACACCTCGGCGGCTTCGGCTTGCGTGGCCGAACTGCGGGCCCGCATCCGGTCACCGGCCGTGGAGTACAAGGCGAACCACCTGTTGCGGGCCAAGAACCGCGCCGCGCTGGTGTGGTTCCTGGGCCCGTCCGGCCCGCTGGTCGACCGGGCCGGCGTGCTGCTGGTCGACAAGGCCCTGTTCCTGACCGGGAAGGTCGTCGACCTGCTCGTCGACCGGGTTTCTTATCCGGACTGCCTCGCGCGCCGCCCCGACTCCCGCGCCGAGGCCCTGCACCGCGCCGGCCCCCACTTCGCCGGCGAGCGGCGGTGGGGCGAGTTCCTGCGATCGTTCACCGCGCTGCTCCACCGGTCCCCCCGGCGCCCCGGCCTGACCCCGCAGCAGTTCTTCACCCAGGCCGACGTGCTGGTGCCGCTGGCTACGTTCTTCACGACGTCGGGCGAAGGGATGGGACCGGTCGCCGATTTCTCCCCACGCCACGGCGGCGCGACGGGACCGTTCGCCGATCCCTCCGGTGCCCAGGGCAGCACGAGGGGACCGCTCGCTCGCATGTCCGAGGTCGACGACAGCGCGACGGGACCGCTCGCCGGTCCGTCCAGCGCCGAGCGCGGCACAAAGGCACCACTCACTCACGTATCCGAGTACCAAGACAACACCGCGGGACCGCTCGCCAGTCCATCCAGCGCCGAGCGCGGCACGAGGGGACCACTCGCTCGCATGTCCGAGGTTGAGGACAGCGCGACGGGACCGCTCGCCGGTCCTTCCCGTGCCGAACGCGGCACAAAGGCACCACTCACTCACGTATCCGAGTTCCAAGACAACACCACGGGACCGCTCGCTGGTCCTTCCAGCGTCCGGGCCGGTGCGACGGGACCACTCGCTGATCTCTTCGCAACGAACGATGCACCAGCACCGCATCCGATGCCGCCCGCGGCCGAGGAACTCCTCGCTCAGGCCCGCTCACACCTGACCGCGCTCCGAGACCGCCTCCACTCGGATCCCGCGCTGGTCCCGCCGCTCGACCCGCTCATGCCGGCCCTGGCCGACACCATCACCCACTGGCACCCGACCACCGTCATCCACGACGAGCAGCCCTCACTCACCCGAGCCCGCCTCGCGACGCTCCTAGGCCCTGCGCGGTCGATCCACTTCGTCGACTCCCGCACCGACCCGCGCGTCCAAATCGCCGACTTCCTGGCCGGCACGGCCCGCCGCCTGGCCGAACACACCCTCCACCAGCACGGCGACGCCCAACTCATGGAGCTCCTGCGCCCCTACGTCCTCCCCTCCTCCATCTGGGTCGAGGAGGGCATGGCGGCAAGGCCTTTCGGGCAGAGGTGAAGATCGTCTCCACACGCGCAACCACTGCGCAGAGTCACTACGAACCGCGCCTGCGGCACGGCAACTCATCTCGCCAAGGAATGAAGGGCCCCTTCACCGCCGCGGTCGCTGCACAGACCAAGCGCAGCGAGCCAAGGCCGCAAGTCACCCCCGAGGTCTGTCGTGAAGGTCCCCTTCACCCCTGGCCGCCACACCGAGTCACCACCGCCGTATCGGCAACCCATTCGCAACACGAACCGCGCGAAGGTGTAAAGGTCCCCTTCATTCCTCGCGCAGCCACAAAATCTCGTGCCACTGCTGCTGCGCAGACCGCGCTGGTGATCGTGAACGTCCCTTTCACCACCGCCCGGCAGCGCCGCAGCACTGCCGGCTCCAGGGCAGACCGCTAGAGCAAAGCCCAAGCGCACGAAGGCGTGAAAGAAGGCCCCACAACCAGGTTCAGTCGCGCGGAGTGATCACGTGCACGGCGGCCTCTTCGGCCGACGCGGCGCCCCCGTCGATGCCCGCGTCGGAGGCGTAGAGCTCGTCGTCGAGGTCCGGGCCGAAGCCGGCGTCCTGGGCGACCAGGCGGCCGGCGCGGGTGTCGCCGACTTCGTCGTCCAGGAGTTCGCCGTCGGTGTCCGTGGTGTCGCCGAGGAGGTCGCCGTCGGAGTCCGCGCCGAGGTCCGGGAGTTCGCGCGCGAGACGGCCCTCCCAGCTCTCGCCGGCGAGCTCTTCGGCGGCGGTCATCCCCCATTCGCGCACCTCGAGCGGGCGTTCCGGCGGCGAGTAACCCTCGTCGTACGGGTCGCGGTCCTCGAGGGTGTCCTCCGGGTCCAGCAAGCCGGTGTCGGCGTTGTCCTCGATGTCGTCGTCCACGACGGCTCCTCTCTTCCCGCGTGCAGATTACTGCGCCCGCCGCCCGGGGCCCACGAAAGCCCGTCCATCACGCAGCGCGACCGGAGACCACCCGATCCGGCGGCGCGCCTCGTCCGGCTGGTCCGATCGGGCCTCGCTAACCTCGGCCGCGCCTACGGAGGTGGAGGGGTCAGTGACACAGTGGAGCGGGCCGACGTTGGTAGCCCTGTTCATCGGGTTCGGGCTGGCGTTCGTGCTGGTGGTGCCGTACGCCGTGATCAGCTACCGGCGTCGCGGCGAGTTCGGGCCGGGCCGCGCGATCGCGGCGCTGGGGTTCCTCGTCTACTGCTGCGCGCTCGTCACGTACACGCTCCTGCCGCAACCCGTCGTCGACGCGGCCTACTGCGCGAGCCACGAATCGCTGCGCCACCCCGTGCTCAACCCGCTGCAGTTCCTGTCGGACATGAAGCAGTTCAACACCGGGCTGCTCGACAACCCGGCGCTGCGCCAGGTGCTGTTCAACGTCGCGCTCTTCGTGCCGTGGGGCGTGTTCCTGCGGCGGCTGTACGAGAAGAACACGGCCGTCGCGATCGCCGGCGGGTTCTTCGTGTCCCTGCTCATCGAGACGACGCAGCTCACCGGCGTGTGGTTCCTGGTCGAGTGCCCGTACCGGCTGTTCGACACCGGTGACCTGCTGTCCAACACCGTCGGCGCGGCGGTCGGCGCGTTGGTCGCACCGGTGTTCGGCCGCCCGCGCGTGCGCCTCGACGCGAAGGCCCCGCGCCCAGTCCGCAGCGGCCGGCGCCTGTTCGGCATGCTGCTGGACCTGATCGCGGTGACGTTGCTCGGCGTCGCGCTCAACGTCCTCGTCCGCGCGATCGAGTACCTGCGCGACCCGCAGGGCCTCAACGCCGTCCTCAGCAACGGCGGCACCCCCCTGCTCGACGCCACCCTCGGCGAATGGCTGCCCGCCGTGGTCCTGCTGCTGTTCGTGCCACTGGCCGGCACCGGCGCGACGGTCGGCCAGCGCGCCGTCCTCCTGACCGTCGTGACCAAGGACGACGACAAACCGTCGGTGCTGCAAATGCTGGTGCGCTTCGTGTTCGGCTCGGGCGGCTACTTCATCGCGGTCGGCATCAGCACGGCGAGCGGGCAGGAGACGTCGTTCACGGGGCTGTGGATCCTCGTCAGCGGGCTGTTCGCGATCTTCACGCGCACCCATCGCGGTCTCACCGGTCTGGTGACGGGCCTTCGCGTGGCGGATGTTCGGCGGAAGAACCAGCCGGAGCCCGTCCCGGCGTAACCCCGGTGGTCCTTTCTCGGCGGTGTCGACTTGTCTGTCCACATGAGATTGTCGAACGCCGCTGCGGCACTTTCTCTCGGGCCAGGAGCTCCGTTGATCTTCGTGCGACGTTGATCACGGGGCGACGGTGATGTGCCTGGCCACAGCGTTCTGAGCCGAATTCGGACGCGGTGAATTCGGTAGGTTGGGAAACGCCAACCGGAACTCCTCCGCAGGACAGGACGAATGACCGATTCCGACCGGATTTCCTTGTCCACCACGACTTCTTCGGTTCGTCACGAACAGGTCGGCGCCGACGTCGCGCTCCTGCTCCTCCGCCTGATCGTCGCGGCGACCATGGGAGCGCACGGCCTGATCAAGGTCTTCGGCGCCTTCGGCGGCCCCGGCCTCGACAGCTTCGCCAAAGTGCTCCACGGCTACGGCTTCACGCGCGGCCTCGGCCTGCTGTCGTGGGTCACGGGCGTCACCGAGGTCGGCGGCAGCGCCCTCCTGGTGCTCGGCTTCCTGACCCCACTCGCGGCGACGGGCTTGCTGGGCGTCGGCTTGAGCGTCGTCGTCTCCAAGCTGGACGGCGGGTTCTTCGAGGGCAGCGGCAAGGGCTTCGAGTTCGAGCTGACGCTGGCGGTGCTGGCCCTCGCGATCCTCCTCGCGGGCTCCGGCCGGATCGCCCTGGACGTCAACACGCCGTGGCGCCGCCATCCCTTCCGCTACGGCCTGGTGGGCCTGCTGCTCGCGATCGTCGCTTCGATCGTGATCGGGTTGGCCTTCTGACACTTCCCGGCTCGGCGGTCGCTCTCGTTCGAGCCCGTGCCGCGGTCGTCTTCATTCACGCGGAACCGGGCGTCAGCTGGAGAAAGCCTGCAGTTCCACGATCCGCGAGTACGCGTGGTCGTTCGAGTCCAGCGCGACGATCTGCACCCCGTCCGCCTGCACGGGGGCGAAGGTCGACGTCACGGAGCCCGCCGTGTTGCCGCGGACGGAGGCGACGGTGACCCAGGCGCCGGAGACGTGGGCTTGGACGTCGAAGTCGCGGAGGCCGTACTTGGGGGCCGGGTACTTGGCGGAGTCGAGGGTGTCGGTGACGACGCGGGAGAGGGTCGTGGCGGTGGGCAGGGTGACGGCGTAGTCGTCGGGAAACACCGACTTCGTGCCGTCGTTCCAGCCGGTGCTGGTGGACCAGTGGTCGCCGTTCGCGTCGCCGTCGACGGCGCCGCAGGGGGAGAAGCTGCCGTTCGTGGAGGACGGTACGGCTTGTTCGCCGAGGAGCAGGTTGTCGCCGGGGCCCTTGCCGGGCAAGGGGAGGACGTCGACCGGCACCCGCAAATCGTTGTGGTCCACGGAAAGGCCGACGGTGTAGTGGCCCGGCCGAGCGTCGCGCGGGACCGTGACGCCGACTTTCACCGTCACGGGCCGGTCGGGTTCCGCGGCGGGCAGCCACGACGAGAAGACGCGCCGGTCGAGGACCAGCGGTTTCGGCGCGGACAGCTCCATGTCCGCGTACACGGAGCCGTTACCGGTGTTGGTCATGCCGACCGTGAGGGCGCTGGGCAGGCACGGCAGGCCGACGACCTGCACCTGTGACGGAGACGCGGAAAGCTTGATCTGCGTGGCGTTCGTGGCCGGGCTGCTCTGCGCGGCGGTCGCCAGCGCCACGCCGAGCACCGCGGCGCCGGCGGCCGCGGCCACCACGAGGTGACGTCGCTGCATGGGGATACTCCTCAGTGGACGTTGATGGCGGGCACGCGGTCTTCGACGATGAGCTTCGCGCGCGTGGTGACCTTGCCGTTCGGGATCGAAACCTTGTCGACCACGCGGTAGTCGGCGACCCACTCGCGCGGGGTGACGTCGCAGCGCACGTAGCCGCGCTGGAAGTTGCCGAACTTCACGTGCGGGTTCTCGTCGAGGATCGTCTGGCCGCCCGGGTCGAGGTCCATACCGTCCTGGCCGGACGTGATCGACGTGCCGACGAACTCCGTCGCCACCACCGGCGAGTTCGGGTCGGCGTAGTCGGGCCGAAGCTCGGAAGCGACGCTGCGGTGCAGGTCGCCCGCGATGCTGACGAGGTTGCGCACCTTGCGTTCCTGCGCGCCGCCGAGGACGCGCTTGCGGGAGGCGACGTAGCCGTCCCACGTGTCCATCGGCACCAGCACGGCCGGGCCCGCCGCGGTGTCGAGCTGGGCGATCGCCGTCTGGTGCGCGAGTACCTCCCAGCGCGCGGAGTGTTCGGCCATGCCGTCGAGCAGCCACTTCTCCTGCGCCGCACCGGTGATCGTGCGGTTCGGGTCGAGCGACTCGGGGTTCGGCGCCTTCGTGCCGTCGCCCGCGGCCTGGTCGTCGCGGTACTGGCGCGTGTCGAGGACGTTGAAGCGGATCAGGTCGCCGTACTGGAAGCGGCGGTACACCTGGACGTCCGGCCCGTTCGGCAGCTGCGTGGTGCGCACGGGCTGGTGCTCCCACCACGCGCGGAACGCGTTGGCGCGGCGCACGAGGAACTGCGCGACGGCGTCGTTGTTCTCAGAGATGTCGCCGGCCCAGTTGTTCTCGACCTCGTGGTCCCACGAAGTGCGTCAACGAACTACACTGATCACGGCATCTACCAGCGAGGATACCGACCATGAGCGCATCGACACCCCGGAATCGACGGCGTCTGAAGAAGCAGATGAGTGAACGGCCACCCGTAATCCCGTTCAGCCCGGATGACGACGCGGCGGTGTGCTACGCCCGACAGTCGCACTACACGGACGAGAGCATGTCCAGCGAGATCCAGATCCACGACACACACCGCTGGACGAACGCCTACGGCGTGCCCGTCGTGAAGACCGTCGAAGACCTGCACGTCTCCGGGGACCTGGAACCGCACAAGCGGGACGGCCTGAAGATATGGTTGTCGGACGCACCGCCGAAGCCGTGGAAGACGTTGGTTGTCTCCAAGCTCGACCGGCTAGTGCGCAACGTGATGGACGCGCTGAACCTGCTTGAGTGGCTGAGGGCTCGCGGAAAGCGGCTGATCTGCATCGCTGAGGGCATCGATTCCAGCAATTCGATGTCAGAGTTCATGATCACGCTCATTGCCGCGTTTGCTCGCATGGAGCGGGAGCGCATGAAAGAGCGGTTCCGCGCGTCGAAGTCCGCGCTCAAGGAAGCTGGCCGCTGGTCGGGTGAAGGTCACCCTTACGGCACGATGCCAGTGGAACTCCCGAGCGGGGGCGGGTGGATTCTCGGCCTAGATCCGTTTGCAGTGAAGATTCTCCAAGCTCTTTCCAAGCAAGCACGAGCAGGCAAAAGTCTCACCGAAATGTGCGATTGGTTGACGGAACAGAAAGTCGTAACTCCAAGGGACAGGCAATTGCAGCTCTCAGCAGAGCGGAGAGGAGAGGATCCCGCGATGGTTGAACTTAAAAACTATCCGTGGCATGGAACCCCTCTCCGTCGACTATTGCTAAACCCGATCCTCGTAGAGTTCGGCATCTTCGAGCCCGCCGAGCAAGCCGAGATATTCGCTCGCTTGGAGGAGAAGGCGCGAAGGAAGGCGCGCGGCAGCAACCAGCCTTACGCGTTCTCCGGGATCCTGGCGTGCCCGGTGTGCTTTGAGCCCCTCTGGCACCGCATCGCCCACCAAGAGCGAACCCTCAGCGATGGAAGCACCGCCCAGTACGAGTACCGATACTGGCGTTGCCCGACACGCAAGCACGGTCCGGCAATGCGAGCCGACGAGATTGAGCCGCTCGCTGAGCAGGCCTTCTACAAGGTCTTTGCGAAGGTTCCCGTTCGAGAACGTGTTGTATTGCCGCCGACCAACCATGCAAACGAAATCGCCAAGCTTGAACGTGAGTACGGCAAGGCTATGTCGAACGTGGCACGAACCAAGTCGCCGGAAGAGCGGCGCCGCGCCAAAGACGATGGAGATAAAATTCTGGCCGACATTGACACGCTAAGGGCACTGCCCATTGACCCCGGGGGCGTGCAATGGGTTCCGACCGAGCGGACCTGGCAGGAAGAATTAGAGGGTATGACACCGGAAGACCGCCGCCTTAGGTGGCTCGAACTCGGTTTTGCGTTTGCTGCTCAGAAGCGGCCTGACGGCACCTGGGAGGCCGGGTGGCGCATACCTGATGAGTGGCGCGAAGCCATGCCAGAAATAGCCGCACGGTACGAGCTCGGCCCCAAGTTCGGCGAGATCATCGACATCGCAGAATCAACTCGACCCAGTGAAATCGAGGACCTTCATAGGTTCAACATTTGACACGGACCAACAGGTCAGTCAGGTAAGCGGCGTTCGGATTTATCGTGCCCGAGCGCCCCTTACTTCTCACCTTCACGAATCACTATACTTCGTGTGCGCCAATTTGAACGTTAATAACTTGCGCTTCATCTCATTTCGAGTTGCGAGTACTTCGCGACGCGCGATGTGCGATCGCAGTCGACCTCTCTCAAAGTCCTCCACCACAAATCCTTTCCCAGTCGCACACAGCACAACGTAAACTCGCTGATACTTAGTAAACCACTTAAGAAAGGTCGAGAGTTTAACGCCTTTGTTTGACGCAGCCAAACTCCACTCATTCCTAAAGTATGACCTCAGCACGTTGCAGCCACTGTTTAGGTCACTCTCTATAACTTCAGAGGCACCGAGAATCTGAGCGCAAGCATCTCTCGTGCTGTTACCAAAGTCCTTCTTAGTCTGAATAATAAATAAGCACTTGGCAGCATCGTCAACCTTAAGCAAGTCAAAGAGTTCAATCTTGCCTCCACTATGCTTAGCAAATAGCTTGTCGCCAAAGTAGAAACCATCTACATCCGCCTGGTGAAGATTGAATTCGTCCTCCTTGCCACCTACCCATGGTAAGAATTCCACCTCCGCACCCAAAAGTATCGGAGCGGGAGCGTTGAATACTTCTTCGATGAAATCCCGCTTGAGGTTATCGAGAAAATCTCCCAAGATGCGGTACCACACCTTGTCGATCCGAAAATAGGTTTGACCACCAAAGTCAGCCTGCCCATGCAAGAAGTCGATCAGCTTCCGACGAACCGGCTTCGGCGAATCGGAATTTTTCTTATACGTGAGATGCAACCCGAGAAACTTTTCTAGAAATTTATTCTCATCGCCAAGCGTTTTGCCGACGCCCTTCTTAATACCCTCTACCAGGTCACTAAACTCTGGAGTGCTATCTCCCAACAATACACGCCCCAGCTTGAATTCACATCCGGAAGTGAAGTCGATAATCTCACTTGGATCGAGCACATCGACATCCGGGGCTTCGCCGCCCAACAGGTGATTCCTAATGTTCTCGACGAATACTCTCGTGAGATCCGTGGTCAGCTTCTTATTGCTCCGAATTGGGTAAACATTGTCGAGAAAAGAAAGTTGTTTACGGCGCTCATCGCTTGGCTCCGGAAGCGCCTCTATCGCGTCTATTAGCTTCGTTACTTCTAGAAGGTTAAGCCTCTGGCGCAAAACAAAAGAAGACTTGACTTCAACTGACGGCGGCCTATCAGGGTCGATAACCTTTGCAAATAGTTCACTTTCGGGCACCTGATTTGCATCAATTTTGCCGACCAGTTTCTTCCAGACGGCATCCATTGCTTCGCTTTTTGATATCGAGTAGGCACGTCGGTAGGTTTCGGATCGGCTTGTTCGCGAACCGATCAGGTCACGGGCTTCAGTCGCAGTGAAGCTGTTTGAAATAAGCTTCTTCGCCGTATCGAACGGAAATCCGTAGTCGACAAAGTCCGTGATGATGTGATAACCACCGCCCGACGTAATAGCATACAGCGACGTACCGTTAGCAATGAACAGGCAGCCCTCAAACCCTCTAACATAGAATAAGTTTTCGTCGCTGGAATTTTGCAGATAGCCACGCAAAAACGGGAGAAGGCCATCGCTAAAGGTGCTTCGCATATAAAGGCTTAGTTGATAGCCCTCAATCGGCTGATTGAGCTGCACAGGGTTCAACTCACTCAAGTCATCCTCTTTGGCCTTCTTTGCATATAATTTAAGGATGCCCTCAATCCGACCTTTCGGCTTAACACCATCAGGAACCGTCAGCTTCCAGATCGCATTGTTTGCTCTTTTCGCGTTCACCTGCACCCTCCGACCCCACGAGGTGGCAGGTGCTCTCGCGCAGCTCACCTCTACACCATGGCCAGTCGTCCGCTGACCAAGCCGACCTGTTGTGGCGGCTACGGAACCAGGTCGCAAGATCGACGTAGGACGTTACGGCCAATGAAGCCGGAGTCTGCACGTTCACCTTTGTGGGCCCGCACAGAAGTTCGAAAAAGCCGTTTGCCTAGCGTGTGTAGCCGTCAATGATGCGTTTCATGCTGGCCACATGGGGCCTGGTCCTTTCAGGCCAGGCCCCATGCATCTGAACAGCTACTTCTCGCGCGGCCGTGTGCCGGAGGCGCCCACTGTCTTTACTCTGGTGATGGCCACACACGGATAAGTGCGTCACACGCCGCGCTCATTGCCGTGGCCACCGCCTGGATGTCCGCGCCCTCAACGACAACCCACAGTGAGCCGTCTGTTCCCATCTTGAACATCGCTGAAAGATCGTCTGGCTCAGACGATGGCGAGCTGTCACGGTCCCGTTCAGGTCGTGGTACGGCGGCGGTCTCCCGAGCGCGGCGGAGACGATCGGTGTCCGGCTCGGCTCCGCCATCCGGGCCATCGCCACGGTCACCGTCAGGCGCGTGGCCTCCGTCGTTTCCGCCGTCGCCGGTCGATCGACTGTCCTCTCTGTCGGGGTGGCTGTTGCGGCCATGTTCGCTACCTTTCTGATGGTGCCTCGTGGTGGTTGGTCGTACCTGTGTGTCGTAGTCGGGCAAGGGGCTGCTTACCTCCCCTCGTCCGACTGGCGGGGAGCCGGGGAGGGACCCTGGCCGGTTCCGGAATCAGCCGAGCTTCGGCCCGATCCGGGGTTTGGCGGGTGACGGCTCCCCCGAGTCACCGAGCCAGGTTTACGCTGGCCAACGGGGGGAGATTGCTCGGGGGAGTCGGCGGGGAGAACTCCCCGCGTCCCCGTCTCCTCCCCCGCCGAGTCCCCGGCACTCCGGCCGACCATCGCGGCCGTGACGTCGGCGGCGTGCACGGTCATTACGCCGTGGGACTTGCGGGCAGCAATGCCGTGCTCCGCCAGCAAGGCCGACAGGGCGGCGAAGCTCAACCCGCCGTAGTGATCCGCGTTGAGCTCAACTAGCCGCGCCAGTACCTGTTGCGTTCGCACTCGGTCGTCTCCGCCGATCACCTCGGCGAGGTCGGCCAACTCATCCACCTCAACCGGTCCGGTCGCGTAAAGCTGCGGCTGTGTGCTCGGTTCGACCGTGCGGCCCATCTCCTCGATCAGCGCTACGGCCCGCGCGATCACCGGTGTGACGTCGTCGGCCTCGTCCTCGAACGGGACATAGAACGTGCGCACCAGCTCGAACGTCTCATCGGTGGTGCCGACCGCGACGCAGGTGCCCCGGTCGGTGTTGATTCGTAGCTCGGTCGCGCGGATGCCGGCTGCGTACTTGCCCGAGCCGAGCAGCCCGTCATTGGCGACCTGATCGGCCACAGAGAACGCCGCGCCGCAGGACACGTTGCGCGTGATCTCCCGGGGAATGCTGTCCTTCGTCGGTGACTGGGTGGCCAGTAGCAGCACGATGCCGTACTTGCGTCCTCGCTTGATCAGCCGCACGGCCAGTTCGGCGGCCTTCTTGCCGAACTTCGGGTGCTGGAACAACTCGTGGCACTCGTCGATCCCGAACACCAGCGGGTGCAGCCCGAGCGCGCGCTTGTCGGCGAGCTTGCGGGAGACCTTCGGTGGGCGGCCCGGCTGCTCCCCGAGGGTCTTGCCGCGTCGTTCCATTTCGGTCAGCAAGTCCGCCAGCGCCTGCGTGGCCGCCTCGGCCACGCTGTCGTCCATGCCCATCCGGTAGCGGGACAGGCGCGGACGGAACGGTTCGAAGTCCGGCGACTCGCCCATCACGAACGCCCACAGCTCTGCCGTTGGGTCGAGCGCGGCACCGAGCAGCAGTGTCCGCAACGCCGCCGACTTCCCCTGCCCGGGGCGGCCACCGATCAGCCAGTTGACCCCGAGCAACGGCGCGTTGATGACCAGACCGCGCTGGGACAGCCCGAACGGGACGCCCTCGAATACGTCGACCTGTCCATCGTGGACCAGCGGCCATTGACCGGCCCCGCCCCGCAGAACGCCCTTGTCGGCGATCCACAGGTCAAGGATTCCGTCCTCGTCTCCCTTGGTGGGCCACGTTTCCAGCGACGCCCGCCCGAGGTTCGCGGCGAGTTTGGAACGACGCGTTGCGACCATGTCCGCGGTTACCCCCAACGGCAACCTGACCTGCGCGAATGTGCCGTCACCGTCCTTACGGGCAGCCACCGTGTAAACCAGCTCCCCGCCGTCGCGGTAGAACCGGTCGAGCGGACTGATTCCCAAGTGCGCCAACGCCTTCGAGATCATCCGTTCGTCAATCCACGAGTCGGCGTCGTCGCGGTCCGGCCGGACCAGCCACCCCGCACCCGGAGTGCGGTCACGTCCTTCGAACGCTGCCGCAACGGCCCAGACGACCGGGAGCACGACCAGCAGCGCGGGCACCACAACCGTGATTGCCGACCGCACGGCATCGACTCCCGTGTAGACGTCCGCCAGCCACGGCCACATGTCTGCCCGGGCCATCACCGAGTCGAGCAGCCACAACACCGCCGCGACCGGAGCGGCTACCCGCGTCGTGATCACCAAGCGGCGCACGGCAATGCCGAGCTTGGCCCACCGCGCCGTGGCATCCGACCGGATCAACTCCTGCGCGGCTCGCCGCGCCTCGGCATCCCCGGCGAGCCGTGCGCGTCGGGCGTCGGCCCTCAAGTCGGCATACGTGGCCCAGCTCCAGAACTTGACCAGCCAACGCCAGTTGCCGCGCAACACGAACCACACCAGCCGGGCGGCATCGTGCGGGCCCTTCCGCACCCGGTAGGCGGCTAGTGACCGAGCCCGCACCACCGGGCCGGACCGCCACACCCGCCCGGCCGCGTGGAAGCAGCGTTGCCACCACGACGCCAACCGGCGCGGCTCCGTCCGTTCACGCGGCTGAGGCAACGTGTCGTCGATCAACTCACCGTCGAGCACCGGGCCGACATGTTCGACGTCCCGCACACCGGGGCGAGCCAGCGCGGCGTGTCCCTGCTCTTCTCGATTCTGGTCAGTCATCGTCGCGCACCCCCTTGCCAACCTCGGCCGCCAACGCAGCAGCGAGACGGGAGGACAAGCCACGCGAACACCCCGTGGCTTCCCGAACCCACGCGGGGCTGATCGCCACACCAGGCGTCCACGCGTCCCGCGCTTCGGTGAGGTAGTCGCCGAACAGCTTTCGCTTGGCCGGACTCGGCACCGCCGAGTCACGACCGGGCACCGTCAGCTCAGCTGCTTGAGTGATCGGTTCATGTGCCGGGGTGGTCAGTTCATGAACCGGTTCGGCCAGTTCGTGAACCGGGGCCACTGCGGGAGGTTTGGCCTGGTCGGTGGCGTTCATGAGCGCCACGGCCACCGCGTCGGTGAGCTTGTCCCGCAGGTCGGTCACCGCCTCGGCCGCGACGAACACGACCAGCGGCGGCACCGAGTGCAGAACCACCCCGGCCGGCGAACCGGCCGCCCACGACGACCAGGTGTTCATCACGTACGTCGCCGCCAGCGTGAACCACTTCGCCGTCCGCACCCATGTTCCCGTGTGGACCTGGTACCGGGCGGTGACTTGTTCGGCCCGCAGGATCGCCAACAAGACCAGACACACAGTCGGGTCCAGCAGCCACGCCGTCAGCCACGGCAGCGAGCCGAACGCAGCACCGGACGCGGCGAACCACTGTACGTTCGCCGTGGTGAACGCCAAGCCGAGCACGATCCCGGACCAGCACAGCCGGTCCACCTGCGTCCGAACCCGCTCCACCTGCAATGCCACGACGTCCGGGTGGGTCTGCCAGCGGCGGACGTCGGCCGCCTCAGCCGCGTCTTCGGCCAGCCGCTGCGCCCGGACGGGCGTCGTCTCGTTCTGATTGGTGGTCATCGGCGACCACCACCCCGGCGGTCAGTGGTGCTGTCCGCCGACGTGACCGTGAGGACACGCGTCAGGACGAACGCGGCGACCATGTCCGGCACTCCGAGGACCACCAGAGCCAACGTCGGGTTGTGCACGTGCGTGATCGCCAGCCACTGAACGCCCATGAACCCGGCGCCCGTGAACAGCACGCGCCCGGCCAACGACACTACCCGGGCGCTCGCCCGTGCCGCGTCGGCCGCCCGGCGCGCCTTCCTGGCGCTGTAGCGCCACACCATGAACAGAGCCAGCAGCACCCCGATTCCGACGAGGAGCTGAGTAGGTGTGAGGTTGACCGTCATAGCGCCTCACCACCCCGGCGGCGACGCAGCCACACCGGGTACAACGCACGTCGGTCGGTGTCCGGCAGCGCACCCCACACCCCAACCGTGTCCGGCCCGGCCGTCCGCAACTCCAGTTCCCGGCACTGGTCGATCACCGGGCACCCGGCACACATCCGTGCTGCCAGCTCGCGGTCCGGCGAGTCCTCACCGGACAGTTCCGGCATTTCGGCCCGTTCGAAAGCCCAGAAGCACAGGCCGTCCCTAGTCACTACTTCACGCAGAACCTCGCGCGGCACGTCGGCGTACCGGTCGAGCTGGGCCGCCATCTCCTTGTAGTCGTAGGCAGTCATCGCGCACCGCCGTCCAGCACCCGCCGCAAATCGGCGGCGGCGACGACAAGGTGGGAGCGGCGACGCTCCGCGCGGAGCGTGCCGACTCGGATGGCGCGGTGCACTTCGTTGCGGTCGACGCCGAGAATCCACGCGGCTTCGGCCGGGGTATAGAACGCCGGACGACCGGCGTCAGGAGTCTTCTTAGTCATTGGATTGAGTCCCTTTGAGTCAAGAACGATGATTTAGTCGAAAGATAAGAGCTGATTTAGTCGCACAAAGGCGTGAGAATGGTCCGAACGCGCGACGCAGTGTTGATCTCCGCGCCGGTCGGCTCCGTCAAGCACTAATCTCGGCGCTGAGGCGGACCACGGAGGAATGGGTGTCGGAAGACTGGGCGGCGGTCGCGAGGGCCATCAACGAGCGCGTCCAAGAGCTGGGCTGGAAGCAACGCGAGCTCGCCGAACGCTCGCAGGTCTCTCAGGCGATCGTCCGCGAAATCCAGAACCACACCGTGGAGCGCAAGCGCAGTGACCGGACGCTTGAAGCGCTGGCCTTGGCGCTCGGCCTGCACCCCCAACACCTGCTCGCCCTGCTGCACGGCCGCATACCGCCGGCCCCAGGCCAGCCACGTGAGGACATGGAAGACGCCGTATCGGCGCGGCTTGCCGTGATCGAGCGTCGGCTGTCCGACATCACTGAGCAGCTCGCCGCACTGCGAGCGGACATCGCCGACGTACTGAGCCGGCCGGACGGGCGCTAGGAGTCCCATGGTCCGCGGCGTCGAATGCTCTCGTGCCCGGAGCGCCAGGTCGTTTTCGTTTGCGTTCATGCCTCAAGGAAACGGCAGCGAAGCACCATTCCGCAGGTGGCTGAGGTTAACCACAATCCCATTAACTTCAATTAACTATGCAGGTCAGAGCCGTTATCCGCGAGAAGTCGCCAATGGCTGAGACCAACCTTCAGGCCGTCCGCAAGCATCTCGGCTACAAGGCCGACGAGGTCATCAGGATGCTGCTCCGCCGCGCCGACACGCTCGCGGTGCCTGTTATGTCGGCAACGAGCCTCAAGACCAAGCTGTCGCGCTGGGAGAACGGACACGAAGAGGTCAGTCAGCCGTACCGGCGCCTCTTCCGAGACATATACGGGCGCACCAACGAAGAACTCGGCTTCCCTGCGGAGGAAGAGAACGACGAGGCAGACGAGCTGATCTCGAGGCTCGCGCTTGCCCGCTCGGTCGACGCCGAGACCGTTGACATCTTCCGCCGCCAGGTAGACCAGGCGCGGCACGTCGACCGACGTCTCGGCGGCATGTCGGTGCTCGATCAACTGCGCAACAACATCGACCAGCTTCAAGGCTTGCTCGGTTTCAGCACGATGAACGGGCAACGCCAGGCACTGGCCGGCGTCCTGACTGAGGCGTCGGCGCTGGCCGGCTGGGAAGCGCTCGACCGCAACGCCATCCGGCAGGCGTGGGAACACCACGAGACAGCCAAGGCGGCGGCGCGTGAAGCGGGGTCGCCGATCCTGCTGGCGCACTCGACCGCGCAGCAGGCATTCATCCTAATTGACCTTGGTGAGGTCCAAGCAGCCGTCGGACAACTCGCGGAGGCACGCGCGCTTGCGGACCGCTCGGCACCGCCTGTACTGCGCGCGTGGATGGCAGCAGCTCATGGGGAAGGCCTTTCGGCGGCAGGCCAGCGAGACGACGCGCTGCGAGCGTTCGACGCGGCGAGCGCGCACCTGCCAACCGACCCCGTGGACCCGGCGTTGCCGTTCCTGTTTCTGGGCGGCGCACACCTCGACCGGTGGCGTGGCAACGCGTTGAGCAAGCTCGGCGAGCCGGATGCGATCCGGCAACTCACCACAGCGTTGCCTCTCCTACCGACGGACTTCGTTCGTGCCAGGACAGGCATGCTGGTTGACCTGGCATTCGCCTACGCGGCAGCAGGCGACCGAGATGCTTCGCTCGATCACGCACGGCAGGCCCGGCGGCTCGCTGCGCAGATCAAGTCGGATCGACAGTTACACCGTCTCAGCGGTCTGATCTTGCCAGGGAGCGCTTCTGGTGTCGCGCCAGGCAACTAGGGCCTTTTCATGACTCGCCGCAGGACTAGCGCTACCCCCCTGTGGCCCGATCGGCCAATCAGGGCTATCCTGCTCTGTTCGCCAGACCGGCGAGCAGAGCAGGATAGAAATAATCGCGTGACAAGCAGAGTACAGTCAACGACATATCTTACGAAAGGATAGCGAGGCTCTGGTGACAGCAGAGATTGAAGACCGTTCACCCAGGTTCGAACTGGACGCATTCGAGTGTCCATATTGCCATGTTTATGCGACTCAAGAATGGGCCGACCTCGAGAAATGGGGATCGACCAAAGAGGCGCGGTTTTGGACATGGAAGTGGAGCGAGTGTCGCCACTGCCACTCAGTTGCGCTGTGGTCGCATGACCAAAAACTTGTCTGGCCAGACCGTTCAAAGTTTGGCCCCAGCCCAAATCCTGACATGCCGAAGGAAGTGCGCAAACTATACGAGGAGGCTCGCGCGGTATTTCCTATTTCTCCTCGAAGTTCTGGTGCGCTACTGCGCCTTGCCCTACAGGTTCTTATTGATACACTCGAGCCGGGCAAGAAGACAATCAATGAGAAAATTCGGCGGCTCGTCGCAAGAGGACTAGAACCCACCACAAAGAAGGCCATGGACGTCTTGCGCGTGGTAGGAAATAATGCAGTGCATCCCGGCGAGATCGAGCTTGATGGCGATGACGACCTCATCCCCGCACTCTTTGCCCTTTTGAACCTGGTAGTACATCATGTTTTGTCTCGACCGAAACAGGTTGACTCTCTGTTCGATTCACTGCCGGAGAGCGCCCGGACCGCGATCGAACGGCGAGATTCCACCAACGTAGTTTCCATCGAAAAACCGACCGGTTCCACCGCGCCGAAGAACGCTACCGACGAGAATTCAGTAGGTGCCTAGAGGGTACGAGGTCCACGTCGACCGGTATCCCAACTTCATAGGCGCACGCGGAGAGGTGGCGGAAGCGCTGGACTCGTCAAGATTCAACGGCCGATAGATTGGGGTGCCGGCTTCAGAGATGGCAAAGATCATCAACATTGCCCACTACCCGGCACCCCTGGCCAGCCCCGATTACGAATTCCAACTGGAGTACCAGACCAGGTCAATCAATCGATCCGGCGAAGTCCGTCTAATACTCGCGTCATCAAATCGGTATCCGGCTGAACAGCTGGGCACTGCACGTGCGGACGCCACTTAAGGACGCCACTATGAAAACGCTTTGGCAGCGGAAGAAGACCGGAAATGTTTCCTTCCTGCAGAGGATCGGGCGCTAACTGCGTCCATCGAACCCTATGCATGACGCAAGTATCTCCGGCGAGATTCTCCCATTCGATGCGTTGACTAATTTCAGCGACAGAAAGCTGGTGATCGCTACTAAAAATGACGGGTCGCCGCCTTCTTTTTCCATTCATACTCCCAGTGACCAGTCGATAAAACGTGTACAGAATTCTTACGAGGAGGCATTGTACGGTCATCTTAGTCTTCACTGTCAGAAAACCCCGAAGCCCACGACGAACGCGGCACTGCGGGGCGATTCGCAGAAAGCGCCTCGGACGCGGTCACAGTTAGGCGATGCCATCCGGTTAGATGCGCGGTTAGTCGATCAATTCCACGGTCCAGGATGAGCCATTCTGACCGTCGGCCATCGGTTGCCGGCCTCGTGATCACGTAGCCTGTCAACCGCAGGGTGGCCAGTTGTTTCGAAAGCACGGCCGGTTCCAGTCCAAGCTTTTCTCGCAACGTGGCGTATTCGTGCCATCTCTGGTCGACCAAAAGGATGGCGATCAGCAGCCGAACCGGTGGGACAAGAATCGGATCGATACCCTCGGTGAAGCCTTCGACATGGACAAAACGTGCCATCAGATGCTTCCCGCCGGCTCTTCAGCAACAGGAACCTCACGCAAACATGCCATACAGGGCATTCCACACAGAGCATTCATGACCTCAAGCCCTCCGGGACAGAAATCTGCACCACAAAAAGCGATGAGCCGACATGGCGTTTGATCGCGAGAGACAGCGAATATATGCACGACTCTGCGCGCTTCGCCGACCAATCCGCGCACGGGGCGCGCAAGGAAAACGTGTCCGGTCACTGCGCGCCGCCAGCGGCGGCCGACGTCGCGCCCGACGAGAGGCGCGCGACATTGGTGACGCGACGCCGGACACGGGACCACAGCGAGGGTGCGGACCGCTGGGCATGGCGAGCCTGCCCATCCGAAGATGGCAGTCGGCTTCGGACGAAGACGTATGTACGGCACGCCAAGCATGGCGCACCAGGAGCCTCCAGCATCGACCCCACGGTCACGAGGTGCCCGCAGACGGCCTGATACCGGCCGCAAGACCTCATGCGGCGAGCTCGCACGAACTCATCATCGGTAATCGCGTGGTCGTGTCCATCGTTCGCACAGCGGTGCCACACGATGTAGAGCCGCGCCCGATCCGGTGCCATCGTCCAAGCCCTCCCCGCCGACACGCTTCACGGCCGGATTTCAATGTGTTCAGTAAGCTGATATAAGCGTGTAGGATGTAGCTATTTCAGCGGAAGGACGCCGGCAGGCCAGTGACGGGCCAGTGCGGGGCCACAGGGGTGGGGACATGGCAGTAGGAGATGAGGGAGCACGACAACCGCGGACGCTGCTCGAACAGAAGATCTGGGAGCGCAACCAGTCGTTGTCCGAGTTCGTCGAATCCGCCGAAGCGTTCGCCCGGCAATCCGGGGAGCCGGGAACGCTCAGCGAACGCAACCTCAAGCGCCTGGTTGCGGGACGCCGGACCGACGGCACCCGTGTCGGCCGCCCCCGCCCCGCTACGGCGCGTCTGCTCGAACGGATCTTCGGAACCAGCGTTGACGAGCTTCTAGGACCGATCGAGCGGTCCGCCGCCGGCGGCGATGTAGCCGGACAGGAGCTGCGGTCAGCTATCGCGACAGCCAAGCGGATCGATCCGGGCGTGGTCGCGCTTCTGCGTGGCCAATTGGCGGCGGTGCGACAGCTCGACCGGAAATTGGGTGCTGCCACTGCGTATCACGAAGTCGCAATCAAGGTTGATCAGGTGGCGGAATTGCACTCGTACAGCCTCTCCGCCGGAACTCGCGGTCAGCTCGCCGCGTTGCTCGCTCAACTGAGCGCGCTTGCCGGGTGGCAAGCGCTCGACCAAGGCCGGGTCTCGACCGCGTGGAACCACTACGAACGCGCAAAACAGGCGGCGCGTGAATCTGAAGATGCTGCTTTCGCCAGGCACGTTGAAGCCGAACAGGCTTTCGTGCTGCTAGAGATCGGGCACGCGATCGACGCCGTCGACCTGCTGGCCACGACCGAGGGCGACGCCCGAGGAGATGGCAGCCCGCTGCTGCGTGCGTGGCTAGCTGCTGCCCACGGCGAAGCACTCGCAGCGAGCGACAGGCGTTCGGAAAGCCTCCGCGCGTTCGACCGGGCGGAATCGTTGCTTCCGCCCGACCCGTCGACGGATGACGGGCCCTACCTAGTTCTCGACTCTGTGCACCTCGCTCGCTGGCGCGGGAACGCCCTCGCGCGCATCGGCGAGGCGGACGCCGTAGGCGTTCTCGACAATGCTCTACGAGGTCTGGATCCGACCTTTACGCGCGCCGAAGCGGGTCTCCGCGTTGATCTGGCCACCGCTCTCGCCGTCGCAGGAGAACACGACGAAGCGAGCCTTCACATCACCAAAGCACGTGACTTGGCAACGGAAATTGGCTCAGCGCGCCAACTGCGTCGGCTGGCGCTTCTGCCTAGCAGGCGGCAGTAGTGGCCGCGTTCAGTCGTCCAGTCCGCGCATGGTGGTTTCCAGGGTTGCGGTGATGTAGTCGGCACTGCCCGGGCCGCAGGAGATGATGTCCTGGCCATCGGCACCGTTCTGAAGCATCGTCAGAACCCGTCCATAGCCAACCGTGTCGATCGCAGTCAAGGGATAGCTCGACGAACGCGGGCCATTCGCGCGGCTGGCCACGTAGAACTGGTGCATTGCGCTGCGGGGCGCGGCCATCAGCTCGCGAAGCTGCCCGGCAGCATCGGGCGCGGTGTAGTCGCTGGTCGTGTCCAAGTCGAACGACTCGGACACTGACCTCGCACCGTATTCCGCACGAGGCACCCTGATCTCTCCGATCGCGGCGGGACGAGCGTTGGGCAGGGTGTCGACGACCGCCCGACACAAACGCCCGGCCGGGATCCGCACTAGCGTCGCCTGCTCGTCCTCAACGGTGATTAGCAAGCCCGTGCGTCCAGCGACGACCGCTAACGCTCCGGAAGTCTGCCCGCCACGAGCACCGGAGAGGCGATAGCACTCCGCGTCCGCAGTCGAAATTGCCCACAGGACGTCCCGGAAATCCCCCGTAAGTCGCTGCCGGCGCAGGTCGTAGAACCCGGGCTCGGCGAGGACCTGCCGCGTGAGATCGTCGAACGTGGCTGATGCGTCGTCTTCCAGCCACCACTCGACCACGCCCAACACAGGGTGCGCCGCACCGATTCGTTCCCACTCCCACGCCCTGGCCAGAGCCGCGCGTGGCACCGTCACCGGTTCGTCGATGAGCATGTCGGGTAGCCGCTATTTGCCGATCACTGGCGGAGTGGCTTTGCCGTCATATCCGAACAACGCGTTCGGGTCCGGTTCCAGCAGATACGAGGCGGACTTCTTCTCCTTGTCCTCCTCCTTGGCACCCTTCCCTGCACCAGCAGCACCCATCGGCATGCCATTAGCGCCACGCGCCCCGGTCGCACCCGCTCCGCCGCGTGTCACCGACTCTTCCGACGCACCGCCTAACCGGCCCGAACCGGTCGAGCGCCCCGGCCCGGCAGGGTTGCCGGTACGCGGATCCGCCCCAGGCGTTCCCGGCACACGTCCACCGGAACCCGGCTCTCCCAGGCCCGGGACACCGCCTGTGAATCCGCCGCTGAAGCCGGAGCCTCCGCCGGGTCCGTTCCCCAAACCATAGGAGGGCGATCCACTTCCGCCTGAGCCGTTCGGCGTAAACCGGGTCGCGTCGCCACCACCCGTGCCAGGCTCCGTCGGTGGGACAAAGCCGGCCGACTGCGTACCGTCGCCGCTGTTTCCCTGCGCGGCGGGCAACTGTTCGTTGCCGACCGGCCCGTCACTATTCCCGGACTGGTCCTGCACGGGCTGCGAGCCGAACGAGTTCTGACTTGGCTGCGGCGACCCGCCGTCCAGACCTGACGAGTGCGGCTGGAATGCCGAAGCCCCGCTCGTTGCCCGTTGATTCGTTGCCGCAGAAGGATTCCCGACCGTGAAGTCACCTTGCGCATCAGGCATCTGGCCGTATTCGGTCGGCATGGCCTGCGCGTGTCCATCGCTGGTCGAGGTGAAGCCTTGATAGATCTCGTTGTTCCGCTGGACCGCCGCGTTGCGCTGGTTGATCTGGTCCTCGGCATCGGTGTCCCACGGGGTCGCCACGTCGACAAAGTCCCGCGTCGGCGGCCAGTCGGACACTTCCTGCAGCGAGTCGCGAGTGGACTGGAACGAATGACTCTGGTCAGTCAAAGTGCCCTGACTAGTGGACAGCGCGGATGACGACGACGTAGCCGCTTCCGCCAAAGGCTGCAGCCCAGCACGGGCGGCGTCGCCACTCTGCCCCGACCACGCCGCTTCCAACCGCGCGACGATTGCCCGCGTGTCCGATTCGATTCCCTGTTGCTCCGAAGCCTGCGACATGCTCACGTGCTGGGCTTGCCCCAGGCTGGCTAGACCCGCACCGTTCTTCACGCGCCGCACCAGCTCACCGGGCAGGATCAGGTTGCCCTCTTTCTGCTGCTGGTCCATCCACGACTTGAAAACCTCAGCAGGCCCACCAGACATCACGCACTCGCCTTCAACGTGGTGATTGCTAGGTCCGCAACCTTTCGTGCGTCGTCGCACGGGTCGCCCTTGCCAACCGAGGAGGTGGCGAACTGCACATCGGCTTCGAACGCCGCATTGTCAGCGATCCCGACCGCCACATTGCACATACCCTTGGAGCGCTGATCCGACGGCCCGTAAGCAACCACCGGATACCCTTGTACCGGCGCCAATACCTTGAAGAAACCACGGCCTTTCGTCGCATACACGTCGGCTATGCCATGCTTCCACGCGTACACGAACTGGATACCGATCAGAGACCCTCTGGTGTCGTCACCCCAAGAACAGGACTTCGCAACCCCAGTGTCCTTCGCCGCTGGGCTACGTGTCGGCGTGTTCGAGAACAGACTATCGATCTGCGTTGAAGTGAGTGCTGTGCATGGATCGCCCTGAATTAGGGATGCGGGCAACGGGGAGTCGACCTTGGGAGCCGATGGATCAGCACTGGGCGCGGTTGGATCCGCGCTCGGCATCGGGTTACCACCAGTCGTCCCCGAACACGCTGCAACCGCGCACGCAACAACCAGGCCAGCCACAACGCTGACAAACCTAGATCCGCCAGTCACTAGAAGTGGCCTCCATCACCCGTAGCTTTGACCGTGTGCGCAGCTTGCTCGTCGTTGTCGACGTGGATTCCAAGCGCAGTCTGAATCTTGCCGATGAAGACACTCACGAAATCGTGCTGTTTCGTGAGCGATTGCTGGTAGGCGAGGCCGGATTTGTTGGAGGCGTCGGTGTTGCGCAAAGACGCCGGATCGTTGCCCGGAGACTGGATAGACCACATTGGCACCGCTTCGTTCAGCTGAGCAGCTATCCGCCGCTGAAGCTTCTGCAAGTTTGCCAACTCAGCGGTCATGGCGTCCCGGTCAAGGGCGAACGCTCCGCCAGCCGACCCGCCGCCGGCGGCACCTCCGCCGCCTTCGCCGGCCACCACGAATCTGGCAGCGCTCAACACCTGCTCTTGCCCCGCCACTGCAAGCCTCCCCTGACACACCGAGGGCACCCAACCTCACACCGATAGTAGCCAATCGGCAACAAACCGTCTCCAGAACGCCGAAGATCACGCCCGTGACCGCCCACACGTACCCTGACCAGGCTGAACAGGGTTGGATCGGCAATCAGCGATGGGCGTCCAACGTACGTTGAACGTCCATCGGATGGGCGTGCCATGAACATCGACAGCCCCGTAGGGTGCTGGGCGTGACTGACGAGCTTGGGGCATGGAAGACGTTTGGTGAGCGCACCGTCTACGACAACAAGTGGGTCCGGCTCGGCCTGGCCGACGTGCAAGCGCCGAACGGTGAACGCTGGGACTACCACGTGGTGCATCTGGCGAGGATCGCCATCGGGCTGATCGTGGACGACCTGGACCGTGTGCTCATGCTCTGGCGCTACCGATTCCCCACTGACCAATGGGGCTACGAACTACTCGGGGGTCTGGTCGAAGAGGGCGAGGAACCGGCAGCGACAGCGGCCCGCGAGATCCGTGAAGAGAGCGGCTATCAACCGCTCGGCGAGGCCGAACACCTGATCAGCTTCGAGCCCTTGCCCGGACAGGTGACCGCAGGCACCGAGGTCTACCTCTGGCGAGCAGCCGAAAAGGTCGGCGAACCCACGGACACCGAAGAAGTCGGCAGGCTGGAATGGGTTCCACTCAGCCGGATCCCCGAACTGGCGCAGCGGCAAGAACTTCTCGGCGCGGGGGCGCTGGTGCCGTTGCTCTACTACGTCGCCACACGCAGCACCCGCAGCGCCGCTGGGCAAGACCAACCGACCGAGCCCGCGTGACCATTAGCTAGTCCAAGAACCCAGGACAGCGGGTTGTCGCTGGTCGCAAGTGCTAACGTGTTATTAGTTGACGCACTTGGTGGTCGTCGATCGTGATGATCCACGGCGCGGACGCGTGCGCGGCCTGCAGGTCGGGGTCGGTCTTGTAGAGGGCGTAGCGGCCGCGGTAGTCGTCGAGCGTCGTGGTCTCGCGGGTGAACTCGACGGCCATGTCCTGCTTGCGCAACCCGCCGTCGGCGCCGACGCCGTACTCGTAGATGTAGTCGCCGAGGTGGAAGATCACGTCGTGGTCGTGGGCGGCCATGTCGCGGTAGGCGGTGTAGAAGCCCTCGTACCACGCTTGGCAGCTGGCGTAGGCGAGCGAAACGGCGGCGACGGACTGGTGCGCGGCCGGGCTCGTGCGCGTGCGGCCGACCGAGCTCGAGTGGCCGCCGACGCGGAAGCGGTAGAAGTACTCCCGCCACGGCCGCAGCCCGCGCACGTCCACGTGCACGCTGTGCGACGCCTCACGCCGCGCGATCGCGTCGCCCGAGCGCACGATCCGGCGGAACCGCTCGTCCTCGGCGACCTCCCAGCGCACCGAGACCGGGCGGTCGTTCATGCCACCGAACGGGTCCAGCGGCTTCGGCGCCAGGCGCGTCCAGATCACGACGGCGTCGGGCAGCGGATCGCCGGAGGCGATGCCGAGCTTGAACGGGTAACCGGGCACGCGGTCGGTGTCCACGGAGGTGGCGCCGGAGGCGGTGAGGCCGGGCAGCGTGCCGGCCAGCGCCAGCGCGGCCGCCGCACCGGTGACGGTGAGGAATTTGCGTCGCGTCGGGTTTTCCACGTCGCTCCGATCCAGGCTGGTCCCGGTTTTCGGGCGCGCGCACGCCGGCGGCCGGGATGGGCGGACGGCCGCACGGGTGCGGCGCGTGGGTGTGCTCCCCGCCGGCGGCTTCCCCAGTCGCATCATCGCCGTTCGGGGTTGAAACGTATCAACACGGGATGGTAGCCATGCGGTTCGGCGGTGACAAGCCCTTTCGTTGCAGCGTGAATCGTTTCATTCACGCTGTGTCACGGGCCCGGCCTCGCGTCGCGCAGGTTATCCGGCGCACGGCGTCGCCCGGCGGGCCGTGAGCGATCACGGCGGTGAATTCGAGTTGAAGCCTGAGGGAGGTTGTTCCGCTCGCTCCCGGTCACTTCTTCGGGCTTGACGAATGGCGTCCCCGTAATTGCTTACCGAGGGCGGCTCGCCTTGTTGTCGAAACCGTTGTTCGCCAGGTCGAGGGCGCCCGCGCGGTGGGGTCCTCGCCAGGGTGATGTCGTTTTTTCGCGAGGTTCTTGTCGGTGCCGCCGGGCACACTGGCGAGCGTGTATGAGGACACCGAACGCTGCGTCCGCGCCGTGCAGTCCAAGGACGCCCGCTTCGACGGGTGGTTCTACACGGCTGTCGTGACCACCGGCATCTACTGCCGCCCGAGCTGCCCGGTCGTGCCGCCGAAGGTCGAGAACATGCGCTTCTACCCCAGCGCGGCCGCGGCGCAGGCGGCCGGGTTCCGCGCGTGCAAGCGGTGCCGTCCGGACGTCTCCCCGGGTTCGCCGCAGTGGAACGAACGCGCCGACGTCGTCGCCCGCGCCGTGCGCCTGATCTCCGACGGTGTCGTCGACCGCGAAGGCGTGGCCGGATTGGCGGCGCGGCTCGGGTACAGCGTGCGGCAGCTCGAGCGCCAGGTCTACGCCGAGCTGGGAGCCGGGCCGCTCGCCCTCGCGCGCGCCCAACGCGCCTCCACGGCACGCCTCCTGGTCGAGACCACGGCGATGCCCATGGGCGACATCGCGTACGCCGCGGGCTTCTCGAGCATCCGGACGTTCAACGACACGGTGCGGTCGGTGTTCGGGCTGACGCCCAGCGAGCTGAGGTCGCGAGCCGGTTCTCCGGCTTCGGCGCGGGGTCGGGTTGCTTCGGCACCAGGGGGCACGGCGGTCGAGCGGCGGAGTGATGGGGGCGGTGCGTCTTCGACGGGGCGGCGGGGCGCCGGAGATGGCACGGCGACAGGGAGTTCGGGCAGCGAGGTCGCTGCTGCGGCATCACGGAGCCGGCGGGGCGCGCGAGGTAACGCCGCGGGGGCCTCGGGGTGGAGCGGCGAAGAGGCTGATCGGCCATCACCGGGCGGAAGGGCGGGCGCGCGAGTCAACGCCGCATCGCTTGGTTCGGGTGGCGAAGCGGCTGATCGGGCATCGTCGGGTGAGCGGCCGGGTGAGCGAGGTGCCGCCGCATCGGCCGGCTCGGGCGGCAACGGCGCTGCGAAGTCCGTCGCGGGACGGCGGTGGTCTCGATTCGTTGCGGGAGCTGCGGCGGTCCCGGGCGAGGGCGGTGCGTCACCGCGAGGGCGGGTGGACGGTGTGCCGGAGGGTGTGCAAGGGGCGCCGGGGGTGGTGGAGGTGCGGCTGGCGTTTCGGGCGCCGCTGTGTCCGGACAACTTGTTCGGGCACTTGGTCGCGACGGCGGTGCCGGGGGTCGAGGAGTGGCGGGACGGGGCGTACCGGCGGACGCTGCGGCTGCCGCACGGCCACGGCGTCGTGTCGCTGCGGCCGACGCCCGAGCACGTCGCCTGCCGGCTGAACCTGAGTGATCTGCGGGACCTCGCGGCGGCCATCGCGCGGTGCCGGCGGTTGCTGGACCTCGACACGGATCCCGTGGCGGTCGACGCGCAGCTCGCGGAAGATCCGGCACTCGCGCCGCTCGTCGCGAAGAGCCCGGGGCGGCGCGTGCCGCGCACGACGGAGCCGGAGGAGTTCGCCGTGCGCGCCGTGCTGGGTCAGCAGGTGTCGACGGCCGCCGCGCGGACGCACGCCGCGCGCCTCGTCGCCGCGCACGGCACGCCGATCGACGACCCCGAGGGCGGCCTGGAGTACCTGTTCCCCAGCCCCGAGGACCTGGCCGAACTCGATCCGGCGACGCTCGCCATGCCGCAGTCCCGCCGCACGACGCTGCTGGCGCTCGTCGACCTCCTCACGTCCGGCACCCTCGACCTCTCCCCGGGCGGCGACTGGTCCCGTGCGCGCGACCAGCTGTCCGCCCTGCCGGGCTTCGGCCCGTGGACGGTCGAGACCATCGCCATGCGCGCGCTCGGCGACCCGGACGCCTTCATCCCCACAGACCTCGGCGTCAAGCTCGCGGCGGCGGCCCTGGACCTGCCGACGTCCCCCGCCGCGCTGACCAAACACGCGACGCGCTGGCAACCGTGGCGCGCCTACGCCGTCCAGTACCTCTGGGCAACGGGCGACCACGCGATCAACCGCCTCCCCACGTGACCCGGGCTCCACACCACCAGACCCGACCACCACTCACCGCCGATTGATCGGCCGCGCAGTCTCCAACATCCGCACCACGCGTCCGTTGCGGCAGGAGTTCTGGCGTGACAGCACCGGCCCCCTCCCGGCCTCACCGACGACGATTGCAGCGCCGGCCGCGCGAACACCGTGAGGTCAAGTCCAGGACGGCAGCGGTGGACTGCGCCGGCGCTTCGAGCCACGGCACGTGGCCGACGTCCACCCGATCAACCACCGCCCCACCTGACCCCTACCACCAGACCCGACCGAACGCGGCTCCGGGAACCCCGCAGGACTCACCACCGGCTGATCGGCCGTGCAGCCCCAACCTCGGCCCGCGCGTCCGTTGCGGCAGGAGTTCTGTGCAACACCGCCCTGCCGGAAGAGGCCGGCAGCACGATCACCGTGAGGTCAGGAAGTCCAGAACGGCAGCGGTCGACTGTGCCGGGGCTTCGAGCCACGGCACGTGGCCGACGTTCGGCAGGACCACGCGGTGGACGGCCGGGAGCGCGGCGGCCAGGGAGTCGACGGCCCAGCGGGGGCGGATGTCGTCGGCGCCGTCGAGGATGAGGGTGGGGGTGCGGAGGGCGCGGGCGGCCGCGAGGAGGGCGGTTTCGTCGGAGGTGCTGCGTTCGGCGGCGTTGATGGTGGCGTTGTAGTCGTAGTTGATGGGGAACCACGGGTCGGCCAGGTGTCGGGCGTGGGTGAGGGCCGTGTGGGGGTCAGAGAAGTCCGCGGACCATTGCAGGACCGCGAGTTCACGGTCTTCGGCAGCCGTGCGGGGGCGGTCGCTCAGCTCCGTCACGCGGGCCAACGCAGGGCCCAAGCGGGCGGCGAGGTTTCGCTCGTACTCCTGGTGCCAGCTCCGCCCGAGGCCGGTGCCGGACACGTAGACGAGCTTCGTCACGTGGTCCGGGTGGTCGAGGGCGTAGTGCAGCGCCAGGCTCGCGCCCCACGAGTGGCCCAGGACGGCCACACGGTCGAGCCCGTAGTGGCGGCGCACGGCGTCGAGGTCCAGCACTGCGCGGGCGAGCGAGTAGGGGCCGCGACGTTCGGACCGGCCACAGCCGCGCTGGTCCCAGCGGATGACGCGCAGGTGTGGCGCCAAGGACGTCGCGAGGTCGCCGAACATGTCCCACAGGCCTGGGCCGCCGTGGCACAGGATCACCGGCTCACCTTCACCGAGGGCGACTGTCCACATGCGACAGCCGTCGTCCGCCTGGACCGTCTCCCCGCTGGCCTCCACACGGTTCAGTATCGCCGCCGCCCGTCCCCCGCGGTCGGCGACACGGCGCTCGTCACATCACCGTCACCCCTCCCGGCTCGACGTCCGTCACTTGAACAAGCCGTTCAGCGTGCCGAAGTCGACTCCCGCGCCCAGCTCGTCGTACTTACCCTCGCCCAGCATTTCCTGCGCGGCCCGCAACGCGACCGCGTACGCACCCTGGGCCAGCGCCGTCCCCACGGTCACCCGCCGCACTCCGGCCGCGGCGAACTCCGACACCGACGGCGCACCCGGCCACGCCATCACGGCCACCGGGATCGGCGCCGCCGCCGACAGCTCGCGCAGCACCGCGAGGTCGATCAAGCCGGGGACGAAGATGCTGTCCACACCAGCTTCGGCGTACGCCCGCGCGCGAGTCACGACGTCGTCGAACCGCCCCGAAGGCTCGCCGACGCCGAACAGGTACACGTCCGTGCGCGCGTTGATCCACAGGTCCGGCAACCCCGCCGCCACCGCGGCCTCGCGGGCGGCTTTCAGCCGCGCGGCCTGCTCGTCGGCCGAGAACAACGACATCGTGCCCGCTCGCGAGTCCTCCAGGTTCACCCCCACCGCACCGGCGCCGATGATCTCCGTGACGGTGGTGGCGACGTCGGCCGGATCCGGGCCGTAACCCCCTTCGACATCGGCGCTCACCGGCACGGAAACGGCCGCCGCGATCCGCCGCACCGCCTCCGTCATCTCCGCGCGCGTGAGCTTCTGCCCGTCACCCCGACCGAGCGCCCATGAAACGCCACCGCTCGTGGTGGCGACGGCCTTCGCGCCGGCGTGTTCGATGACCGCCGCACTGCCCGCGTCCCAGGCGTTCGGCAGCACCACCATCGGCTCGCCGTGCAGCGCTCTGAGCGCCTTTGCCTTGTCCTGCAACGATTCCACGTGATTCCTCCCAGTTCGGACCAGATGGACAGGACGCTAGCAGCGGGCACCGACAAAATCCGGCGGTCGCACCACGACGTCGCGAACCTGCCGGAATCACGCAGCCAGGTCGAGGACGACGCGGAACCGGGCCTTGCCGGACATCATGCGCTCGTAGGCTTGCGGGGCGTCGGTCCACGGGACGACTTCGTTCATGGGCCGGACGTCGCGAGCGGCGGCGAACGCGAGGCTGTCCTCGTTCTCGATCGCCGAGCCGGTGAGGCTGCCGGTGACGGTGCGCGTGCCGAAGATCAGGTCCGGCGTGGCGACGGAAATCGGGTCCAGGGCAGCACCCACGACGACCATCTTGCCGCGTGGCGCGAGGCCCGCGACCAGCGGCGACATGGAGGAACCGCTCGCGGCCGTCGCGACGACCGCCGCCGCGCCACCGAGCTTCTCCAGCGCCTGGCCGGGGTCGGCGGCGGTGCTGTCGACGTACTCGTCGGCGCCGAGCTGCCTGGCGAGCTCGGCCTTTTCAGTGCCACGCGCGATGGCCGCGACGCGGTAGCCGAGGGCCTTGGCGTACTGGACGCCCAGGTGGCCCAGCCCGCCGATGCCCTGGATCGCCACGAGCGAACCCGGGCGGGCGTTCAGGTCGCGCAACGCGCTGTACGTGGTGATGCCGGCACACAACAGCGGCGCGGCGTCCGAAGAGGACAGTCCCGCGGGAACGCGGACCAGGCCGCTCGTGCGGGCGTAGGCGTATTCCGCGTAACCGCCGTCGACGTCCGTGCCGGTGCGCGGCTGGTCGGTGCAGTTGACGAAATCCCCGCGGCGGCAGAAGTCGCACTCCCCGCAGTGCCCGCCGAGGAACCCGACGCCGACCCGCTCGCCGACGTGCCACGCGCGCACACCCTCGCCGACGGCGTCGATCACGCCGACGATCTCGTGCCCGGGCACCACCGGCGCGGTGGGGTCGTCGCGGAGGCCTTCGACGGCGAGGACGTCGGAGTGGCAGACGCCGCAGTACTCGACCTTGAGGCGGACGTGGCCGGGTTCGGGGGCGGTGAGTTCGCGGTCGGTCAGGGAGAACTGGCGGGAGTTGGCGACCTGGAGGGCCCGGTAGGTTGTCATGAACTGAATATGACCGGTCGTCTTAGACTGTGTCAAGGCGAGGACCGAAGTTCGAGGAGGCCGTTTTCCAGCGGGCACGAGCGGAGCGTGCCGTGCGGCGCTGCGTTCACCTGGCCGGCAAGGCTCAGGGCAGGTCG
This sequence comes from Amycolatopsis sp. NPDC051903, assembly GCF_044452505.1. Classification (NCBI taxonomy): domain Bacteria; kingdom Bacillati; phylum Actinomycetota; class Actinomycetes; order Pseudonocardiales; family Pseudonocardiaceae; genus Amycolatopsis; species Amycolatopsis sp. NPDC051903. Next base: position 85,150 of record NZ_JBITBT010000015.1, on the reverse strand, counting down.
AAGCCCAGCTCCTTGGCGGCGAGTTCCACCGTCGGCTGCGCCCAGCGCTGGGAAACCGCCTGGTGGGTGGACAGGGAGCGCAGCTCGGCGCGGTCCAGGTAGAGCATGCCGCCCAGGTGGTCGGTCTCGTGCTGGACGATGCGGGCCGGCCAGCCGGACAGCTCTTCGTCAACGGCGGCGCCCGTTTCGTCCAGTGCCTGGAGGCGGACGCGCAACGGCCGGGCCACCACAGCCTGCCAGCCGCTCACGCTCAGGCAGCCCTCGAAGAACGCAGCGCGCTCCTCGCCGAGCGCGGTGTAACGCGGGTTGACCAGGACGCGGAACGGCAGGGCGGCGATGCCGCGGGCCTCGAGCGCCTCAGGGGGCACCTGCCGTTCGTGGGCGCGGTCCTCGACCACGGCCAGCCGCACCGGCAGGCCCACCTGTGGAGCGGCCAGACCGACTCCCGGCGCGGCGTGCATGGTCTCCTTCATGCCCTCGATCAAGCCCGCCAGCGCGGCCGCGCTCAGCTCGCCTTCATAGGGCGCCGCGGGGGTACGCAGAACCGGGTCGCCGGCTTGGACGATGGGCCAGGGCAGGGGCTGGGCCAGCAGGGCGTCGACCTGGTCGGCGAGCAAGGGCGCACCTTTCAGAGCAGGGAGCCGAAGACCACGGCGAAGAAGTCGTCGAGCGGGGCGGCGCTCTTGGCCACCTTGGTGCGAATGATCGCACCCTCCCAGGCGTCCAGGACGAACCGGCCGAGCAGATCGGCGTCGCGGTCCGCGGAAACCTCGCCTGCGGCCTGGGCCTCGCGGATGGACTCCGCGATGCTGTCCGACCAGTGCGTGAGGCTCTCCCCCACCTGTTTGCGGATGACCGCGCTGTGGTCGGCCCGTTCGGCACCCATGTTGCCGATCAGGCAGCCGCGCGTGAACTCGTTGTCCTCGAGCACGTCGCGCATCACCGTGAAGCGGGCGCGCAGCGTGTCGAGCGGGCCGAGGTCACCGTGGCCGTCGCGCCAGCCGGAGGAAGCCGCGTAGCGCGAGACGACCTCCGCGCCGAGGTCTTCCTTGCTCTTGAAGTGGTTGTAGAACGAGCCTTTCGGCACACCGGCCGCCCGCGTGATGGTGTCGACGGAGCACGCGGCGAACCCGTTGCGGTGGAACTCGGTGACCGCGGTTTCGACGATCACCTCACGGACACTGGGACGAGGCATCAGCGCAGTATATGACCGGTCGTCTCGGCTGTCGACGCCACGAGCCGGCCGACGACCCACGCCCCGCACTGGCATGCTGGCCCCGTGGCCTACGACGTGAACGCGATCCGCAAGCACTTCCCCGCCCTCGAAGAAGGAGCCGCGCACTTCGACGGACCCGGTGGCTCGCAGGTGCCCGACGTGGTGGGCGAGGCCGTCGCCGCCACGCTGTGCTCCGCGATCGCCAACCGGGGCACCGTCACGCCGGCCGAGCGCCGCGCCGACGGCATCGTGCGCGACGCCCGCCAGGCGGTGGCGGACCTGCTCGGCGCGAACCCCGCGGGTGTCGTGTTCGGCCGCAGCATGACCCAGGTGACCTACGACTTCTCCCGCGCCCTCGCGAAAACCTGGCAGCCCGGCGACGAGGTCGTGGTCACCAAACTGGACCACGACGCCAACATCCGCCCGTGGGTCCAGGCCGCGGAGGCGCGTGGCGTCACCGTCCGGTGGGCCGACTTCGACCCGGCGACGGGCGAGCTGCCGGTCGAGGCCGTGACCGAGCTGCTCACGGACAAAACGCGGCTCGTCGCCGTCACCGCGGCGTCCAACCTGCTCGGCACCCGCCCCGACGTCCCGGCCATCACGGCGAAGGCGCGCGAAGCCGGCGTGCTCAGCTACGTCGACGGCGTGCACCTCACCCCGCACGCAACTGTCGACCTGGCCGAGCTCGGCGCCGATTTCTACGCCTGCTCCGCGTACAAGTTCCTCGGCCCGCACCTCGGCCTGCTCGCCGCCGCGCCCGAACTGCTGGAGACGCTGCGCCCGGACAAGCTCATGCCCTCCAGCGACGCCGTTCCCGAGCGGTTCGAGCTCGGCACACTCCCCTACGAACTGCTGGCCGGCACGACCGCGGCGATCGATTTCCTGGCCAACCTCGTCCCCGGCGACGGAACCCGGCGCGAACGGCTCGGAAACTCGCTCGAAGCCCTCGAAGAGCACGAGCGGGAACTGCTGGACCGCCTCGACGCCGGGCTCACCGGCCTGGACAAGGTCGTCCGCTACGGCGCGCCCGGTCGCCGGCGCACGCCCACCGTGCTGTTCTCCGTCGACGGCGTGGAGCCGAAGGCCGTGTACGAGCACCTCGCACGCCACCACGTCAACGCCCCGGCCGCCAGCTTCTACGCGCTCGAGTGCTCGCGCCACCTCGGCCTCGGCGACGCCGGCGCCATGCGCGCGGGCATCGCGCCGTACACGACGGCGGCCGAGGTCGACCGGCTGGTCGGCGCGCTCGCGGAACTGTGACGGGCGGGCCGCGCCCGTAGGTCGTAGCGGGGTTGAGACGTACGGTCGGCTTCGCCGCTCAGACGCCCGGCGGGCGACGATCGACCAGCGCCCACTGGTCGCCGTAAGTGGTGGTGATGATCCGCTCGCTGCACAGCACGTCGTGGGGGAAGCCGAGCGACGGCCGGCTGAGCTCGTCCAGGCGCGCTAGCTGAGCGTCGTCGAGCTCCACGTCGACGCTCGCCAGGTTGTCGCGCAGCTGCGCCTCCGAACGCGCGCCCACCAACGGGATCACCCCGCGCCGGCGCAGCCAGGCCAGCGCCACGTGCGCCGGCGACCAGCCGGCTTCCCCGGCGAGGGCGACGACCTCGCGCACCACGGCGTCGTTGTCCTCGCCGGGCCGGAAGGTGCCGTCGCGGTCGAGGCGCCCGGTCTCGCCGCGCGCGTACTTGCCGGTGAGCCGGCCCTCCGCGAGCGGGCCCCACGCCAGCACCGGCAGGTCGAACGCGCGCGCCATCGGCAGCAGCTCCCGCTCCGGCGTGCGCTCGAGCAGGTTGTAGCGGATCTGCAGGCCGGCGAACGGCGACCAACCACGTAGCTCGGCGAGCGTGTTCGCCTGCGCGACCTCCCACGCCGGCCAATCGGAGACGCCGACGTAGAGCACCTTGCCCGCGCGCACCTGGTCGTCGAGCGCGCGCATCACCTCGGGCACGGGGGTCAGCGCGTCGCGCACGTGCACCCACAGCAGGTCGACGCGGTCGGTGCGCAGCCGGCGCAGGCTCGTGTCGAGCGAGTCGACGAGGTTCTTGCGGTGGTTGCCCGCCGAATTGAGGTCGCCGCGGCGGGTCTGCGCGGTGTACTTCGTGGTGAGCACGAACCGGTCGCGCCGGCCGTCGAGCAGCTCGCCGAGGATCCGCTCCGCCGACCCGTCGGTGTAGGTGCTCGCGGTGTCGAGGAAGTTGCCACCGGCGGCGGCGTAGACGTCGAGCAGCCGGGCGGCGGTGTCGCGCGGCGCGCCCCAGCCCCAGTCCTCGCCGAAGGTCATCGTGCCCAGCGCGAGCTCGGAAACCCGCACCCCGGTCCGGCCCAGCAGTGTGTAGCGCATGGCTTCACCCTGCGGCGGGCGCGGATCCGCGCGCCACGGCCGGTTCTTCCGTAGGACCGCCAGTACCACGCCGGCCGGGCGCCGAGACGTCGCCGAGAATGGCCGGATGACCGAGCTCGCCGATTTCCTGCGCGCCAGCCGCTCGCGCGTGCACCCGGGCGACGTCGGGCTCGACCCCGACGGCAAGCCGCGCCGGGTGCCCGGGCTGCGCCGCGAAGAGGTCGCGCAGCTGGCGAACGTGAGCGTCGACTACCTCGTGCGGCTCGAGCAGGGCCGCACCACCAACGTTTCGCGCTCGGTGCTCGACTCGCTGGCCGAGGCGTTGCAGCTCGCGCCGGCGGCGCGCGAATACCTGCTGACGATCGCCGGCCCCGCGGATCCACCGCCGCCCGTCGGTGCCGTGCGGCCGCAGACGCGGCGGCTGCTCGCGTCGCTCGGCCTGCCCGCGCTGGTGGTCGGCCGCGCGCTCGACGTGCTCGCGTGGAACCCGCTCGCCGCCGCGTTGTTCGCCGACTTCGGCGCGCTGGCGCCGGAACACCGCAACGTCGTGCGGATGACGTTCCTCGACCCGGACTACCGGTCGCTCGTGGCCGAGTGGTCGGTCGTCGCCCGGGAGTGCGTCGCCTACCTGCGCCGCGACGCCGGGAAGTACCCCGCCGACCCCCGCCTCGCGGCGCTCGTCGACGAGCTCTCCGCAGCCGACGCGGACTTCCGGGAGTGGTGGGCCGCCCACCTCGTGCAGGCCGCGGGCTTCCGCCGCAAGACGTTCCGCCACCCGCGCGTCGGCCCCGTGACGCTGGATTCGCAGCGGCTCGCGGTGGAAACCGACCCGGGTCAGTACGTGGTGGTGTACTCGGCCGAACCGGGTTCGGCGTCGGAGGCCGCGCTGCGGGCGCTGGCCGAGGTGGCGTTGCCCGGCTGAGTCCGGTTGTGGAACTCTCCTGGGCATGAGCATCGACGTCGTCGCCGGCGCCACGGTGACCACCGTGACGGTCAACCGCCCGGACAAGCGCAACGCGCTCACCAAGGCCATGTACGCGGCGCTGGCGGAGGCGCTCGACGCGGCCGAGACGCCCGTCGTCGTCCTCACCGGTGCGGGCGGCACGTTCACCGCGGGCAACGACCTCGGCGACTTCCTCGCCGCCGACTCCGGGGGCGGCGCCGACAGCCCCGTGCGGCGGTTCCAGGAAGCGCTGCTGGCCGCGCGTTCGGTGGTCGTCGCGGCCGTCGACGGGCCGGCCGTCGGCATCGGCGCGACGCTGCTGCTGCACTGCGACCTCGTGTACGCGACCGAGCGCAGCTACCTGCAGTTCCCGTTCACGTCGCTGGGGCTGGTGCCGGAGTTCGGCAGCAGTTACGTGCTGCCGCGCCTCGTCGGCCCGCAACGCGCGGCGGAACTCCTGCTCTTCGGCGACCGCGTGCCTGCCGCCGAGGCTCACCGGCTGGGGCTGGTCAACGAGGTGCTGCCGGACGCGGAAGCGTTGGCGGCGCGCGTCGCGGACCGCACGGCCGCGCTGGCCGCTCAGCCGCCGTCCTCGCTGGCCCTGACCCGCGAACTGCTGCGCGACACCGCGGAGACGACCGTGCGCGATCGCCTCGAGGTGGAGTCGCAGCACTTCGCCAAGCTGCTGCACGACCCGGCGACGGTCGCGAACCTGCGCGCGAAGCTCGGCCCCCGCTAGAGCTGCGCCGTCCGGCGGCGCCGCTTGTCCACCGCGCCGTCGAGCAGCGGCCGCAGTTCCTCGACCACCGCGTCGAGCGGTGCCACGGATTGTTCGGCCCGCGCGAGGACGATCGCACCCTCCAGCGCGCTGATCATCAGCACGGCCAGCGAACCGGTGCGAGCAGGCGGCACTCCCAGGTCTTCCAGCGCCTCGACGAGCGGTTTGCGCCATTCCGCGAACGCGGCGACCGCGCTCTCGCGCAGCTTTTCGCTCAGCGCGGCGGAATCGGCGACCGTGGCGACCAACGGACAACCGGCGTCGTAACCGGCGTCGGCGAATTCCTCGCGCCACCGGGAAACCATCACGGCGAAGAGGTTTCCGGGCGTCGCTTCTTCGAGGGATTCGGCGCTGCGCCGCACGCTGCGCCCGGCGTAGCGGCCGGCCCAGGCGACGGCCTCGGCGACGAGCTGTTCCTTACCGCCCGGGAAGTAGTGCTGCAGCGACCCCCGCGGCGCCTTCGCGTGCTCCACCACGTCGCGCATGCCCGTGCCGGCGACGCCCCGCCTCCGCACCAGCTGCGCAGCGCTGAAGACCATCCGGTCCCGCGCCGGCCTCTCCGATTCCGCCACCGGCGACCTCCTTCATGACGCTGGTCATGATAGTGCGTTCGAACTCGAGTTCGCCGCGCTCGAACGTCGGCACGCCGCGGAACCCGTGGGCGCGCAGCAGTCCCAGTGCCGGGTTGTTGCCGGCCAGCACGGTCGCGTGCACGGTCCAGCCGGCGTGCCGCGGATCGTCGAACAAGTGCCGCACCAGGGTGCTGGCGATGCCACGGCGGTGCCAGGCGTCGGCCACGAGCACCCCGAGCTCGGCGCGCCGCTCGCCGTCGGGCACGAAGTTCACCAGCCCCACAGCCGCGTCGCCGACCGTCGCGACGAGTGCCTCCTCCGCGAGCAGGAACGGCCGGTAGCGCACCAGGATCCGCTCGGGATCCGGCCGCCCCGGCAACGTGAACCGCCACGCGAGGCTCTCGGGCGAGCACGCCCGGACCAGTCCCGCGACGGCCTCGGGAGTGGCCACTTCGACGGTCGTTATGACACTCGTCATGACCCATGGGTAGCACGGTCACGCAGATCGACTCACTATGACACGCGTCATAGCGGCGCTCACGCTCCCGACACGGCCGGCCCCGGCCGAGACCCACAATGCCCAGCCCGACCGGTGGTCCGTGACCGGTTTCGGCTAATGCGATTTCACTTTTCGTATCCGCTATCACCCAGTGCGCTGAAATGCGACGGGAATTCATGCGCGGAACACAATCTGTGGGGCCATGGGCCTCATCGGGTGAAAACCCTACCCGAAACCTTCCCGACTCGCCGGTAATCCCTATCTTCTAATCGACCCTCCGAATCGAACCGCAAAGGGGACGAGGTCATGACCCAGTCGATCGAAGCTCCGGCGAAGGAATTCTGCATCGACTGGACGATGGACGGCAACGACGGCGGCCGCGTCTCGATCACCCTCTCCGGGCAAGTGGCGCTCCTCGACGGCAACCGCTTCTACAAGGTCGACGGCGTGCTCTACATCTCCGAGGGCGGCGCCTACTGCCGCGAGGTCGGGAACCCGCGCCTGTCGGTCCGGCGCAACGGCGTGGAGGCCAGCGGACGGCACTGGGGCTGGGAAACGATCAGCGCCCGCAAGTCCGCCAACCGCCTCTGCACGATGGACGGCTACTTCGTCCGCACCGGCTACTGGGCCCCGGCGGACCGCTCGATCCAGCTGAGCATCGTCGCCGAGCACGGGGTGACGCGGCGCAAGTCCTACAGCACGACGGCCACCGTCCGGCTCGTCGACTGAGCCCGAGCGGGGCCCGTCGCCCGATCACCTTCCGATCACCGGCCGATCACGCCGGCATTCCGCCCGCTGAACGGACCAACCGGACGTCGTTTCACCGAGCCCATTCACCGGACCGAGAACTTCGGCCAGTTGATCACGGTCCGAAGTGACCGCGTTCACCCACACGTGGCCCGGCCACCTTGAGCGTGCTGAGGAACACACCGTTTTCCCAGGAAAATCAAAGAAAACGTTGTCCGGGACACAGCGCGCGCGAGCGTAGCGGAGGACCATGGAGGACATGAGGAACAAGGCCCGGGCAGGCAGACCACCACTTCTCTTCACCCGATTCCTTCGACGAGTCGGGCTCGCACGCAATCCGCTCATGCGGCGCTCCGACCGGATTGAGGGCCTCCTCATCGGCTTGGCGGTGCTCGCGTCGCTGATCGCGCTCCCGTTCGTGATCATGCTCGGCAAGGCCGACGTGTCACACGAGACCGCGGCGTCGGACGCCCAGCTGAAAACCCGGCACCAGGTGACCGCGACCGTGGTCGCACCGGCGCCGAAGCCGGCGTCGGTGGGCGACAGCGCCCCGATCACCCACAGCTCGCGCGTGAACGCCAGCTGGCAGCTGCCGAACGGCTCGCCGCAGGCCGGCGTCGTCACGGTGCCCGCGGGTGCCGGCAACCCCGGCTCGCAGGCGCCCATCTGGCTCGACGACAACGGCAAGCAAACCACCGCGCCGCTGACCCACGCCGACGCCGTGACCAACGGGGTGCTCGTGGGCACCTTCACGTGGCTGTGCGCGATCGGTGTGCTGGCCGGCGCGTTCTGGATCGCGCGGCGGGTGCTCGACCACAAGCGCGCGGCGCGCTGGGCGGACGAATGGGCCCAGCTCGCCGGCCCGGAGGCAGTGCGCTGACGCCGGCCTGCCCCCGGGCCCGGCCGGCGGACCGGCGGAGCGACACCCCCAGCGCCGCCCCGCAGCGGTGCGACGCCTAGCCGCTGAGCCACGGGTTTGTCGAATTAACTAACAGCTAACTCGCTCCGGGCACAGTCTTGTGGACCTCGGGCCTGATTGTCAACTGTCAGCTAATCTGGGATAGTCGCACTAGCTGAGAGCAATCAGCGGTGACCGAAGGGGGCGGACATGTCCAGTGACGACGAGCGGCCGACACTGGCCTCGAGACTCGACGACCTGTTCCGCACGGCGCGGCCGCAGGGCAAGCACTGGACGAACGCCGAGGTCGTGGCCGAGCTCAAGGCCGAATCGCCGGACCTGAAGGTCGGCGCCGTGTACCTGTCGCAGCTGCGCACGGGCAAGCGGACCAACCCGTCGCAGGAGCTGCTGGCGGCCCTCGCGAAGTTCTTCGGGGTGTCCGTGGCGTACTTCTTCGACGAGGACGTGGCCGGCGACGTGCAGTCCGAACTGGCCGCCCTCGAGGCGATGCGCCAGGCCGGCGTGCGGGCCGTCGCGATGCGCGCCGCGGGCATGCGCGAGGAGAACCTGCAAGCGATCACGACGATCATGGACCAGTACCGCCAGATGCAGGGCCTGCCGCCGGTCACCGACGAAGCTGCGAAGTGAGCATGCCCGAAGAGCGCCGCGACCAGCTCAAGCGCTTGCGTGAGGAGGGGGCCCGGCGGATCGCCGAGCTCGACCTGCCGGAGGGCTGCGACCTCCCCACGCTGTGCGAACGGCTCGGCGCTCTCCGGGAACGGCCCATCACGCTCGTGCCGATGCCGATGCCGGCGTCCCACCCGTGTGGCATGTGGGTTGCCGCGCAACAAGAAGACCTCATCTTCTTCGACGCCAACACCACCGGCGCGCACCAGGAGCACATCATCTTGCACGAGCTCGGTCACATCATCTGCTGCCATCGCGGCTCGGGCCTGCTCGACGACGAGAGCGCCCGGTCGCTGTTCCCCAACCTCGACCCGGACCTCGTCCGCGACATGCTGATGCGCGCCACCTACGACGACGTCCAGGAGCAAGAGGCGGAGATCATCGCGTACCTGCTCTCGGAACGCATGGGCCTCCCCGCGCCGACGACGACTGTGCGGCATCCGCCGGAGGATGAGAAGCCGATTGATCGGATTGAGCGGATGCTGCTTTGAGGTGGGTTGCGGGAGCGGCGTTGGGAGTTCGGTGCCGCGGGGCTGCTGACGGCTGGCCGGAGCCGGCTTTCGAGGCAGCCGTCGCGGGCCGGTTGCTGCAGGGCTAGCAGCTGCTCCTGAGCCGATTGCCGGACAGCTGCGGTGAGCCCGATGCGGCGCGGCTGGGCTGGGCTGAGCCGGTTGCCGGGCAGGAGCGGTGAAGTCGGTTGCCGCGCGGCCGGCAGCTGGGCCGAGCCGGTTGCCGGACAGCTGCGGTGAGCCCGATGCGGCGCGGCTGGCAGCTGGGCTGAGCCGGTTGCCGGGCAGGAGCGGTGAAGTCGGTTGCCGGGTGGCTGGAGCGGTGAACCGGTGCTTCTTCGGGCCGATCGAGCTGCAGCGCACCGATGCGCTGCCGGACGGCTGCGCGGCAGGTCATCCCCACTCGATCGGGTTGTGGACAGGTGCGCTGAGCTGCGGTTTTCGCCCCGAAAGCGTCGGTGGTGGCCGATAGACTGGGTGTGGGACGGCCCCCAAGGGAGGGCGGGCCGCGCCCTGGTGAGTCGCGCACCTGGCGACCAGCACTGGATCAGGCGGTGCACAGCTCGGGATCTGGCGGCCGGGCACTTGGCCAAGCGATAAGCAGTTCCCGATCAAGCCAGCGGGGCGACCGGCCGAGCTGTGAGCAGATCCCGATCAGGCAGCCCGGCACTTGGCCAAGCGATAAGCAGTTCCCGATCAAGCCAGCGGGGCGACCGGCCGAGCTGTGAGCAGATCCCGATCAGGCAGCCCGGCACTTGGCCAAGCGATAAGCAGTTCCCGATCAAGCCGGACGGTCACCCGGCCAAACGATGAGCAGTTCCCGATCAAGATGGCCGGACACCCAGCCAGCTGGTGAGAGTTCCCGACAAGCGAGCCGGACACTGGGCCAGTCGGCGAGGCGCTCGATCAGCCGGTGACCGACACCTGCCCAAGCGGTGAGCCGATCGGCCAACGGCCGGGCACCGGGCCAGGCGGTGGATCAAGCGGGTGAGCAGCGCCGGGGCGAGCGAGCAGCGCTGGGGCGGGCGGGCCGGGTCGCTGGGTCAGGAGCGCAGGGCGGCGAGGACCTCCGAGACCGTCGTGGCGGTGTAGGTGAGTTGGGTGTCGTCGTGGTCGGTGGTGAGGAAGAAGCGCAGGCGGGTCTGGGCTTCGTCCACGGCGGGGTACAGGATGGGGTCGACGATGATGCCGCGGTCGTAGAGGGTGCTCGCGAGGCGCAGCGTGGTGGTGGAGTCGCCGACGACGCAGGGGACGATGGGGGTCGAGCCGGCCGAGCCGGTGGGCAGGGTGGCGGCGCGGCAGAGTTCCAGGAACAGCTGGGAGTTGTGCCGGAGGCGGGCCAGGCGCTCGGGTTCGGTGCGGAGGACTTCGAGCGCGGCGAGCGACGCGGCGGCGTTGGCGGGCGTCAGGCCGACGCTGTAGACGAAGCCGGGCAGTGAGTAGCGCAGCCACTGGACCGTCCGCGCCGAGCCGGCGAGGTAGCCGCCGCAGCCGGCGAGGGACTTGGACAGCGTGCCCATCCAGATGTCCACATCGGACCGATCGACGCCGAAGTGCTCGCCGACCCCGGCGCCGCGCGCGCCGACGGTGCCGATGCTGTGGGCCTCGTCGACCATCAACAGGGCGCCGTAGCGCTTCTTCAGTTCGATCAGGTTCGGCAGGTCGGCGAGGTCGCCGTCCATGCTGTACACGCCTTCGACCACGACCAGCACGCGGCGGAACCGCGAGCGCGTGCGCCGCAGGACGTCTTCGAGCTGCGCGGCGTCGTTGTGCGCGAACGGCCGGCGCGTGGCCCCCGACAGCGCGCAGCCTTGCAGGATGCTGTCGTGCGCGAGCGAATCGTGGACGATGAGGTCGCCGGGGCCGACGAGGTGGCCGATCGCGCTGACGTTGGTGGCGTGGCCGCTCACGAGCGCCAGGCAGTCGCCGGTGCCGAGGAAGTCCGCGAGCTCCGTCTCGAGGCGCCGCGTGAGGTCGCGCTCGCCGGCGAGCAGGCGGCTGCCGGACACCGACGTCCCGTAGCGCTCCACGGCCTCGTGCACGGCCGCCGTCACCGCCGGGTGGCCGGACAGGCCGAGGTAGTTGTAGCTGGAGAACGACAGGTACTGCCGGCCGGCGACCGTCGTGGTGCTCGTCATCCGGCCTTGGTGCTTGCGGAAGTACGGGTTCGGCACGCCGAGGTCGGTGAACTCGCGCAGCCGCGCGTCGATGGCCGCCGCTTCCGGGAAGTCGTCGATCGACGCCGTGGCCGGATCGAACGCGACCTCCGCGGGCGACACCGGCGGCGCAGCAGGCACCGGCGGCGGGGTGACGAGGCCGGCCACCGCGCCGATCGTGACGCCGCGCTCCTGCTCGATCGCGAACGTCCGGCCGGGGAAGCGCTTGCGCAGACCGGCTTCCAGCTCGGTGAGCATGAGCGAGTCGAACCCGAGGTCCTCGACCAGCACCTGTCCCGCGTGCAGGTCGGCGACGGGGAACGCGCTCGTTCGCGCGACCTCCTCCAGCACCACGGCCAGCACGTCGCGTGCCGACGGGACTGGTTGCGGCTCCGCGGTTTCCGGCTCGGCGCACGCCCCGGTACCCAGTGGCGGCATCGTCTGCGCCTTCGCGCGTTTCGTGTCGTCGACGACCCAGTGGTTGCGAGGGCTGAGCGGGCTCGGCGGCAGCGTGGACAGCGGCGTCCGGCCGTACGCGGGCCGCAGCCCGGCACCCGTGACGGCTCGCTTCGCCAGCTCCAGCAGCGGCAGGTCGGGGGCGGTTTCCTCCGCCCCCGGCGCGACGACCCCGGCGAACGTCTCGGGCGCCGGCTCCCCCGGCATCCCCGATTCGAGCGCCACCGACGCCGTGACCAGCTTCGTGACGGCGTCCGCCGCGTCGTCGGCCACGAGCGCGAGCCGCTCGGGGAACAGGGTGCGCCGCGCCAGCGTCGCGGCCACCGCGGCCAGCGGCAGCGGCTCCCGCGACAGCACCTCGGCGATGTCGCGCGCGTGCCGCGCCAGGCCCGTGCGGTCGCGAGCGGTCAGGAGCAGCAACTGCGGCCCGCCGGCCGGCGCCACTTCCGCACCCGGCGCTTCTTCCAGCACGACGTGGACGTTCGTGCCCCCGAAGCCGAATGCGCTTACACCGGCGCAGCGCGGCCGGCCCGGTGGTTCGGTCCACGGCGTCATCGCGCCGGCCACGCGCAGGCCCGCCTCGTCGAGGGCGAGGTGCCCGGCCGGCTCGAAGTCCGGCTGCGGCAGAATCTGTCCCTTGTGGACGGACAGGACAGACTTGATCAAGCCCGCGATCCCGGCGGTGCCGAGTGAATGCCCGACCACGGACTTCGCGGCACCCAGGTACGCGGGCTCGGCGGCGTCGCGGCGCAGCTCGCCCAGGGCGTTGATCTCCACGTCGTCGCCCACGGACGTCGCCGTGCCGTGCGCTTCCAGGTAACCGACCGAACCGGGTTCGACGCCCGCGTCGCGGTACGCGCGGCGCAGCGCGAGCAGCTGCCCGGACTCCTGCGGCATCATGCCGCCCTTGACCGTGCCGTCGTTGGACAGCCCGACGCCGCGGATCACCGCGTAGACGCGGTCGCCGGCCGCCTGCGCGTCGGCCAGGCGGCGCAGCACGAGCACGCCGGCCCCCTCCCCGAGCACGAATCCGTCGGCTCGGCTGTCGAACGGCCGGCACTCACCGGAGCGCGAGATCGCGCCGATGCGGCACAGGCCCACGAACAGGTCGGGCGTGAGCACGAGCTGCGCGCCGCCGGCCACGGCGATGCGGCAGCGGCCCGCGCGCAGCGCGAACACCGCGTTGGCCACCGCCGTGAGTCCGCCCGAGCAGGCGGCGTCGAGCGCGTAGCTCTCACCGTGCAGGTCGAACACGTTGCTGATCGAGCTCGGGCCCATGTTCAGCAGCAGGCCGGCCATCGCCGTGGCGTGCAGGCCGCCGACGGCCGAGGCCGCCTCCGCGAGCTCCGGGCCCGCCGAGCGGCCGAACTCCCCGCCGGCGAGCTGGCGCAGGCGGATGTGCAGCGTGCTCATCTCGCGGTAGCCGCTCTCCGCCAGCGACATGATCACCGACGTGTCGTCGCGGTCGAAGCCCTCGGCCTCCCAGCCGGCGTCCTGCAGCGCTTCGCGCGTGAGGTCGACCAGCAGCCGGTGCTGCGGATCGAGCGACTTCGCGCGCCGCGGCGGGATGCCGTAGTGCCCCGCGTCGAAGTGGCCGACGTCGTCGAGCAGCGCCATCTTGTCGGAGTACGCCGCCGAGGTGTCCCGGAAATCGTCGTTGTAGAAGGAGTCCCGCCGCCACCGCGAATCCGGGACGGTCCTGAACTGTGGTTTCGGCTCGCTGAGCAGATCCCAGTACTCGTTCACGTTCCGGGCGCCGGGGAAACGGCACCCGATTCCGACGACAGCGATGTCCTGCTGATTTCCGATTTTTTCCGCAGCAGATCCCCAAGACGCCATGACAGAACTTCCTCGCGCCGATTGCCCCACCCAGTACGGGAGAGATTGCCCCGTGGCGATCGGTTTTTCAAGGGCGTCCCGCAATTCGTGCGAAAAATCGCTCCCCGCCGGTCAACTCACGGTAGCCGACCGATCACGCCACCAGGACACCGTGGCCGCCGCCTGCTCGGCCAGCGGGGTCGGCTGTTCTCCCGAGAATTCCTCGTAGGCACTCGAATCCACCACGAACGGGCGATCGAACTGGTAGCGCACCTCCTGCAGTTCCCGCAGCAGCGGGGAAAACGCGGCGGCCATCCGCAGCAACGGCGCCGGAATCCGGCTTACGCCGACCGGCGGCACGCCCGCCGCTTCGCACAGCACGCCGACCATCACGCGCGCGGACTTCGGCGGCAGCGTCGGCGCGTGCCACGCGCGACCCCACGCCTTCTCCTCCGCGGCGACGCGGACGAGCGTCCGCGCGACGTCCGGCACGTAGGTCCAGCTGTGCGGCGCGTCCGGGTCGCCCATCACCTGCACCTTGCGGCCCTTGAGCACCGCCGGCACCACGCGGGAGCCGAGGTGCCCGCCCTCGGCGACACCGGGGCCGAAGAAGTCCGACGCGCGCACCTCGGCGGCGCGGATCCGGCCCTGTTCGTGCAGGTCGTGCAGTTGCTGCCACAGCTGCGCGCGGATCCGGCCCTTCGGTCCCGTAGCCGCGAGTGGGAGGTCTTCGGTGAGTGTGCCGTCCACCGGTCCGTAGCCGTAGAGGTTCCCCAACGCCACGAGCACCGCGCCGGTCGCCTCGGCCGCCGCGGCCGTGGCGCCGGCCAGCGGCGGCCAGTCGCGCGCCCACCGGTGGTACGGCGGGCTCGCGCACTGGTAGATCGCGTCGGCGCCCTCGGCTGCCGCGGTGAGCGCGGCGCCGTCGGTCGCGTCGAGCACCACGTGCTCCAGTCCCGGTTCTTCCGGGCGCGGCGACCTGCCGACGACCTTGACCCGCTCGCCCCGTTCGGCGAGGAGCCTCGCCGTCGCCGCCCCCGCGGGGCCGAATCCGATCACCACGTGAAGACTCATGCGGCACACCATAGCCAGCCTGCCGTCGCGCATTGGCGTTTCAGGTATCCGTAACTTCGGGTTCACCGCGAACTCGATCGGACAGCTGTCCGTAAACCTCTCCGACGCGCACCGGAAAACCATTCGGATTAATCGCGTTCGGTTCGCGTTCGCGCTGGCCGAGGCGGCTTTTCGGGGCCTAGGCGGGCGTGGGGGTGTGGTGTATGGTCGGCGATCATGGACAGTTCCGACAAGGATGCCAATGTCTTCTGAGGATCTCCCCCGGCTCGACGCACTCATCAAGGAGACGGCTCGCCGTCAGCTCACCGAGGCCGGGGCAACCGGTCTCACGCTGCAGACGGTGGCCGTCGGAAGTGGCGTCACAGTGGCCGAGGTGCAACCGTTTTTCGCGGATCGCGACGAACTCCTGACAGCGCTGATCATCGACGCTTACAACACCTCCGGCGAAGCCATGGAACAGGCCGATCCCGGCGAGCGGGAAACGGATGCGGGCGCGCGGCTGCTGGCCGTCGCGCGCGCATTGCGCGAATGGTCGTTCGCGAATCCGGCGGAGTTCGCGTTGATCTACGGCTCGCCGGTCCCGGGTTACGCCGCGCCGGAGACCACCGTGGCGCCGGCGTCGCGCACGCCGGCCGCGCTCGCCGCCGTGCTGCGGTCCGCGCTCGCGGCGGGTTCGCTGACGCCGCCGAAGCGCCCGCTGCCCGGGCCGACGCTCGTCACGGCCGACGCCGTCGCGCTGTTCGGCGGGCAGCCCGAAGCACCGTACGGCGATCTCCTCGAACGCGGGATCGTGCTGTGGAGCAACCTGATCGGCCTGCTGGTCTTCCAGGTCTTCAGCCGCACGCACGACAGCGTCGCCGACCAGTCGGCGTTCTTCGACTACGCGGTGGCCGTCGCGGCCGAGGCGGTGGGTTTGACCGTGCCGCTGGAGGACAGCCGGCGTGAGGTCGCGGCCGCCGGCAGCTGAAGTTCCGCAACTGGGGTGATCTGGTGTGAACGCGCTGAAGATCGTGCTCTTCGCTTCGTCGGCGGTGTCGTCGTACGCGGCGCTCCTGTACAAGCTGTCGTCGATCCGGCGCGGCTGGCGGGACGTCGGGTACCTCACGATGATGGCGACGCTCGTGCTGCAGTGCCTCACGTTCACCATGGGCGCGGTGTCGCTTAGCGTCGTGACGTTCTTCGGCGTGCGGAACCTGGCCATCCTCGTGCTGCACCTCTCGGCGGTCGCCTACTGCATCAGCGCGCAGATCCTGCTGCTGCAGTGGGCGAACCCGCTCGCCGAAGTGCGGCGCGCGATCCGGGGGTGGCTCATCGCCGGCGTCGTGCTGTGCGTGGTGCTCACGGTGCTGTTCTTCATCGGCAACCGGCCGGGCACGCCGGCTTCGGCGTTCGGCACCGGCAGCGACAACCCGGTGATCCTCACTTACCTGTTGCTGTTCATCGTTTCGCAGGCCGTGCCGTGCGTGACGATCTACCGGTTGTGCGTCCCGTCGGCGCGCAGCACGTCGAAGCCGTGGCTGCGCCGCGCGCTGCGGCTGCTCGCGGTCGGCGCGGTCGTGCTGTTCCTGTACTGCACGGCGCGCACGGTCAACATCCTGAGCCCGGTACTGGGCTTCACCATGGGGCCGTGGGCCATCGTCGCGTCGCTGTTCAGCGCGCTGGGCATCGTGATCGTGTCGCTGGGGCTGACGATGCCGTCGTGGGGGGTGCACGTGTCGAGCCTGCGGACGTGGGGCCGCAACTACAGCTCCTACCGGGCGTTGTACCCGCTGTGGCACTCGCTGTACGAGTCTTCGCCTGACATCGCGCTCGAGCCGCCCACGTCGAACGGCGCCGAACGCCAGTGGTCCGACCTGCACTACCGCCTGCACCGCCGCGTGATCGAGATCCGCGACGGCTGGCGGGCTCTGCGCCCGTACATGGACCGCGCCGACGGCTCGGCCACCGGCACGGACCGCGCCGTGGTCGAGGCGACGAAGATCAAGCAGGCGCTGCGCGCGAAGGACTCCGGCGTCGCTCCGGCGCTGAGCCAGGACAACGGCAGCTTCGACGACCACGACGCCAAGACGTTCGCCGCCGAAGTCGACTGGCTGACGCAGGTGTCGGCCGCCTACGGCCGCCTGAACTGAATCGGGCCATCCGGTTTGGACCGCCTCCCGGCTTACGCCGGATTGGCCTGGACCACTTCCGTCCGGTCGTGCGGGAGGTCCGCCAGCAGCGCTTCACCCTTGACGAGCCACGAGACACCGAACGCGATGATCGCCAGCGACTCCAACCAGACCGCCGGGTGCAGCGAGACGGTGGCGGCGTCGAAAAACAGCGCGTTGATCAGGATGAGCGCCAGGCTCGCGAGCATCACGCCACCGCACACCCGGTAGATCGTGTTGCGCACGGCTTTGCGCCCACGGGGCGACGGATCGTCGGACTTGGTGAACAGGAACAGGCAGAAGAAGGCGAGCGTCAGGAAGAAGATCCCGGCGAACACGAGGTGCGCGATGCCGATCGTGCGCTCCAGCGGCGTCGGCGCGGTGGGTGAGGTCGGGAACAGCGCGACGCCGATGGCGGCGACCGCGGCGACGTTGCCGGCGATGTCGTCGATCCGGCCGTAGCCCCGGTACGAAATCAGGAACACCCCGATCGCGCAGAGGGTCCCGACGAAGACGTTTCTCAGGTCGCTGTAGTAGTAACCGCTCAGCGAGCCGAGCAGGCCGCCGCCCTCGAGCAGCTCCTTGCCGATGACGACGACGAACGGCAGCGCCAGACCGAGCACGCCGACCGCGCGGCGGAGGAAGAGAAACGAACGCACGAGAGTGTCCACGAAAACCTCCCCGGAAAGTGCTGCACACCCTTTTACCGATCCGATCAGAAGTAGGCGGACACCCAACCGGGCGTCACGTTGTGTGTCAACAGCTTCCGCCGTGACTGTGGTCGGATTGGTAATGAGCAGTACAGTACCGGGTCGGCGGGCAATTCACCGGATGGCGGCCGATTCGAGGACCGTGTCGATATCGGCCAGCAGCCGGGCCTTCGGCCGCGCACCGACGTAGGAAGCCACCGGTTCGCCGTCGCGGAAGAGCATCAGCGTGGGCAGCGACATGATCTGGTACGTGCGGGCCGTTTCCGGGTTCTCGTCGGTGTTGACCTTGCGGACGGTCAGCGACCCGGCGCGCTCCCGGGCGATCTCCTTCAGCACCGGGTCGATCATCCGGCACGGCGGGCACCACTCGGCCCAGAAGTCGACGAGCACGAGTTCGTCGTGCTCCAGCACGTCGGCGGCGAAGGTGGCGTCGGTCGTCATCGGATCTCCTCGGTGGCAAAGGGTTCGAGCCGGCAGGTGCCGGGCCGGGCGGAGGCTTCGGCGAGCTTGTCCAGCAATGCGGATCGCACGGCGCCCAGGCGCCGCAGGCAGTCCTCGACCTCCGCGAGCTTGCGCCGGTAGACCTCGACCGACGCCGGGCACGCGTCGCCGGTCTCGTGGCCGTCGCGCAGGCAGTCGACGAACGGGCGGGTGTCTTCGAGGGTGAAGCCGACCGTGCGCAGCGTCTGGATCTCGGTGACCAGCCGCAGGTCGTCCTCGTCGTAGTCCCGGTACCCGTTCGCCGTCCGCCCAGCCGGCAGCAGCCCCTGCTCTTCGTAGAAGCGCAACGCCCGTGGTGTCGTCCCCGCCCGCCGGGCGAGCTCGCCGATCCGCATGCGTGCGACGGTAGACCTTGCCGTGCGCGTCAAGGCAACGCTCAGCTCGCGATGCGGCCGGGGTACTCGCGGTACTGGACCGCGTTGGCCGCCCGGTAACCCATGTAGTCGAAGATCTTGCCGAACACCGAGCCGGCGAGCATGCGGTACATGCGGTTGCGGCTGCGCACGTTCTTCTCCGTCGCCGGCGCGAGGAACCCGCCGGAACCGGAGCCGTTCTTGTAGCCCACGTGCGCCGGCTTGCGCAGGCGCTGCTCGTAGTTCGCGAACGCCCGCACGTGGTCGCCGCTCGCGGCCGCCAGTTCGCCGGCGAGGATCTGCGCGCCCATCATGGCCAGGCCCGTCCCGGAGCCACCGGGACCCGCGCACCACGCGGCGTCGCCGAGCAGCACGACGCGGCCCTTCGACCACTTGGCGAGCTTGATCTGGCCGATGGAGTCGAAGTACAGATCCGGCGCGGCGGGCACGGCGCCCAGCAGCCGGGGCAGCTCCCAGCCCGCGCCGGCGTACGCGTCGGCGAGGATCTCCTGCTGCCGCTGGAGGTCCGGGCGGCCGTAGCCGCGCGGGTCGCCGCGGAAGAACAGGCCGACGTTCACGGTTTCGGCGTCGCGGCTGCTGTAGATCATCGCGCTGCGGCCGGGCTCGCTGTAGATCAGGCCGCTGTGGTCCAGGCCGAGGTGGTTGGGCGCGGTGAAGCCGGCGACGTGGTAGCCGAGGTCCGTGCGAAACCGCGACTCGGCGCCGAACGCGGCCGTCCGCACCCCGGAGTGCACACCGTCGGCGCCGACCACCAGGTCGAAGCGGCGGGGCGCGCCGTGCCGGAAGGTGACCTCGACCCCGTCGGCGGTCTCGGTCAGCGAGGTGACGCGGTCGCCGAAGACGTACTCGGTGTAGTCCTTGGTGCGGTCGTAGAGGATGCGGGCGAGGTCGCCGCGGAAGACCTCGAGCTCACCGCTGATGAACTTGCTCGGGATGGTCGCCACCGGACGGCCCGCCGGGTCCAGCAGCTGCTGGTCGCCCATCCCCGTTTCGTACTTGCGCAGGTCCTCGGTGAGCCCCATCGCGTCGATCAGCTTCATCTGCTCGCCGCGGAAGTCCACGGCCTGCCCGCCGGGCCGAAGCTGCGGCGCCGCCTCGACGACGGTCACGGAGTAGCCGTACTGGTGCAGCCAGTACGCGGCCGACGGCCCTGCGACGCTGGCACCGGAAACGAGGACGGTCTTGGTGGTCATCTCGCTGTTCCCTTCTCGGGTTCGGCTGTTCGATGACCCAAGACTGGGGTTAGGCGCTGACCACGCCCGCACGGTGCGCTGACGGTGCCGGTGCGGGACCGTCAGCAGGGGTGGTTCACGCGGTCAGCGGCTGCAGGGGCCGCCTTCGTCGTCGGCGTCGAGACGCGCCAGCATGCGGTCGAAGACGCGGCCGAGCACCTCCAGCTCGGCCGGCTCGATCTGCTCGAAGAAGTACCGCCGCACGGTCTCGACGTGCTCGGGCGCGGCCGTTTCGATCGCCTCGCGCCCCGCCGGGGTGAGACGGACCATGGCGCCGCGCGCGTCCTCCGAGCAGTCCTCGCGCACGAGCAGACCGCGCTTCTCCATGCGGCTCACGTGGTGGGAGAGGCGGCTGCGGTCCCAGTTGATCCGCATGCCGAGGTCACGCATGCGCAGCACGTCGCCCGGGGCCTCCGACAGCGGCACCAGCAGGGCGTAGTCCGCGCCGGACAGCCCGGCGTCGCGCACGAGCTGACGGTCGATCGCGCCACCGAGCGCCCGCTGGAGGAGGTGGTAGCTCTTCCAGACGTGCAGCTCCAGCTCGTCGAGCCAGCGTGGGTCCGTCATGACCCGAGTCTACCCAAGTTGTTGACGTATCACCAACTGGTCAGCCGGCCACGATCACGGCGACGTCCGGCTGATCAGCGTAAAGACGCTCGACGAGCGCCGCGCGCCGGGCCAGCACGCGGCGCTGGTTGAGGTACCCCTTGTCCGTGATCTCGCCCGCGTCGAGGTCCGGCGGCTCCGCGAGCACCACGAGCCGCTCGACGCGTCCCGCCGAGCCGGCCGAGGAGTTCATCGCCGCGAGCAGTTTCGCGACCTGCGCGGCCAGCTCGGCGTGCACGAGGCAGCCGTCGGCTTCGTCGAGGGAGCCGGCGAGCCGCGCTTCCGCTTGGTTGAGCCACGCGAGCGCCCCGACGTAGCGCCGGTTCTCCCCCGCGAGCACCGCGTCCGAGAGCAGCGGCACGGCCGAGAGCAACGCCGTGCGCAGCGCCCCGACGCGCACGAACGTGCCGGTGTCGAGCTTGAAGTCCTCCGCGATGCGGCCGCCGAACAGCAGTCCCGCGTTGGGGTCGCCGGACGCGGGTACGGCCGCGTCGCCGGTGCGGTAGAAGCCCTCGTCGTCGAACGCCGCCTCGGTCAGGTCCGGGCGGTGCAGGTAGCCCGGGGCCACGGCAGCGCCGCGCACGCGGATCTCGTGCGCCTCGCCGACGGGCGCCAGCTTGACCTCGAGCCCCGGCAGCGGCACGCCGATGCACCGCGCGTCGGTGAACGGGAAGTGCGCGCTCGTCACCGCGGGTGCGGTTTCGGTCGCACCCCACGAGCCCGTGAGCGGCACGTCGACACCGGCCGCCGCGGCGGCGGCCTCCAGCCGCGAGCGCAAGGTCGCCGGCAACGCGGCCGCCGCGTTGAACAACAGCCGCAGGCGCGAGAAGAACAGCCGTGCGAACTCGGCGTCCTGCTCCAGCACGGGCACGAGCTGTGCGTAGCCCGCGGGCACGTTGAAGTACAGCGTCGGCGGCACCGACCGCAGGTTCTCCAGGCTGCGGCCGAACAGCTGCGGCGCCGGTTTGCCGTCGTCGAGGTACAGCGTGCCGCCGTTGCGCAGCACCAGATCCACGTTGTGGTTGCCGCCGAAGGTGTGGCTCCACGGCAGCCAGTCGACGAGCACGGGGCGCTCGCCGGCGAGGAACGGCCACGCCTGCCGGATCGCCTGCTGGTTGGAGCACAGCATCCGGTGGGTGTTCAGCACCCCCTTCGGTGAGCCGGTGGAGCCCGACGTGAAGAGCACTTTCGCGAGCGTGTCGGGTCCCGTCGCGGCGTACGCGGCGGCCAGCTCCGGCCCCGGCGCCGTGGCCAGGAGGTCGTCCAGCGACTCCGCTCCCGGCACCGCGTCGGCCTCGTGGGCGAGCACCACGCCGGGCGCCTCGAGGGCCGCGAGCGCCGCGGCGAACGGTCCGCCGGACTCGGCGAACACCAGCCCGGGCCGCAGGAGCGTCGCGATGTCCCGGAGCCGCGCGTGATCGGTGCTGAGCAAGGAGTACGCGACGCTGATCGGCGCCACCGGCACGCCCGCCGTCAGCGCGCCGAGCGTGAGCACGAAGTGCGCGACGGAGTTGCCGGACAGGATCACCAGCGGCCGGTCGGGCCCGAGGCCGCGCTCCAGCAGCGCCTGGCCGAGCGCGTCGGCTCGGTCGCGGACCTCGCCGTAGGTCAGCGTCGCCCAGCCGTCGCCCGAGCGTTCGGCGACGAGCGGGTGGGCGGGATCGGTTCCGGCCCAGTCGCGCAGCATCGCGGCCACGCTGCGCGGGTAGGGCCCCAACGGCGCGCGCGAGCGGAAGACGACGCTCCCGTCAGGCCGGTCCTCGCGTTCGACATCGGGTTCAGCGAACATTCGACCGTCTCCTCCTCGAGACCCGCGCCACCTCTTACGCAACTATTGAGGATCGGGAGAAATTTGTCGAATATCGATCTCCGGCGCGGAGCTTTCCGTGAGTCGCCGCAGCACCGCACCGGCCTTGAGCAGCAGCTCGACCTCGTCCTGTTCGAGGTCGCCGAACCGCTCGACGAGCACCTGCGACTCGTCGCGCACCACGGCGGCGAGCCGGCGCCGGCCCTGCTGGGTCAGGTGCACGTAGCTCACGCGCTTGTCGCTCGTGTCGGCCGCGCGCGCGACGAGGCCGGACTCCTCCATGGCGTGCACGACCTTCGTGGCCGTGGGCTGGGAGCAGCCGACCTCCTCGGCGAGCGTGCCGATCCGCAGGGGTCCGGAGCGGGCCAGCTTGGCGAGCACCAGCAGCTGCGTGCTCGGCAGGCCGTCGGGTGGCGCCGCCCGGCGCAGCTCGCGCAGCAGCCGGTGCAGCGACAGCACGAACTGGAACGCCTCGTCGGCGTCGACGTCCGGAGACTCGCCCACCATGGCCCGCTCCTCACCCTCACTCGGTTCGCGTCACCGGACACGCAGCTCCGGTGAGTACAGATCGAACCAGGTCGCGAAGAACAACACACGCTCCAACTGCGGGCGGAGGAACGGAACGGTGTCCTCTCGGGCAAGCAGTTCCGTGAGCGCGCGGCGGTCGACCAAGTCGAACACGCCGTGCGCGGGCGAGGCGAGCAGGTCACCGGCCTGCTCGCGAAGCGCTTCGAGGTACTTCGGGTCCTGCGTGGACGGGTACGGGCTCTTCACCCGCTCGGCCACCGAAGCGGGCAGCACGTCGCGAGCCGCGGCACGCAGCAGGCTCTTCTCGCGGCCGTCGAACGTCTTCGTGGTCCACGGCGTGTTGTAGACGTACTCCACGAGCCGGTGGTCGCAGAACGGCACGCGCACCTCGAGGCCGTTGGCCATGCTGAGCCGGTCCTTGCGGTCGAGCAGGATGCGCACGAACCGCGTGAGGTGCAGGTACCCGATCACGCGCATGCGGCGCTCGTGCTCGGTCTCCCCCGGCCGCGTGCCGGCCTCCGCGACGGCGGCGGAGTAGGAATCGCGCAGGTGCCCGCGAAGATCCAAAGTGGACAGCAAACCGGCGTCGAAGATCCCCGCCACCGAACCCCGGGCCCCGGACGCCAGCCGGCGCGCGAGCCACGGGAAGGTGTCGGCCTGCTGCACCTGCGGGTCGTGGAACCACGCGTACCCGCCGAAGACCTCGTCGGCCGACTCGCCCGAGAGCGCCACGGTCGAGCGTTCGCGGATCGCGCGGAAGAGCAGGTACAGCGAGCCGTCCATGTCGCCGAGGCCGGTGGGCAGGTCGCGGGCGCGCACCACGGCACGGCGCACGGCCGGGTCGGCGAGCTCCGCCGAGTCGAGCA
This sequence comes from Amycolatopsis sp. NPDC051903, assembly GCF_044452505.1. Classification (NCBI taxonomy): domain Bacteria; kingdom Bacillati; phylum Actinomycetota; class Actinomycetes; order Pseudonocardiales; family Pseudonocardiaceae; genus Amycolatopsis; species Amycolatopsis sp. NPDC051903. The sequence goes on along the minus strand of NZ_JBITBT010000015.1, from coordinate 61,682 downwards.
CGATGTCCTGGTGCAGCGAGCCGACGTGTTCGTGGACGTCGCGCACGTACGGTGCGTCCGGAGTGGACCGCATCGCATCGGGCACGAAGTTCTCCTCCTGCCCCACGAAGTCCACCGCGAAGCTGCGCACCCGCTCACCCTGATCGGCGAGCTGCTGCGCCGACAGCGCCGTGAGCACGCTGGAGTCGAGGCCGCCGGAGAGCAGCACGCAGCGCGGCACGTCGGCCACGAGCTGGCGCCGCACGATGTCGTCGAGCAGCTCGCGCACGTGGTGCACGGTCACCCGATGTCGTCGGTGTGCTCCACCGGCTCCAGCTGCCAGTAGCGGCGCACCTTGAGCCCGGTGCGGTCGAGCGTCACGACCGTGCCCGGTTCGACCTCGCGCATGCCGGCCCACACGGCCTGGCCCGGGTTCTTGGTGAACACCAGCAGCTCGCGCAGGCCGTCGGCGTCCAGCACGGGCTTCACTTCCGGGTGCGCGAGGATCGCCTTGGGCTCGGAGCCGAACAGCAGCCCGTCGCCGTGGAGCGAGTAGTACAACGGTTTGATGCCCATCCGGTCGCGGATCAGCACCAGGCGCTCCTCGCGCGGGTCCCAGATCGCGAACGCGTACATGCCGTTGAGGCGCTCGGCCAGGCCGGCGCCCCACTCGAGATAACCGCGCAGGACCACTTCGGTGTCGCTGTGCGTGGCGAAGCGGTGTCCGCGCGTCTCCAGTTCCGCGCGCAGTTCGGTGAAGTTGTAGACCTCACCGCTGTAGGTCAGGGCGACGGTGCCGCCGGCGTCGGCCGTCATCGGCTGCCTGCCCAGCTCCAAGTCGATGATGGACAGTCGCCGGTGCCCGAACGCCGCGTGGCGGTCGAGCCAGAGCCCGCTCGCGTCGGGGCCGCGGCACGCCATGGTGGCCGTCATGGCCGCCACCGTTTCGCGTTCAGCCGCCAGGTCGCGGCCGAAGTCCACCCATCCCGTGATCCCGCACATGTCCAGCCCCCGTCGTGCCGTCTCGTCGTGCCAGCAGAGAAACATTCATAGGGAATGAAACTGCCTCGGGGACGTGCGGCGCCACCCGGACGAACCGGACACACCTGCTCCGATCCGGCCGGGCATCCGGCGTTTCCGCTGCTGACCGACCCGCTCAGGCGGCCGTGGTGACCTGCGTCACGACTTGGGGTAGAGGCGACCCATGAGCTCGAGGACCTCCTCGATCATCAGCGTCGCTTTGGCCTTCGTCGGCGCGGCCGCGACCTCGCGGCCGGCCTCCGTGGACATGGCGGTGAGCGAGAGCACCAGCATGTCCGACAACGGCCGGGTGTGGCCGTTGACCAGCGTGGCGTTGGCCGTGAGCCACTCCCGGAACCGCTCGCGCGTCAGCAGGCCGAAGCCCGCCGGTCCGTTGCCCGACAGGAACAGCCGGGCGAGCTTGCGCTCCTGCCAGCACCCGTCGAGGTAGGCGCGCGCTCCGGCGATGTAGAGCCGGAGCGCGTCCTCCTCGCCCTGTGCCAGCGCCGTGCGGAACGCCTTGGCGGACCGGTGCTGCTGGCGGCGGTTGTACTCGGTGTAGAGGGTTATGTACAAATCGGACTTCGCGGCGAAGTGGTGGTACAGACTGCCGATGCTGGCGCCGGCCCGCTCGGCGATCGCGGCCATGCTCGCCTGGTCGTACCCGGCCGCGGTGAACACTTCACCGGCCGCTTCGAGCAGCAGCGCTCGCGTCGCCTGCGCCCGCTTGCTCCCTGTCGCCTCCGTCATGGCCATGGCGTGATTGTGCCGGACGAACTCACGCCGCGGGGATGCCGTTGGCCGGAGCCGCAGGTTGCGGTTGGGTGTAGGCCGTGATCGCGCCGTCACCGTCGTCCGTGGTCAGCGGGGAACCGGACGGCACCTGCTTGCCCGCCTTGACGGTCGCGATCTGCCCGCCGGTGTAGCCGGCGTGTGAATCCTTGCCGTAGCGGAACGGCACGAGGCCGGGTCCCGTCAGGCCGCCCTTCTCGAGCGCGTCGATGACGCCCTGCCGGGTCGGGTTCTGCCCGGCCCGCGCCAGCGCCTGGGTGAAGGTGTACGCGTAGGCCATGGCGTAGTAGACGTTGCCGTCGAAGGGGACGTTCGGGATGTACTGGTCGTGGATCTTCTTGAACAGCGCGGTCCAGGAGTTGCTCGTGTCGTCGAGGGGCGGCAGGTAGGCCGAGGTCACCAAGCCCTCGATGAGGTCCTGGCCCTTCACCGAAGAACCGGCCTGCTTGGCGAAGTTCTCCAGCAGCCCGGACACCGTGATCGGGTCCGCGCCGACGCTGGAGGCCACCAGCGTCGGCGAGTAGCCGAGCTTCAGCGACGTCAGCTTGAACAGCGCGGTGTAGGCCGGGATCGCCTCGAGCACCACGACGTCGGCCTTCGACGCGGCGATCGCCGACACCTGCGCGGCGACGTCGGTGTTGCCCGGCTGGTAGGGCTGGCGCGTGACGACCTGGCTCTGGTCGACGTACTTGTCGAGACCCTTCATGCCGTCGCGGCCGAAGTCGTCGTCCTGGTAGAAGTACGCGACCTTCTTGCCTGCGAAGTTCTTCTTCACGTAGTCACCGAGGATCTTGCCCTCGACCGTGTAGTCCGGCTGCCAGCCGAACGTGTAGGGGTTCTTCTTCGGCTGGTCCCAGCAGGTGCAACCGGACGCGACGAACAGGTCGGGCACGCGCGAGGAGTTCAGGAAGTCGACGACCTTGGTGTGCGTCGGCGTGCCGAGGGAGCCGACGACCGCGAACACCTTGTCCTGCAACACCAGCTGCTTGGTGAGTGTGACGGTCTGGGCCGGGTTGTAGGCGTCGTCGAGGTACTTGAGGGTGATCTTGCGGCCGTTGATGCCGCCGTTCGCGTTGACGTAGTCGAAGAACGCCTTGGCGGCCGGGCCCTGCTCGCTGTAGCCCGGCGCGGCGGTGCCCGTGAGGGGGATCGTGGACCCGATGGTCACGGAGTCGGCGGTGACACCCGGCGTGGCTTCACCGGCGTCGCCGCCCGAAGCGCAAGCAGTGGCGGTGAGCGCGACCACCGCGGTCAGGGCCACCCCGACGGAGGCGGCTCGGCGAACTGTCTTCATCTCGGCTCCTGGTGGTTGTCCGGCTCTTGTGGACGGTTCAGGCGCGCCCTGGCGAGGGCGCCGAGTTTGCGGACCCCGGACTGGATGCCGCCGGGGAACGCGACGATCACCACGATCAGCACCAGCCCGTAGAGCACGAGCGGGATGTTCGCGTAGATCGCCCGCGGGAGGTCGGCCTGCTGCGCGAGGTCGGCCGTCCAGTTGGGCAGCAGCGTCACGAGCACCGCGCCGTAGACCGCGCCGGCGAGGCTGCCGAGCCCGCCGAGCACAGCCGCGGTGAGCAGGGACAGCGACAGGCTGAGCGTGAACGCGCCGGGCGCGGCCAGGCTGTTGACGATCGCGAAGAGCCCGCCCGCCAGGCCCGCGAACGCCGCGCTGATGCCGAACGTGACGATCTGCGTGCGCGCGACGTGCACACCTGAGAGCGCTGCCGCCTGCTCGTCTTCGCGCACCAGCCGCATGTCGCGCCCGATCTTGCTGCGCGTGAGGTTGGCGAGCAGGAACAACGTGAGCACCAGGCAGAACCCGCAGATCCAGGCCTGCCAGCGTTCGAGCGGGAACGTCTCGCCGAGCGACAGCGGCGGCGGCTCGGAGGTGACGATGAGGCCGTTGGCGCCGCCGAGCACGTCGCGCAGCGCGTGGTAGTCGGCCAGCGAAGGCAGGCCGACGGCGAGCGCCAGCGTCGCTCCCGCCAGGTACGGACCGCGCAGCCGCGCCGCGGCCACGCCGACGAGCGAGCCCAGCGCTCCGCCGACGACCACCGAACCGAGCAGCACGAGCGGCAGCGACCACTCGAGGTGTTCCAGCAGCAGCGCCGTGGTGTAGGCGCCGACGGCGACGAACGCGCCGTGGCCGAGGGAGATCTGGCCGGACAGTCCGGAGAGGACGGTCAGGCCCGCGGTCGCGATGGCGGTGTAGCAGATCTGGGCCAGCTGCAGGTTCGCGAACGAGTCGAGCGAGGTCGAGACGAAGTACAGCACCACCAGGCCGACCACTGCCCACGTGAGGTGGCGGACCACGGTGGACCGGCGCCAGAAGCGCACGGGCGCGGCTGCGGCGAGCGCGGTCATACCCGGCGTCCCTTCGTCGAACCGAACAGGCCCTGCGGCCGCACCATGAGCACTCCGATGAGGACGACGAGCGAGGCGAACGTGACGATGTCGGACCCGAGGTACCCGGCGACGTAACTGAGCACCACGCCGAGCGCGAGCCCGCCGACGACCGCGCCGGGCGGGCTGTCGAGCCCACCGATCACGGCCGCCGTGAAGCCGAACACGAGCACCGCGTCGAAGGCCGTCGGGCTGACGAACGTGCTGGGCGCGATGAGCACACCCGCGAGCGCGCCGACCGCGGCGGCCAGCGCCCACCCGACCGTGAGCATCCGCCCGACGCGCACTCCCAGCAGCCGCGCCACTTCCGGCGCGAACGCCGACGCCCGCATCCGCAAGCCCAGCGAGGTCTTGCGGAACACCAGCGCGAGCCCGGCCATCACGGCGAGCACCACGAGCACGATCCACAGGTCGTTGGGCGCGAACAGCAACTGCCGGCCGCCCGCCTTGAACCCGGCGATGCCGAACGCCGGCGGGTAGGAGCGCGGTGTGCCGCCGAACAGCATTCCAGCCACGCCCTGCAGCAGCACGAGCAGGCCGAAGGTGACCACGACGGCGTCGAGCGGCGGCCGTTTCTCCACCGGCCGCACCAGCACCCGTTCCACGACGGCGCCGAGCACGAGTCCACTGAGGATGGCCACGAGCAGTGCGAGCCAATACGAGCCGCCGTGCGAGACGATCGTGTACGCGATGAACGTGGTGATCATCAGCATGCCGCCCTGCGCGAAGTTCACGATGCGCGTGGAGCGCCAGATCAGCACGAGCGCCAGCGCCACGGCCGCGTACACGGCCCCGCTGGTGAGCCCGGCGAGCGTGAGGTCGAGGAAGCGGCCCATTCACACCTCCAGGTAGGCGCGGCGCACGCGGTCGTCGGCCGCGAGGGTGTCGGCGGTGTCGTCGGCGACCTTGCGGCCGAGGTGCAGGACGACGGCGCGGTCGGCGACCGAGAGCGCGGTCGCCGCGTTCTGCTCCACCAGCAGCAGCGTGAGCCCGCTCTCCTCGCGCAAAGTGCGCAGCACGGCCACGATCCGGGCCGAGACGCGTGGCGCGAGGCCCAGTGACGGTTCGTCGAGCAGGAGCAGCTCGGGCCGGCTCATCAGCGCGCGGCCGATCGCGAGCATCTGCCGCTCACCGCCGGAAAGCGCTTCCGCTCGTTGGTAACGGCGCTCGGCCAGCGGCGGGAACAGGTCGTACACCTCGCCGGTGCCGGTGCGCAGCCAGCGCCGGTCACGCCGCCACAGGCCGCCGAGGCGCAGGTTCTCCTCCACGGTCAGCTCGGCGATCACGCCGCGGCCCTCGGGCACGTGCGCGACGCCGAGGCGCACGAGGTCCTCCGGGGAAAGCCGGCTGATGTCGTGGCCGTCGAGCTGCACGGCACCGTCGCGCGGGCGGTGCAGGCCCGAGAGCGCGCGCAGCAACGTGGTCTTGCCCGCACCGTTGGCCCCGAGCACCGCGGTGATCGAACCCCGCCCGACGAACAGGTCCACGTGGTCCAGCGCCCGCACCGGACCGTAGTCGACAACCAGCCCGCTGACGTCAAGCATGCGCCCCGCCTTCTCCCGCCACGGCCGCCACGGGGTCACCCAGGTAGGCCCGCTGCACCTGCGGGTCAGCACGCACCTGCGCCGGTGTGCCGCGTGCGATGACCTCGCCGAAGTCGAGCACCACGAGGCGGTCGCACAGGTTCATCACGAAGTCCATGTGGTGTTCCACGAGCATCACGGTGGTGTCGGGCACCAGACCGCGCACGAGGTCGGCGAGCTCGCCGACCTCACTCGCCGACAGGCCGGCGGCGGGTTCGTCGAGCATCAGCAGCCGGGGTTCGCTCACCAGGGCGCGCGCGAGAGCGACGCGTTTGCGCACGCCGTAGGGCAATCCGGCGCAGGTCCGGTTCGCGTCGTCCTCGATCCCCAGTTCGCGCAGCACTTCCCGGGCCCGGGCAGCGAGCTCGCGTTCGTCGCGATCGGCCCACGGTGACGCGAGCAGCGCGCCGACGAAGCCGGTGCGCGAGCGGTGCGTGGCGCCCGCGACCACGTTGTCCAGCACCGTCAATCCGGCGAAGAGACCCAAGCCCTGCAACGTGCGGGCGATGCCGTGCCGGGTGAGCTGCTCGGGACGGGGGCGCGAGAGCTCCCGGCCGCCGAAGGTGATCGTGCCGGCGTCGGGCCGGACGAACCCGCAGATCGTGTTGAACAGCGTGGTCTTCCCCGCGCCGTTCGGGCCGATCACACCGAGCACGGAACCGGCGCGCACCTCCAGCGAAACCCGCCTGAGCACCTCGAGCCCGCCGAAGGAGACGTTGAGCCCCTCCGCCCGCAGCAGGACAGGATCCTCGACCACGCTCACCCCCACCGCCTCGTTGCAGTGACACCGGCAAAGCAGAATCCGATTCGGACGCGACGAACAGTACAGACAGATCCCGGTGTTGCCCAGACCTGTTACCGGGCTGAGTTCTCGGTGACCTCACGGTGATCCGGAGAACCATGATCAACGCCGCCGATTCGTTGATCAACCGAATGTTGTTCTGCCTGAGGAACGCGTGCTATACCCGGCTCTTGCGTGGCACCGCACCGAGCGGTGCCGTGAGCAACGAGGTGCGAAGTGAAGAACCGTACTTGGCGCTCGACCACGGTGCTGGCCGCATTGGCCGTACCAATCCTCCTCACCGGCGCGGCGACCTCGGCCGTCGCGGCACCCGCCCACCAGCAGTCGCGGCTGGGCATCACGACCGTCTCGAACCCCCGGCCCGATCTGGTCAGCGGAGGCCAGGTCCTGGTCAGAGTCACCCCGCCGGACGCGAGAACCGCGCGTGACGTGCGGGTTTCCGCGGGCGGGCAGGACATCACGCAAGCGTTCCACAGCGAGCCCGACGGCAGCCTGCTCGGGCTGGTCAGCGGGCTGCGCACCGGCTCGACCGAGCTGGTCGCCACGGCCGGTCACGGCGCCCGCGCGAGCGTGCGCGTCGTGAACCACGCGATCACCGGCCCGGTGTTCTCCGGGCAGCAGCAGAAGCCGTTCTACTGCGAGACGACGGCGTTCGGACTGCCGCCGGCGACCATGCCGCTGTGCAGCGCGCCGACGCAGGTTACCTACCAGTACAAGAACACCGCGGGGAAGTTCGCCGCGCTGGCCGACCCGGCGAGCCGTCCAGCCGACCTCGCGTCGGCGACCGTCGGCGGCCGCAGCGTGCCCTACGTCGTGCGAGTGGAGCGCGGGACGATCGACCGCGCGGTGTACGAGATCGCGGCGCTGGCGGACGGACCGGCCACGCCGTCGCCGTTCACCGCGACGCCGGGCTGGAACGGCAAGCTGGTCTACACCTTCGGCGGCGGCTGCAACTCCGGCTACCACCAGGGCGCGGGCACCGGCGGTGTGCTCAACGACCTGTTCCTGGGCCAGGGGTACGCGGTCGCGTCGTCGAGCCTGAACGTGCTGGACAACAACTGCAGCCCCATCATCTCGGCCGAGGCCGCGATGATGGTGAAGGAGCACTTCGTCGAGACCTACGGCCCGGTGCAGCACACCATCGGCTGGGGCGGCTCCGGCGGCGCGATCCAGCAGTACGACATCGCGGAGAACTACCCCGGCATCGTCGACGGCATCATCCCCGGGGTGTCCTTTCCGGACCCGATCACCACGGCCGGTCCGGTGGCGGACTGCCGCCTTTTGAACCGCTACTTCACGAACACTTCGTTCACGGACGCGCAGAAGCTCGCGGTCGCGGGCTGGAACGCGTACGACACGTGCGTTTCGTGGGACCTGACGTTCGCCAGCCGCGCGACTGCCACGGACAGCTGCAACTCGGCGATCCCGGTGGCCGTCCGGTGGGATCCGGTGACGAACCCGCACGGCGTCATCTGCAACTCGAACGAGCAGTTCGCGAACCAGCTCGGGCGCGACCCGAAGACGGGGTTCGTGCGCAACACGCTGGACAACGTCGGTGTGCAGTACGGGCTGAAGGCGTTGCAGGCCGGGCAGATCTCGGCCGAGCAGTTCGTTTCGCTGAACGCTTCGATCGGCGGACTGGACTACACCGGCAAGCCCGCGGCGGCGCGCAGTGCGGCGGACCCGAAGGCGCTGGACGCGTTGTACCGCGACGACATCTTCAACTCGGCCTCGCAGGGCCTGGCGTCGACGCCGATCATCGACCAGCGCACGGATCTGGACTTCGCCGGCGCGGGCAACGACATCCACACGTCGGAGTGGTCGTTCGTGGTGCGGCAGCGGTTGTTGCAGGCCAACGGGACCGCGGCCAACCAGGTGATCATCGCGAACCACGCGACGGCGGCGGAGCAGGCGGCCGCGAGCGCGTACGAGCTGGCTGCGATGGACCGGTGGCTGACGGCGATCGACCGGGATCGGTCCGGACGTGGTGCGGCGGCGAAGGTGATCGCCAACCGGCCGCGCGATCTGTCGGACGGGTGTTACCTCTCGGCTTCGAAGCGGGTGCAGGAGAAGCTGACGGATCCGTCGTCGGGGCAGTGTGGGGCGTTGTACCCCGTGGCGTCGAACACGCGGATGGCCGCTGGGGAGGGGTTGGCGATGGATGTGGTGAAGTGCCGGTTGAAGCCGGTGGATTTTGAGGATTACCCGGTTCGGTTTTCTGCGGAGGAGAAGGCGGAGTTGAAGAAGGCGTTTCCGGAGGGGGTTTGTGATTATCGGAAGGATGGGGTTGGGGAGAGGGTTGCTGCTGGGGTTTGGCGGGATTATGGGGATCGGGCCTAGGGCCGCGTAGGCAGCGTGACGGGGGGGGAGCTGCGTGGCGTAGGGAGAGTTGCGTGGCGTAAGCGTTGGGTTGCGGGCGCCCCCGAAGGTTGATTGTGACTACGGCCGGTGAGCCCTTGTCAAGACGAAAAGCGTGTCTTGACAAGGGCTCGCCGGCCGTGTTTTGGCTTCGGATCGAGGGGCTGGGAGGGGTGTGGGTGCGCAGCCCTCTTCGTAGATCGGCTTCGGTGTCGTCGGTTTTCTAGAAGAGCTTGCGTTTGTTGGCTTGCGTGATCAGTGTCTTGCCGTCTTCGGGGAGGAGGAAGTGCTGGCCCTCCAGGCGGCGGACCGAGTCGGCGACCTGCCGGCGGTAGTCGTTGGTGTTGTAGTAGAGGTCTTTCAGCTGTGCGGTGGTGAAGTCGCGGTGGGTGCCGTAGAGGACGCAGAAGGAGCTGAGGGGGTTGTCGAGGCTCGCGGGGGAGTTGATGCCGTCGTTGAGGCCGACCGGGACGTCGACGTCGGGCAGGCGGATGCCGCCCTGGGCGAGGCCGAGGGGGTCGCGCGCGAGGGTCGCCGGCGGGCCCGGGTCGATGATCGCGAGGGGCTCCGCGCGCCGGGGCGGGGTGCCGCGGCTGACCCACTTGTCGAGGGCGTCGTAGGCGGCGTGGAAGACCGTCCAGGACTCGACCTGGCTGGGGCCGGGGTTGGTGCAGTCGAACGGCGCCTGCTCACCGAACTCGCGCGTTTGGATGGCGCCGAGCGTGGTGCGGAAGTCGTCCGGGTCCGTGCCCGTGGAGTACGCGGGGACGTGGGAACCGCCGGCGATCTCCCACGTGCGCAGGAAATCGGTGTCCGGGACGCGCTGGGCCGGGACACCGGCGCCGCGGTAGACGTCGTTTTCGGTGAAGACGCGGATGGCCTTGGTGCCGACGCCCGCGCGCGGCGGCAGGTTGCCGTCGGACAGGGCGAACAGGAAACCGTCGTAGACGTGGCGCAGGGGCTGGATCGTGTTGTAGTAGACGCCCAGGTAGCGGCCGGACTGCGACGCGCCGCCCGCGTAGACGCGGGCGATCCCGAGGTCCGCCAACGGGTTCTGCTTGCCGCGGCCCTTCAGCAGCTGCGCGATCTGCGTGTAGATGTCGAACGACTGCGAGTCGTCGAGCACGGTGCCGCCGTTGGTCACGTCGAGCGAGCCGTAGCGCTGCGGGCTCCATTCGGTGAGGCCGAGGCCGGCCGTCCCGCCCGAGGTGGCGCCGTTGACGCCGACGTGCTGCACCGAGGCGCCCACCCACGTCCAGCCGTTGCGGACGTAGTAGTCGGCGCTCGTGCCCCACTCGGTGTCGATGTCGTGCCCGGCGGTCACGTTCTGCCAGTCGACCACCGCGACACCGGCCGACTTGGCCGGCTTCACCGGGCGGCGCACCACGATGCGCGTGGTGTAGGGCGTGGTGCCGAGAGGCCTGGCCGCCTGCTTCTGCTCGTCGACGGTCGGGTTCGGGTTGTACCGCGTGGCGGTGCCCGAGATGAAGAACTCCTCCTCCTCGTAACCGGCCTTCTCCAGGTCGAACGGCGTGGAGTAGAAGACGTAGTCGTGGGACGGGTCGCCGGGCTCGGCGTGCGACGGGACGGGACCGGTGATCGTCGCCGGCCCGTTCCCGGGCGACGTCGTGGGCGGCGCGGCGGGCGCCCGGGTCGCAGCCGACGCCGGGGCGAGCGCGGGCGTCGCGGCCAGCAGCAGGGTAAGGGGTGCCAGGAGGACGGTGGTGCGCAGTCTTCGTTGAGCGCGGTTTCCGGACATGTACTTCCCTTCACGAGGGGTGACAGCCTGTTTCCGGCGCGGCCAGTGAACGCTCGCTTAGTAAGCATTGTCAAGAATCTGATTCGGTTCTGACTCGTCGCGCTCACTGGATTAGCCCGGACGTACGACAGCGTTGACCGAATGTTATTCGGGTTGGTGCAGGTCCACTTGGGACGTCGCCACACCCTCACCCGATCGGATCGGTGATCTTCTGGCAAGATCCCCGGGCACGTGGTTGATCTTCACCCGCCGGCGAAAGGTGCGGTTCCATGGGCCTGGGCAGGAAACTGACCGTCGTCGCGGCGGTAGTCCCCACACTCGCGGCCTTGCTCGCCGCGCCGGCCAGCGCCGCGGGCATCGACTGGAAGCCGTGCCCGAACGTGGCCGGCGTCGACTGCGGCACGGTCACCGTCCCGATCGACTGGGCCAACCCCGGTGGCGGCACGATCCGGCTCGCGCTCGCCCGGCGCAAGGCCACCGATCCCGCGCACCGCATCGGTTCCGTCCTCATGGACCCCGGCGGGCCGGGCGGCGAGGGCGCGTCAGAGGTGCAGAACGGGTGGTCGTTGTCGCCCGCCATCACGGCGCGGTTCGACACGGTCGGCTTCGACCCGCGCGGCGTCGGCCAGAGCAACCCGGTGCGGTGCGGGCTCGACGCCGTGACCGCGCCCGAGCACCAGCTGCCCCAGGATCCCGGCGAGTTCCGGGAGCTCGCCGCGCGCAACCGGGCGCTGGCCGACAGCTGCGCGAAGTCCACCGGGCCGTTGGCGGACCACGTCGACACCGCCAGCGTGGCCCGCGACATCGACGCGATCCGCGCCGCGCTGGGCGAAAGCAAGCTGACGTACTACGGCACTTCGTACGGCACGCTGATGGGCCAGGAGTACGCCGAGCAGTACCCGGATCGCGTGCGCGCGCTCGTGCTGGACGGGACGATGGACCACTCCCTGCGCAGCACGTGGGAGTTCCTCAGCTCGCAGACGCGGGCGACGCAGGAGATGTTCGACCAGTTCGCGCACTGGTGCGCCACGACTTCGTCGTGCGCGCTGCACGGCCAGGACGTGCGCGCGCTGATGGCCTCGCTGTACTCGCGCGCCGAACACGGGCAGCTCGGGACGCCGGACGACTCGTTGGACCCCGTGGCTTTCCTGGACCTGGTGACGCGCAACTTCTACGGGCCGTCGTGGAACCAGCTGGCGACGAGCCTGGTCAGCCTGCGCGACGGCAAGCCCGAGGAGTCCGCGTACGGCGACATCACCGTGCCCACGTCGTTCGCCAGCGTCTTCTGCTCCGACTGGCACCTGCCGATCAGCGGGTTCGGCGAGCTGCAGACGTTCCGGCACTCGCTCGCGGCGATCGCGCCGGACGTGCGGTTCTCGCCCCTGGCGTGGAAGTCGGCCACCGGCTGCGTCGGCTGGCCCGGCGCCGTCCGCGACCCGCAGCGCCGGCCCGGCTTCCTCGGCCAGGTCCCCGTGCTGCTGCTCAACAGCCGCTACGACCCGGCGACGCCGTACGAATGGGCCCAGCACGTGTCCCGCCAGACCGGCGCGCGCCTGCTCACCTACGACGGCGCGGGGCACGGCGCGTACTTCAAGAACAGCCCGTGCGTGGTGTCCACAACGGACCGGTTCCTGATCGACGGAACGCTGCCCGAGCGCGGCATGCACTGCGCCGCCGTCGCTCCGTCCGAGGCGCGGACCGGGGGCCTCTCCCTGTTCGCGACAGGCCCCCGGGTTGCGCGTCAGTAGTCGTCGCGCCCGGTGAACTGCTGCTCAAGGAGCTCCGCCGACCCGGCGACGAGCTCGAGCGGATCCGTGAACTCGTTGATGTCCAGGTTCACCAGCGGCAGGGAATGCCGCAGCACCAGGTGCTCCCCCATCACCACGATCCCCCCGACGACGAGCGTGTGCCCCACCTCGGTGAGCACCTCGAGCAACTCCACCTCGTGCACACGGGCGAACGGGGTCGCGATCTGCACCCAGTCCTCGCGCTTGTCGAACACCTCCCGGGCGATCACCACCACCTGCGCGCGCCCCCGCGTCTCCGCATCGTCCCCGAACGCCATCCGGATGCGCACCTCATCGGGCTCCTCGCGGATCACGTCGTACTCGTGCCTGATGAACGCGACCAAATCGGCCCATTCCGCCACGCGGCTTCCTCCTGTGTCGTTGGTGGACAAGGGGAAGAGTAAGGGAAGGGGAGGGGGTGAGCTTGACGGGTCGGGAATGTCTTGTTTGGGAAGTTTTCGGTGTCGTGAGTGGAGGGGTTGGGGTGATTTGAACGGAAGATGGCGGGGTGGATCGGGTGGTATCGGCCCCGATCGCGGCCAACGTCGCCGGGCCGGACCTCTGTGCGGGCCGTTTGGAGTCGGAACACCGCAGTGCGGGGGCCGGCTGGCATCTGTCCAGTCGCGGCCAAACTCGCCAAACCGACGCTTTGTGCGACTCCTCTTTGAACGGGAACACCGCCACTGGCGACCAAGCACCATCCACCCAACTGCCGCCGGCCCTCGCCCACCCGACGCTTTGTGCGACTCCTCGTTAAACCGGAACACCGCCACTGGCGACCAACCGCCATCCACCCAACTGCCGCCGGCCCTCGCCCACTCAACCCTCTGCGCGACCCCTCGTTAAACCGGAACACCGCACTGGCAACCAACCACCATCTACCAGACGCCGCCGACCCTCGCCCACTCAACCCTCTGCGCGACCCCTCGTTAAACCGGAACACCGCCACTGGCGACCGACCACCATCTCCCCAATGGTCACCGATGCTGGGACGAACGAGAACGACCAACCCCCGCCCTGCTCCCCGATACGAAGCCAGAACGCGGTTCGGGGCCTCTTGTCAAGGTACGCTTTCCCGCCTTGACAAGAGGCCCCGAACCGTAGTCACAATTGGGCTTCGGGGAGCTTCTCGTGAGCTTTTTCGCCGTAGGCGATATCTTTTCGCCGTAGGCGGATTCTTTCACCCCCAGGGCGCCACCCCGAAGAAACCGCCCTTCGGGCGAAAAGACCCCATGAGAACGGCACCCCGTCAGCCAATCGTTCTACGGTACTCACTTTGTGTCAAGGCTGGAAAGAGTACCTTGACACAAAGTGAGTACCGTAGAGGAGGCTGAGGATCGGGGGCGGGGGAGGTGTGGGTGGTTCTCATTCCGTTGTTTCGTTGCCGTGGCGTATTTATTGGCAATGCGACGAAAAGACAGGGAAGCTCACCACCGCCTACCCCTGGACTTCTACAAAAGCTTCCAAGCCTCCGTGAGAGTCTCCCGGAGGATGCTCTCCATCTCGTCGAACTCCTTCTGGCCGCAGATCAGTGGCGGTGAGAGCTGGATGACCGGCTCCGCGCGGTCGTCGGCCCGGCAGTACAGCCCTGCCTCGAACAGAGCATCCGAGAGGTAGCCGCGCAGGACGCGTTCGGACTCCTCCGCGGTGAAGGTTTCCTTTGTCGCTTTGTCCTTCACCAGTTCGATGCCGTAGAAGAAGCCTGCGCCGCGGACGTCGCCGACCAGGGGGAGGTCCAGGAGGCGGTTCAGGGTGTTGCGGAAGGCTGACTCGTTGGTGAGGACGTGGTCGTAGAGGCCTTCGCGGTCGATGAGGTCCAGGTTGGCGAGGGCGACGGCGCAGGAGACGGGGTGGCCGCCGTAGGTGGAGCCGTGCATGAAGGTCGTGGGGCCGGTGGCGAAGGGCGCCGTGAGGCGGTCGGTGGCGAGGACGGCGCCGAGGGGGGCGTAGCCGGAGGTGAGGCCCTTGGCGGTGGTGATGATGTCGGGCTGGTAGCCGTAGCGCTTCGCGGCGAAGTCGTGGCCGAGGCGGCCGAAGGCGCAGATGACTTCGTCGGAGACGAGGAGCACGTCGTGGCGGTCGCAGATTTCGCGGACGCGCGCGAAGTAGCCCGGGGGCGGGACGAAGCAGCCGCCGGTGTTCTGCACGGGCTCCAGGAACACGGCGGCGACGGTGTCGGCGCCTTCGAATTCGATGGCCTGCTCGATCTGGTCGGCGGCCCACCGGCCGTAGGCCTCGTAGTCGTCGGCGTGCTCGGGGGCGCGGTAGAAGTTGGTGTTGGGGACGCGCAGCGTGCTGGGCACCAGCGGTTCGAAATCGGCCTTGGCGCCGGGGATGCCGGTGATCGACAGGGCACCCTGGGAGGTGCCGTGGTACGCGAGGGCGCGGCTGATGACCTTGTGCTTGGTGGGCTTGCCGACGAGTTTGAAGTACTGCTTCGCCAGCTTCCACGCCGTCTCCACGGACTCGCCGCCGCTGACGGTGAAGAAGACGCGGTTGAGGTCGCCAGGGGCGGCGGCCGTGAGGCGCTCCGCCAACTCGATCGCCGGCGGATGGGCGTGGCCCCACAGCGGGAAGTACGCGAGCTGCTTCGTCTGGCGCGCGGCGGCTTCCGCGAGCTCGTCGCGGCCGTGGCCGACCTGCACGGCGAAGAGGCCGGCGAGGCCGTCGAGGTAACGCTTGCCGCGGGCGTCCCAGACGTAGGCGCCCTCACCCCGGACGATCACGGGGACCTCGGCGGTCTCGAAGCCCGAGTGGCGCGTGAAGTGCAGCCACAGGTTGTCGCGGGCGGCCGCGGCGAGGCCGGTCGCGTCGGCGGCGGTGGGTTCGGCGGTGGTGGTCATGGCTCCTCGAAACGGGACCTCGAAGTGCCGGTGCGCGGGGCGGCGCGCGCCGGCCGGACACCCCGGTTATCGCACGAGCCCACGACAGAGTGCAAGTGGATCAGTCGCCTCAAACCAGGGAGGCGACTAATTCTCGACCAATCGGTGAGCAATACCTTCGGATTTAGTCGTCGCCCTCAGCGGGCGCCCCACTGGTACGACTGCTTCCGCAGCTTGAGGTAGACGAGCGTCTCCGCGGTGCGCACGCCGGGCAGCGTCCGGATGCGGTTGGAGATCAGGTCGAGCAGCGCTTCGTCGTCGCGGCAGACGGCTTCGCAGAGCACGTCGAAGCGGCCGGCGCACAACACGACGTAGTCGATCTCGGCCATTTCGGCGAGCGCGTCGGCGACCGGCTCGAGTGGACCGTCCACAGTGATCGCCACCATCGCCTGACGGAAAAGCCCCACCTGCAACGGATCCGAGACCGCGACGATCTGGATCACGCCCGAATCGGACAGCCGCTGCACCCGCTGGCGCACCGCCGCCTCCGAGAGCCCGACGGCCTTGCCGATCGTCGCGTACGCGCGGCGCCCGTCCTCCTGCAGCTGCGCGATGATCTTCTTCGAGATGTCGTCGAGCACCGGCGGCGCCGGCCGGTTCGGGTTCGCTTCCTGGCTGCTCACCACGGGATCATCCCCGACCCGCCCGACACCCGGCAAGCCAGCCGACCGGTCACTGAAAGCGACCGTCCACAGTGTGACCGGCAACGGATTTAGTCGTCTTTGTGGCGTTGACAACACTGAATCAGTGCTGTTCCATCCCCCGAAACATCGCGCCGCCGACGGAGGGACATCGCCTCATGCCCCCTAACCCGGCTCCTGCCGACACCGCCACCACCACTGGTTCGCCGAAGCCGCGCACGCTCACGCGCTCCATCGGCGTCGCCGGCGGCACGCTGCTCACGCTGAGCTGCGTGACGCCCGCGTCGTCGCTGTTCGTCCTCGTTCCCCCGCTCTTCGCCGATCTCGGCACGGGCACCGCGCTCGCCATCGCGCTGGCCGTGCTGCTGTGCGTCGGCATCGCCTTCTGCTACTCGGAACTCGGCACGCTCGTGCCCAGCGCGGGTGGCGAGTACGCCATGGTCACCACGGTCCTCAACCGCTTCGCCGGCTGGATCACGTTCGTGCTGTCGTTCATCGTGATCCTGGTCGTGCCCCCGATCATCGCGATCGGGGTCGCCGATTACCTCGCCCCGATCGTGCACCTCGACCCTTCGGTCGCGGGCGCGGCCGTGATGCTCGCGTCCACCGTGCTGGGCCTGGCGAACCTGCGCTCCAACGCCTGGCTGACGGGGGTGTTCCTGGCCATCGAGATCGTCGCCGTCGTGGTGGTGTCCGTGCTCGGGTTCGCGCACGCGGGGCGCTCCCCCGTCGTGCTCGTGCGCCCGAGCCTCGACGGCGTCAGCGGAGTCGGGCTGGTGGCGGTGATCGCCGGGCTGGCCGTCGCGCTCTTCGTCGTCCAAGGGTTTTCGACGGCCGTGTACCTCGCGGAGGAGATGCGCGAACCGCACCGGACGGTGTCGCGCACGGTCCTGTGGACGCTCGGCATCAGCGGCCTCGTGATCCTGGTGCCGGTCGTCGCTCTCACCCTCGGCGACCCGGGTTCCCTGACCGACGTCGACATCACCGCGCTCGTCGTCGGCTGGAGCGGCTCGACGCTCGGCACGGTCATCAGCCTCTGCATCGCCGCGGCGATCGTGAACGCGGTGATCGTGATGGTCATCCAGAACTCGCGCGTGCTGTACGCCTCGGGCCGCGACCGCGCCTGGCCGGACCCGGTCAACCGCGCCCTGAGCGTCGTCGGTGCCCGCTTCGGTTCCCCGTGGGTCGCGACGCTCGTGGTCGGCCTGTCGGAAGCCGTGCTGTGCTTCGTCCCGGTCGACACCCTCAGCGGTGTCACGGGCGTCGCCGTGGTCGCCCTGTACTTGGCCATCGCGATCACCGTGCTCGCGGCGCGCCGCCCCGCCCACCGCGGCCCGCGCGTCTGGCGCATGCCGGGCTGGCCCGTGGTGCCGGTGGTCGTGGTGCTGGCGCTGGCCTACGTGCTGGTCGAGCAGACGGCCCTGGACCTCGGCATCACCGCCGCCGTGCTGGTGGTGTCGGGCGCGTACTGGTTCTGCTACCTGCGGCGCCGGACGGATCGGTGGCTGATCACCGTTCCGGGAGATTGAGGAGCTCCGCGGTGCGGACCCACAGGCCGCGGGCGAGTTCGTCGTCCGCGGCCGGTCCGGCCGGTGCCTTCGGGACGCCGCGTTCGAAGTACGCGCCGTTCGGCAGGTCCGCCGCGGTCGCCGGCTGGACCAAGCGCTGCGCGGCCTGTTCCGCAGTCACGGTGAACCGGCGGCCGATCGGCGAGCGCACCGCCCACGCCGAAAACCCGCCCTAGCGGAAGAAGTCGCCGGCCACCGTGCCCGGGTGGAACGACGCGGCGCTGACCGGCAGCCGTCGCGCGAGTTCACGCGCGAACAGCAGATTGGCGAGCTTCGTGGTCGCGTAGCGGCGCAAGGAGTTGTACCGCGTGCGAGCGCCGTCGAGGTCGGTGAGATCGAGGCGGCCGTAGCCGTGGGCCCGGCTGCTGGTGACCACGACGCGGGCGCCGTCGAGCGACTCGGCGAGCAGGTGCGTGAGCAGGAACGGCGCGAAGTGGTTGACCTGCATGGTGAGCTCGTGGCCGTCGACGGTGGTCGTGCGCTCGCGGAACTGGCCGCCCGCGTTGTGGGCGAGCACGTCGATCTTCGGGTACCGCGACCGCAGCGCTTCGGCGAGCGCGCGGACGTCGTCCAGTTGGGCGAAGTCGGCGGTGAACGGTTCGCCGACGCCGTCGGCGACGGCCGCGGTCTTCTCCGGCGAGCGGCCGACCACGGCCACGCGGTCGCCCAGCGCGGCGAACCGGCGCGCGGCCGCGGCGCCTATCCCGGAGCTGGCACCGGTGATCACGACGGTGCGCACGGCTCACTCCGCCAGGAGGCGGCGGGCGAGTTCGAGCCGGGGACGGTCGATCATCTGGCCGTCCACCCGAACCGCCGCGCCCTCGCTCGAGCCGGCGGCCTCGACGACGCTGCGGGCCCACGCGAGCTCTTCGGCCGAGGGCGCGAAAGCTTCCCGGACCGCAGCGACTTGCTTGGGGTGCAAGCACAACTTGCCCCCGAAGCCGAGGTTGCGGGACAGCCGCGCGGCCGTTGCCGCGGCGGCCGGATCGTCGAGGTCGGTGGTGACGCCGTCGAGCGGAGCGGGCAGGTCCGCGGCACGCGAAGCGATCACCAGCCGGGAACGGGCGTAGAGCAGCTCACGCTCGTCCGGGCCCGTCGCGGTGACGGCGGCGTCGAGACCGAAGTCGACGTTGCCGAACACCAGACGGGCCGCGACCGAGGCGATGGCGTCGGCGTCGCGGATACCGCGAGCGGTCTCGATCAGAGCCCACACCGGCACCTCGCCGAGGGCCGAAGCCGTCGCGGCGACGGCGTCCGGCGACGCCTTGGGCAGGACCACCGCGAGCACCCCCGGCAGACCGCGCAGCGCGGCCAGATCGGCGGCGTGCCACGGGGTATCGGCCGCGTTCACGCGGACCACGGCCGGTTCCGAGCGCACCCAACCCACGACGGCGTCGCGCGCCGCGGACTTCGCGTCCGGGGCGACGGCGTCCTCGAGGTCGCACAGCACGGCGTCGGCGCCGCTGGCCGCGGCCTTGGCGAAGCGGTCCGGGCGGTTGCCCGGCACGAACAGCAGAGTTCTCACACCGGCCAGGATGGCACGGGTCAGCCGAAGCGGCCGTGCACGTAGTCGGCGGTGCGCGCGTCCGACGGCGAGTCGAACATCACCGCGGTCGGCCCGGCCTCCACGATGCCGCCCGGCGCACCCTCCTCCGCGAGGAAGAACGCGCACTGCGCCGAAACCCGCGCGGCCTGCTGCATGTTGTGCGTGACGATCACGATGGTGACCTCGCCGCTGAGGTCCTCGATCGTCTGCTCGATGCGGCGCGTCGACGTCGGGTCCAGCGCCGAGCACGGTTCGTCCATCAGCAGGGCCTTCGGCCGCACGGCCAGGGCGCGGGCGATGCACAAGCGCTGCTGCTGCCCACCGGAGAGGGCGCCGCCGGGCTGGCGGAGGCGGTCGCGGACCTCTTTCCACAGCCCGGCCTTGATGAGACACTCCGCCACGAGATCGTCCTTTTCGGACGAACGCACCTTGGTGCCGGTGAGCTTCAGCCCCGGCAGGCGCTTTACGTGCTCCTTTGGCCGGGCGGCTTCGCGTTCGATCAAGGCGGGCGGAAGTTCGTACGCCGCACGACATCGCGGTTCGGAAACGCTGGGGTGCGGCGGTCGGCGCTGACCCGAGTGGCCGGCACGCCGGGCGACAGCGGGGGGCGGCTGACCGGCACGGACCGACTAGCGCGCGCCCCTCGGCGTCGAGCCGGAGGGGCTGGCGACGACTCCCAGCCGAACGCGCGGGTACGCGGCGCGGTGTCAGGCAGCGGCGGCCGCGGCCGGGGTGCCGAGGGAGGCCGCGACGCGGACCACGAACTCGGCGTTGGACTTGGTGGTGCGGACCTGGTCGAGGAATTGCTCGGTGGCCCGTTTGGGGTCCTGGGCGGCGAGGGCGCGGCGGACCTCCGTCATCACCTGCAGCTCGGCCGGGGAGAGCAGCAGTTCTTCGCGGCGGGTGCCCGAGGCGAAGAGGTCGATGGCGGGGAACACGCGGTGGTCGGCGAGGGTGCGGTCGAGGCGCAGCTCCGAGTTGCCCGTGCTCTTGAGCTCTTCGAAGAACACCGTGTCGGCTAGCGAACCGGTGCCGACGAGGGCCGTGGCGATGATGGTGAGCGAGCCGCCGTCCTCGATGTTGCGGGCGGCGCCCAGGATCTTCTTCATGGGGTGCAGCGCGCCGGCGTCGACGCCGCCGGACAGGATGCGGCCGGAGGCGCGGGCGGCGAGGTTGTAGGCGCGGCCGAGGCGCGTGAGCGAGTCGAGCAGCAGCACGACGTCGCGACCCGATTCGACGAGGCGCTTGGCGCGTTCGACGGCGAGCTCGGCGACGGCCACGTGCTCGGACGGCTTGCGGTCGAACGTCGAGGCGATGACCTCGCCGCGCACCGAACGCTGCATGTCGGTGACCTCCTCGGGCCGCTCGTCGGCGAGCAGCACCATGAGGTGCACCTCGGGGTGGTTGACCGCCACCGCCTGCGCGATCGCCTGCAGCACCGACGTCTTGCCCGTCCGGGGCGGCGCGACGATCAGCGCACGCTGCCCCTTGCCGACGGGCGCGACGAGGTCGAGCACGCGGGTCGTGAGCTGGTGGCGGGTGGTTTCGAGCACGAGCCGCTCGTCGGGGTGGACGGGCGTGAGCCGCTCGAACTCGGGCCGGTCCGGCACCGGCGGGGCGCCGTTGACCGAGACGAGCTGCTCGCCGTCGACGACGATTTCGTCGCCCCGGCGCAGGTTGTGCTTGCGGATCAGTCCGAACGGGACGGACGGCCCGCCCGGCGCGTAGCCGAGCGTGGCGGTCTTGCCGTGGACGTCGAGAATTCCTTGGTAGGACACGGTTACTCCTTACACAGGTGTGAGACGCGATCGACGGATCGCGGGAACGAACACGAGCTACTCGGGTTCGCGTGAAGAGAGGGAAACTCCCCCGGGCGGCCGAGCCGGCATCCATGGGGATCGGGGTGAGCATAACGCACCGGCCGAGAACGCCACAACACCCTTTCGAACTCGGCTACACTGGCGCCGGAACAGGGGGACGCACCACACACCGGAAGGGGACGCCGCATGCACGCACTGCTGCAGCTCGCGTTCCCGGCCGCCCACCTGGTGGAGCAGGGCGGCCCGGCCGCGTTCTTCGCGTTCGCCTCCGTGGTGGCGGCGAGCCTGCTCGTGGTCATCGTGGTCTCCAACGCGAACCGCGGTGAGCTGGCGACGTGGACGATCCCCGTGCGCGCCCGCCGGACCGCGTTGAACCAGCGCTCGCGCCGCGCCGCGTTCCTGCGGTTGCGCGATCCCGGCGCACCCGGCCGAAGCCGGCCCCGCGCACCCGGACAGCACTCCCCGGCTGCGTGACCCCTCGCTGAGTCCGATCAGGACAGTCTTCTTCGGGCACTCGCGCAGCCGACTCCGCTTGCCCTGAACCGACTTTCCCTCGGAGTGCTGTCATGCCCGGATTCCTCGACGTGCCCGTCGAAGGCGCGTACCACCTCGTTCACTGGCTCGCCTCGGCGACCGAACCCGTCACCGGCTCGTTCGCGGCCGCCCTCGCGATCGTGCTGTTCACCGTGGCCGTGCGGCTGCTGCTCGTGCCGTTCGCCCGAGCCGCGGCCCGCGGGCAGCGGGCCCGCACCGCACTGATGCCCGAAATCAAGAAGCTGCAGGAGAAGCACGGCAAGAACCGCGACAAGCTGGCCGCCGAGATGGCGAAGCTGCAGCAGGACTCCGGCACGTCGCTGTTCGTCGGGTGCCTGCCGATGGTCGCGCAACTGCCGTTGTTCTGGGTGATGTACCACCTCTTCAGCACCGCGGTGATCGCCGGCACGCCCAACGCGCTGCTCGGCAGCACCCTGCTGGGCGTCTCGCTCGGGGCCCACGGCCTCGCCGCCGCCCCGCTGGTGTTCGTGGTGGCCGGCCTGCTCGCCGTGGTGGCGTGGTTCTCGATCAGGTGGCAGGACCGTCAGCGCGATTTCACGGCGCCTGGTGCTCGGGTCCTTCGCCTGCTGCCTTATGGAACGGTTTTGGTCACTGTTTTTGTTCCCTTGGCTGCGTCGGTGTATGTGCTGACTACGACGACGTGGACTGTGGTGGAGAGGGTGGTGTTGTATCGGGGGTGAGTGGGGGGTGGGTGAGGGGGCCGTCGCTGGGTGGGTGCGGTTGGGTTGTGGTGGGGATGCGGTCCTGCGCGGGGGCGTGTTGCGGTGCGTAGGCACCCCGAAGCTTGAGTGTGACTACGGCCGCTGACCCCGTGTCAAGGCGGGAAAGCGTGCCTTGACACGGGGTCGGCGGCCGTGTGGAGGCTTCGGATCGAGGTGCCGGGCAGGGGCTGGGCGCATCCTCAGTGGGGCGGTCGAGCGGCGGTGTCGTATGCGCGTGGTGGGCCGCCGTTCGGGGGTGCGGGGTGGGGCTGGGTGCAACCTTGGTTGCTTAGTTCAGCGGCGGTTTCGTACGCGTGGTGGGCCGCCGTTCGGGGTGCCGGGTAGGGGCTGGGTGCAGGACTTGCTGCGTAGTTTGGCGGCGGTTTCGTATGCGTGGTGCGTCGCCGGTCGGGGTGCACGGCAGGGCTGGGCGCATCCTTAGTTGCCTAGTTCAGCGGCGGTTTCGTACGTGTGGTGGGTCGCCGTTCGAGGTGGCGGGCACGGGCTGGGTGCATCCTCGGTGGGTCTGTTGGGCGGCGGTGTCGTACGCGTGGTGCGGTGCCGGTCGACGGGGCGGGGCGGGTGGGGGTTGGGCGCGGGCTGGGTTGGCTCGTGCATCAGCAACGGAGGTGCGTGTGTTCCTCGAGGTGAGCTGGACCGATCCGGTGACCGGCTGCCATGGGTATCTGGTGGTGGATCGGCTCGTGCGGGGCGTGGCGAGTGGGGGGCTGCGGATGCGGCCGGGGTGCACGCTCGGGGAGGTGCGTGGGCTCGCCGAGGGCATGAGCCGCAAGGAGGCGCTGAATTACGATCCGGCCGGGCGGTACGTGCCGTTGGGTGGGGCGAAGGGTGGGATCGACTTCGATCCGCGTGATGAGCGGGCGCGGGGCGTGATCGAGCGGTACCTGCGGGCGATGCGGCCGCTCATCGAGCAGTACTGGACCATGGGTGAGGACCTCGGCGTGCGCCAGGACGACATCGACGAGGTGCTCGCCGAGCTCGGTGTGTCCAGCTCCGTGGTGGCGGTGCATCCGCTGCTCGACGATCTCGCCGCCGCGAAAGCGCGGCTGGCGGCGGCCTTCGAGGTGCAGGTCGGTGGGGTGGGGCTCGACGAGCTGGTCGGCGGGCTGGGCGTCGCCGAGGCTGTGGTGACGGCGTTGGGCCACCTTCGGCTCCCGGTGGAGGGCAGTCGGGCGGTTGTGCAGGGGTTCGGGTCGATGGGTGGGGCCACGGCGCGGTTCCTGGCCGAAGCCGGTGTGCGGGTCGTCGGGATCGCGGACGTGCAGGGGCTGGTCGTCGACGAAGGTGGTCTCGACGTCGAGCACCTGCTCGCCCACCGGGACCGCTTCGGGGCGATCGACCGGGCGCACCTGTGCCCCGGAGCGGCTGCGCGGCCGGCCGACGAGTGGCTCAAGGTCCCGGCCGAGGTGCTCGTGCCGGCCGCCGTGTCCTACTGCGTCGATGCGGACAACGAGCACCTCGTCACCGCGAAAGTGGTCGTCGAGGCGGCGAACCTGCCCGTGACCGCCGACGCCGAAGCTCGCCTGGCCGCCCGCGGCATCCCCGTGGTGCCCGACTTCACCGCCAACTCGGCCACCAACTCCTGGTGGTGGTGGACCTTCTTCGGCGACATCGGACCCACCGCGGACGAGGCGTTCGCCCAGGTCCGCACGCGCCTGCGCCACCTGGTCACGACCCTGTTCACCCACTCGAACCGGCACGGCACCACGCTGCGCGAAGCGGCGCAGGCGTTGTGCGACGCCAACGCTGCTGCGATCGAAGCGCGCTTCGGCGACGACGCCGCCTAGCCGAGGCGCAAGCCGGGCGGCAGGCGCAGGTCGGTCACCGTGCCGTCGGCCGTGAGCGTGACGTCGAGGGTGCCGCCGGCGAGGCGCAGGCCCGTCACGCGCAGGGCGCCCACCGGGCTGGGGCGGGGTGGGTCGAGCGTGACGACGCCGGCGGGGACGTCGACGCGCAGGCCCAGGAAGGTCACGAGCAGGGTGACCGCGGAAGCGGCCGCCCAGGCTTGCGGGCGGCAGGAGGCCGGGTAGGGCAAGGGTTCCGTCACGTCGGCGGCGCCGTAGCCGGAGAACAGTTCCGGGAGGCGGTTGTCGAAGGCGCCGGCGGCGTGGACCAGTTGCCGGCCGAGTTCGGCGGCGCGGGCGCGCTGGCCGGCGAGGTGCAGGCCGCGGACGACGACGGCGGTGTCGTGGGGCCAGACGGAGCCGCAGTGGTAGCTCAGGGGTGAGAAGCCACCCGCGGTCGAGGACATGGTGCGCAGGCCGAAGCCCGCCGCCATCGACGGACCCAGGAGCAGCGCCCCGATCGAATCGCTCTCGGCCTCGTCCAGGAACCCGGTGCCGAGCAGGTGGCCGATGTTGCTCGTCAGGGAATCGACGGGCTGTTTGCCGCCGTCCAGGGCCAGTGCGGGGAAGTGACCGTCCGCAGTGGACACCCAGAACCGCTCGCGGAACCGGGAGCGCAACGCCGAAGCCCACTCGGCCAGGCCGTCGGCCGGCTCGCCCAGCGCGGACAGCAGTTCGGCGGCGCGGACCGCGGCCTCGTACTGGTAACCCTGCACCTCGGCGAGCGCAACGGGCGGCTTGGCGATGGAGCCGTCGGCGAAGCGGACGGCGTCACCGGAATCCTTCCAGCCCTGGTTGGCCAGGCCGCGGCCCGACTCGTCGAGGTACTCGGCGAACCCGTCGCCGTCGGTGTCGGCGAGGCCGGTGATCCAGAACAGCGCCGCGCGCAGGTTCGGCAGCAGCTCGCGGACCTCGGCCTCGGGCAGGCCCCAGCGCCACGCGTCGTGCAGCAGGCACACCCACAGCGCGGTCGCGTCGATCGTGCCGTAGTAGCGCTCGGGCAGCGACATGCCGTGCACTTCGAAGCCGGCGCGCCGGCGCTCGTGCAGGATCTTGCCCGGCGCCTCGCCGGTCGCGGGGTCGTGGCGTTCGCCCTGGGCGCGGGCCAGCGTGCGCAGCGTGCCGCCGGCGAGCTCCAGCGAGAGCGGCAACGCGAGGCGCGCGGCCCACAGGCTGTCGCGGCCGAACAGCGTGAAGAACCACGGCGCGCCGGCGCCCGCGAACACGTCGGCCGGGTGCTCGCGTTCGGCCAGCAGCAGCGCGTCGAGGTCGGCGAGCGAACGGTTCAGCAGCGCGGTGAAGCGCCGGTCGTCGGCCTCCACCGAGGGGGACGGCAACCGCACGCCCGTGCCCGGCACGAACGGCGCCGCGGGGTCCTCCGCGGTCAGCGTCCACTGCAGCACCACCTGGTCCTCGAGCCGAACCCGCCACCGGATCAGCACCGCGGCACCGTCCACAGTGGTCCCGCCGTCGGTGGTGACCACGGCAGTGACCGGGCCCGACTCCCACCGCACCCCGCCGTCGACGCGCACGGGCACCAGCGGCGAAGCCTCACCACCGGACTTGATCACCTCGATCGGCGCGAAGTCGGCCGCCAGCGCGAGCTCGACGACGCACTCCACCGCGTCGGCAGCCGACGACACGAGTTCCAGCTCCTCCGCCACCCCGCTCGCCGTGACGCGGCGGTGCCGGCGCAGCCACACCGTCGGGTCCGGGCCGGGGTCGCCGAGGTGGCGCACGAGTCCGGTGAACGTCCCGCGGTCCGCCGCCGGCTCCTCGAAGCCGATCGGCGCCGGCTCGTGCCCGTCGACGGTCACCACCGCTTCGCTCACGAGGCGCAGGTCGCCGTGCAGCAGGCCCTGCGTCCCGTTGCCGCGGATCTGGCCGTCGCGACCCGAGAGGACGACGGTCGGCGCGCGCAGGGCGATCGCGAGGTCGTGGAGCAGCGGCTGCATGGGAAAAGTCCTCCGGTGGGGTCGGGTGCCCCTCGATTTGATCGATCAAACCAGCTTCGTGTCAAGTTCATGTGAAGTCTTGACAGGTCAGTGGCCAACGTTCAGAGTAGCCGCCAGGTTGAACGTTCAAATCGACGGACAACACCGGACAAACGGGAGGCGAGATGGCTCAGCGAGCCACGCTGAACTCGGTCGCGCAAGCGGCCGCCGTCTCCCGGCAGACCGTGTCGAACGTGATCAACTCGCCCGACCTCGTGAGCCCCGAAACCCGCGAACGCGTGCTCGAAGCCATCGAACGGCTCGGGTACCGCCCCCACACCGCCGCCCGCCAGCTGCGCACCACCCGCTCGCAGATCATCGGCATGCGCATCGCCCCGGCCGGCAACGGCGTGAGCGGCGTGGTCCTGGACCAGTTCCTGCACTCCCTCACGGCCACGGCCGAGGAGTACGACCACCGGATCATGCTCTTCAGCGCCGCCGACGACGAAGCCGAGACCCGCGCGTACGAGGACCTCATCGCCTCCGTCGGCGTCGACGGTTTCGTGCTCACCGGCACCCACCACCACGACCTGCGCACGCGCTGGCTCAAGGAGCGCGACCTGCCGTTCGTGACGTTCGGCCGGCCGTGGGGCGCGGAGGACGCGCACGGCTGGGTCGACGTCGACGGCGCCCGCGGCACGCGCCTGGCCACCGAGCACCTCGTGCGCCAGGGCCACCGGCGCATCGCGTTCGTCGGCTGGCCCGCCGGCTCCGAGACCGGTGACGACCGGCGCGCCGGCTGGGAGGCCGGGCTCGCCGCCGCGGGGCTCGGCGACCGGCCGCAGGCGCAGGTGTTCGACGGCGTCGAAGGCGGCCGCTCCGCCGCCGCGCGGTTGCTCGACGACGCCACCGCGCCCACCGCTTTCGTGTGCGCCAGCGACTCCCTCGCGCTCGGCGTCGTCGGTGAGCTGCGCGACCGCGGGCTGCGTCCGGGCGCCGACGCGTCCGTGATCGGCTTCGACGACACCCCGACGGCCGCGGTGCTCGGGCTGAGCTCCGTGGCCCAGCCGATCGGCGAGGTCGCCGCCGAGTGCGTGCGCCTGCTGCGCGCGCGGCTGCGCGGCGGGGCCGGCCCCGAACCCACCTCCACCCTGCTCGCTCCCCGGCTCGTGCTCCGCACGAGCTGACCCACCTGCACGATCAAGGAGGATCGATGCGTCACCCCCTCCCCAGGGCCGCCGGTGCCGTTGCCACCACCGGTCTGCTGCTCACGCTCACCGCGTGCGGCAGCGGCTTCGACGACTCGACGGCACCCGCGACCCAGCAGTCCGGACCCGCGTCGCTCAAGCTGATGATCGCCTCCAGCGGCGGCGCCGAGCTCAAGGCGGTGCAGGACGCGACGGCGAAGTGGGCCGCGGGGTCCGGCGGCTCGTCGGTCCAGGTGATCGCGGCCAACGACCTGCCGCAGCAGCTGAGCCAGGGTTTCGCCGCAGGCAGCCCGCCCGACGTGTTCGCCGTGGACGCCACGAAGTTCCAGGGCTACGCCGACGAAATGCTGCCGTACGGGGATTCGGTGTCCTACAAGGACGATCTCTACCCGACGCTGCGCACCACGTTCACCAAGGACGGCAAGCTCTTCTGCGTCCCCAAGGACTTCTCCACGCTCGCGCTCGCGATCAACACCGACCAGTGGACCGCGGCCGGCCTCACCGACAACGACGTCCCGAAGACCTGGGACCAGCTCAAGACCGTCGCGCAGAAGCTCACCACCGGCGGGCACACCGGGCTCGTGTTCAACGACACCCGCGACCGCGTCGGCGCGTTCATGGTGCAGGCGGGCGGCTGGACCCTCGACGCCGACCAGAAGAAGGCCACGGCCGACTCGCCGCAGAACCTGCAGGCGCTGACGTACGTGCGCGACCTGCTCGCCTCCGGCGCCGCCAAGTACCCCAAGCAGATCGGCGCGGGCGACTCGAGTGAGGCGTTCGGCCTGGGCAAGGCCGCGATGAGCGTCGACGGCAACTGGCTGGTCGGCGGGATGTCGAAGGACTACCCCAACGTGAAGTACAAGGTCGTGCCGCTGCCGGCCGGTCCGGCGGGCCCGGGCACGCTGTCGTTCACGCAGTGCTGGGGCATCGCGGCCAAGAGCAAGTTCCAGGACCAGGCCAAGCAGCTCGTCGACGCGCTGATGCAGCCGGCGCAGGAGCTCGCGTTCGCGAAGACGTTCGGCGTGATGCCCTCGCGCCAGTCGGTGCGCGCGCAGTACCAGCAGCAGTTCCCGCAGCAGGCCGCGTTCCTCGAAGGTGCCGACGCCGCGCACGGCCCGGTGACGCTGACCAAGATGGACCCGGTCCTCACCGACTTCGACGCCCAGATCCAGCAGCTGCCGGGCGCGGACCCGAAGCACATCCTGCAGCAGCTGCAGACCAACACCACTGCCGCGCTGGGTCAGTGAGGCAGCGGGCATGACCACGGTGCTCACCACCCCGGCCACCCCCGCCGCGCCACCATCCCCGGCGCGGCGGGGGGCCGGCCCCAGCCGGCGCGAGGGGCGCGTCGGCTGGCTGTTCCTCGCGCCGACGCTGGTGGTCCTCGGCCTCTTCTTCGTGCTGCCGATCGTGATGGCGCTGTGGGTGAGCGTGAGCGACTGGACCGGCAACGGCAGCCCGTTCTCGTCGCGGGTGCACTTCGTCGGCGGCGACAACTACGCCGCACTGCTCACCGAACCCGGCCTCACGCAACGGAACTTCGCCACGAGCATCCGCAACAACGCGTACTTCGTGCTGTTCGTGGTGCCGCTGCAGACGGCGCTCGCGCTGGGCCTGGCGATGCTGCTGCACCAGCGCAAGCTCAAGGGCAAGCAGTTCTTCCGCACGGCGTTCTACTTCCCCACCGTCACCAGTTCCGTGGCCATCTCGGTGGTGTTCCTGTTCCTCTTCTCCAGCAGTGGCACGGTGAACGCCGCGCTGAAACTGTTCGGAGTGGATGGTCCCAGCTGGTTCGCCGACCCGCGCGGCGTCTTCCAGCTCGCGCTCAACGGACTCGGGGTACCGCAGAACCCGCAAGCCCTGACCTCACACGGGTTCCTCGGACTGTCCTGGTGGGACTGGCTTTCGGGCCCGAGCGTCGCGATGTGCTCGATCATCGTGCTCGTGGTGTGGACGACCACCGGCGGCTTCATGCTGATGTTCTACGCGGCACTGCAGAACCTGCCGCCGGGCATCGACGAGGCCGCGCTGATCGACGGCGCCAACCCGTGGCAGCGCTTCTGGCGCGTGACCCTGCCGCAGCTGCGGCCCACGCTGTTCCTCGTGCTCACGCTCGGCCTGATCGGCACCTGGCAGGTCTTCGACCAGGTCTACGTGCTCAGCCGCGGCGCCCCCGCCAACACCACGCTCACGCCCGCGTACCTGTCGTATTCGACGTCGTTCATCGGCAAGGAATGGGGCCAGGGTTCCGCGATCGCGTTCCTGCTGTTCCTGGTGATCGTGGTGCTCACGCTGGGGCAGCGCTGGCTGCTGCGGGAAAAGGACGGACGGAGGAGCCGGCGGTGAAGCGACGCGGATACCTGCGCTGGGTCGGGTTCGCACTGCTCGTCCTGGTCGCGATCGCCTACATCTACCCGTTCCTCATCCAGCTCGCCACCGCGTTCAAGACCGACGCCGACGCCACGGCCCACCCGCTCACCCCGTGGCCGCACGAGTGGTCCGTGGCCGTGTTCGCCACGCTCGCCCAGCAGGACTTCCCGCGCTGGGCGCTGAACTCGATCTTCGTCTCCGTGACGATCACCGTCGGCCGGGTCGTGTTCAACTCGATGGCCGGTTACGCGCTGGCCCGGCTGCGGTTCCGCGGCCGCGGCGCGGTGTTCGGCGCGGTCCTCGCGATCCTCGCCGTGCCGAGTGTCGTGCTGCTCATCCCGAAGTTCTTGGTGCTCAACCAGTTCGGCATGTACGACACCTACGCGGCGATGATCATCCCGCTGCTGGCCGACGCGTCGGGCGTGTTCATCATGAAGCAGTTCTTCGAGAGCGTGCCGCTGAGCGTCGAAGAGGCCGCGCGCATCGACGGCGCGGGACCGCTGCGCACGTTCTGGTCCGTGGTGCTGCCGATGTC
Organism: Amycolatopsis sp. NPDC051903; assembly: GCF_044452505.1. Lineage (NCBI taxonomy): Bacteria > Bacillati > Actinomycetota > Actinomycetes > Pseudonocardiales > Pseudonocardiaceae > Amycolatopsis > Amycolatopsis sp. NPDC051903. Next base: position 31,574 of record NZ_JBITBT010000015.1, on the reverse strand, counting down.
GAAGCCCGCGCTCATCACCATGACGATCCTGGCGTTCCAGGGGTCCTGGAACGAGCTGCCCCACTACATCGTGTCCCGGCAGGACCCGGCGCTGAACACGCTCACCACCGGCGTCGCGTCACTCGTGTCCGGCGAGCTCGGGCAGGGCAACCAGTTCCCGCTCAAGCTCGCCGCCGCACTGCTCATGACGCTGCCGGTGGCGATCGTCTACTTCATCTTCTCGAAGCGCTTCACGCGCGGCACGTACGAAGGTGTCGACAAGTAGTCAGGGCATGGTCCACGGCTGCTGCGGCAGCACGTGGCCGGTCTCCAGCAGCGACTTGAGGTTCGCCAGCACCGCGGGCCAGCCGCGGCCGACGTCGACCTTGGCCTGGTCGTCGGGCAGGTCCTCGTGGGTCACGGTCAGCCGCACGATGTCGTTGTACTGCTCGATGTCGAACGTGGCGCGCGACGGCGGTACGTCCGGGTTCCCGTTGTCGTACCAGGTGGTCACGAGCCGCTTGGGCGGCACGGCCTCCACCACGTCGCCGTAGACGTCGGCGATGCCGGAACCGTCGAGGCGCACGTGCTCCCAGCGGGAACCGGGCTGCCAGTCGGATTCGTTGCGGTGGCCCCAGAACTGCCCGGTCAGCTCCGCGTCGGTCAGCGCGTGCCAGACCTTCTCGGGTGTGCTCTCGATGTAGGTGACGTACACGTAACTCGGCTTGTCGGTCATGGTTTCCTCTGCTCGGCGTTTGACGGCGCTCAGGGCGCGCAGCCGGGGGCGCTCGAACTTGTCCACCCAGCGTTCCTGCATCTCGTGCAACGGGACGGGGTTGAGGTAGTGCAGCTTCTCCCGCCCGCGGCGGACCGTGCTGACCAGGTTCGCCGCTTCGAGGACCCCGAGGTGCTGCGTGACCGTCTGGCGCGTCATGGCCAGGCGGGCGCACAGCTCGTTCAGCGTCTGCCCGTTGTCCTCGTGCAGCTGGTCCAGCAGGTACCGCCTGGTCGGGTCGGCCAGCGCCTTGAACACCTTGTCCAGTTCCGGTTGCACACACACAGTAAGGCAGGTAGATGCCTGCATGTCAAGCCCTGAGGCATACTGACCTGGTGAGGAACGCGGTCAAGGCGTGGACGGTGGCGGCTACCGGCAGCGGGGTGCCGTCAACTCTGCACGCGATGCTCACGCGCCGTGATCCACTGGCCGCCACGCGCGCGGCCGGCACGCTGCTGCCCGGCGGCCGGGCCGGGGTCGTGCGCGGCACGCTGGTCCACGGGCTGGTGTCGGCGGGCTGGACGGCCGCGCTCGCGTACGTGGACCGCCGGCGCCCGCTGTCCGTGCGCGACGGCGTCGCCGCGGGCGCGGCCATCGCGCTGCTGGACCTGGAGGTCGTCGGGCGGCGCAACTCCGCGATCCGCGCGCTCCCGCGCGGGCCGCAGTGGCTCGACCACCTGGCCTACGGCGCGCTGACCGCGCTGGCGCTCAGAGCAGCTCGGGCTTCAGCTCCGGGTCCGCCGCATCGTCGTCGAAGGGGAACATCGGCCGCTCGATCCCGGCGTGCCCGAGGCGGAGCAGGTCCTGGTCGACGCCGCCGGGCGTGAGGGCCAGCAGCCAGCCGGCCGCCATGGCGAACAGTTCCGGCTCCAGGTAACCGATCTTCACGATCACCACGTCGGCTTCACGCGGGCGCAGGCCGAGCGCGAGGAAATCGGACTCCAGGTGGTAGGGCTTGCGCCGCGCCGTGACGATCACGCGCAGGCCACCGACCCCGAGCACCACCGCGGTACCGGCCACGGGGTCGTCGGCGTCGATGGCCTCGACGCGCGCGGTGACCGGCACCGGTCCGTGCGGGCCGGAATCGACTTTCCCGCCCAGCTCCACGGAAACGGTCGCCCCGACGCCCGCGGCCACGGCGGTGTCCACTGCGGACGGATCGACGATGGCGGCGTAGAGCGTGGTCAAGTCCGAGCCGGCGATGGCGGGCGTGCGCAGCAGCACGTCGAGGCTCCACGACGTGTCGCCGGCCCCACCGGCGGTCGGGTTGTCGCCGGAGTCGCTGACGAAGAACGGACGCGCCTGCGACGCCACGGCTTGGGCCAGGCATTCCGGCAAGGTGCCGGTCGGCGCCACGAACGCGAAGTCGCGGCGGGCGTCCCAATAGGACCGGGCCAGCCGCGCCGCCTGCTCGACGAGCACGTCCTCGTCGTCGCCGCTCACCACGACGGCGGCCTGGCACCGCGGTTCGTCGGCCCACGCGTACCCGACCCAGAGGGCCGCGTCGAGCACGCCGTCCATCACCTCGACCTCGTCGACCGCGGCGTAGATGCTCTTGGCCGGTTCGAGGCGGGTGCTCGTCTTCTCCCCGGGCAGCAGCACCGGCACCTGCACCCACGCCTTCTTCGGCTTGCCGCCTTCACGCAGCCGCGCGACGAGGTTGCGGGCCGCGCGTTCGCGGGTGTCCCACGCGTCGGTGTGCGGAGCCTTGCGGTAACACGTGATCAGGTCCAGTGCGGTGGCGAGCTCACGCGAAACGTTGCCGTGCAGGTCCATCGACGCGGAGATGAGCACGTCCGGGCCGAGGATCGAGCGGATCTCAATGGCCAGCACGCCTTCCACGTCGGTGCGCCCGACGACGCTCATCGCGCCGTGGATGTCGAAGAACAGCCCGTCGAGGCCGTCGGCCGCGCGGACGCGGTCCAGGATCTCCCCCGACAGCTCCGCGTACGCCTCCTCGGTGACCGCGCCGCCGGGCAACGACCGGGCGTGCACCAGCGGCACCCACTCGACCTGTTCGGTCCACGATGGACGGTCTCCAGCCAGGAATGGGTACCGCGCCAGGAGTTCCTCGCCCCGCATCACGTGGAAGTCGGCCGCGGTCGAGCGGTGCGGGGAGAACGTGCTCGACTCGATGGCGATCCCGGTGATCCCGATCCGCACCCGCTTCATCGTCTGCTCCGCATCGCGTCGTCGAACACTTCGTCCAGCACCAGCGCGCCCGCGCCGTAGAGGCCCGCGTCCGCGCCGAAACGCACCCGGTCGATGCGCAACTCCCTGGTGGCCAAGGGCAGACAGCGTTCGTAGAGCGCGCCGCGCACGGCCGCGACGAACGCCTCCGAACCGGACAGCGCGCCGCCGAGCAGCACCTCGTCGGGATTGGCGAAGTTCACCACCGTGGCGAGCACCTCGCCGAGCTGCAGACCCGCGCGCCGCACGGCGGTGGTCGCGGCCGGGTGCCCGTCCTCGGCCGTCGCCATCACCTGCGCGGTGCTCGTGACGTCCACGCCCTGTTCACGCAGCTGCGCGACGAGTGCGGCGCCGCTGGCGATCGTCTCGAGGCAGCCGCGGTTGCCACACGTGCACGGCCGGTCTTCGGCCGCGGCCACGCGCACGTGGCTGATGTCGCCGGCCACGCCCGCGCGGCCGCGGTAGAGCTGCCCGGTCACCACGAGCCCCGAACCGATGCCCGTACCCGCCTTGACCACGAGCAGCGTTCGGCCCGGCGACCCGGCCACGGATTCGCCCAGTGCCAGCAGGTTCGCGTCGTTGTCCACCGCCACGGGCACGTCGAAGTGCTCGCGCAAGGCGTCGCGCACCGCAAACCCGCGCCAGCCGGGCATGCGCGAGGGCAACGTGATCGTGCCGGCGCCGACGTCGACGGGACCGGGGAACGCGACCCCGACCCCCAGTTCGCGGCCCGGGCACCGCGCGTCCGCGGCGACTTCCCGCACGGCCGCCGCGAAGCCGGCCACGACCTCGGCGGGTTCGCGGCTGATGTCCAGCGGCCGTTCGGCCGCGTGCAGCAGGTTGCCCGCGATGTCGAGCGCGCCGAGCCGCACGTGCCGCGAGCCGACGTCGGCGGCCCAGACGTGGCCGAAACCGGCGTTGACCGACAGCAGCTTCGGCCGACGGCCCCCGGCCGAACTGCCTTCGCCGGTCTCGACGAGCACGCCCGCGGAGATCAGCGCCTGCGTCCGGACGGACACCGTGGACTGCGGCAGACCGAGCACCCGCGCGAGATCCATCCGCGAAACGGCGTGCTCGTGGGCGACGAGCCAGAGCAGGCGCAGCAAACCGGCGGAGTCCTGGGCCACGGCTGTCACCTACTTACATCATTCTTGATGAAACTCTCGGGAAACTCACCGGCCAAACAGCCTCTTGGCAATTTCCAACCCGCGTGCGACATTACACGGCAACCAAGAACAGGCCCAGTCCCACGACATCTACTTACATCAAGGATGTTGGAAGTGATGCGGAAAGCTCGACACCGGTGGCGCGCCGCGCTCGGGGTCTCGCTCGCCGCCGTGCTGGCGCTCTCCGGGTGCGCGACGAGCCGCGAGCAGCACGGCGGCGGTTCGGGCGAACCCGTGGACGGCGGCACCGTGCGGTTCGCGCTGCCCCCGTCGGCGACCCCGAACTGGATCATGCCGATTTCGATCCCGGGTTACGGCGCGAGCTACAACGGCGCCGTCCGCGCCGAGCTGTACACCCCGCTCTACAACTACGACGGCACCTCCGGTTCGGTCGCGCTCGACGACCCGTCCAGCGCCGCGAACCCGCCGAGCTACTCGGCCGACGGCAAGACCGTGACGATCACGCTCAAGCCGCTCACCTGGTCGGACGGCAACCCCGTGACCAGCCGCGACGTCGAGTTCTGGCTCAACCTGGTGCGCGCGGGCAAGGACAACTGGGGCAAGTACTCCGAAGGCCTGATGCCCGACAACATCAAGGCGTTCCACGCGGTCGACGACCACACGTTCACGCTCACCCTCGACAAGCCCTACAACGCCGACTGGTTCACGGCGAACCAGCTGAGCCTCGTGGTGCCGATGCCGCAGAAGGCGTGGGACCGCACGAGCGCGGGCGGCCCCGTCGGCGACTTCGACCGCGACCCGGCGGGCGCGACGAAGGTGTTCGACTTCCTGGTGTCGCAGGCCAAGCAGCTCGGCACGTACGCGACGAATCCACTGTGGCAGGTCGTGAACGGCCCGTTCACCCTCGCCGGGTTCACCGCGGCGGGGCAGGTGACGCTGAAGAAGAACCCGAAGTACACCGGCCCGGACCCGGCGAAGCTCGACACGGTCGTGTTCCTGACCTTCACCGGTTCGTCGGCCGAGTACAACGTGCTGCGCGCCGGCGGCGTCGACTACGGCTACGTGCCGACGTCGAACCTCGGCCAGCGCGCGAAACTCGAAGCGCAGGGTTACCGCGTCGAACCCTGGAACGGCTGGTCGATCACGTACTCGCCGTTCAACTTCAGCAACCCTCAGCTGGGCAAGGTGTTCTCGCAGCTGTACGTGCGCCAGGCGCTCCAGCACGCCGTGGACCAGGACGCCATCACCGAGGTGATCTGGCGCGGCACCGCGCGCGCCGACTACGGCCCGGTGCCGCAGGACAACGACGCGAAGTACCTGTCGCAGCGGCAGAAGACCAACCCGTACCCGTTCGACCTCGACGCCGCGCGCAAGCTGCTGGCGGAGCACGGCTGGCGGCCCGGCTCCGACGGCGTGTTGTCCTGCGCCGCACCGGGATCCGGTTCGGGGCAGTGCGGCGAGGGCATCCCGGGCGGCACGCGGTTGTCCATGACCATGCTGACCGAATCGGGCTCCGACGAGACCGACGGGACGATGCAGGAGCTGCGCTCGGAGCTGTCGAAGATCGGCGTCGAGCTGAAGATCAACGCGCAGCCGCTCAACACCGTGCTGGCCAACGGCACGGCGTGCAAGCCGGAGGAACCCGCGTGCTCGTGGCAGCTGTCCTACTTCGGCACGCAGGGCAGCTGGTACTTCCCGGCCAACCCGAGCGGCGAGCAGCTGTTCTTCACCGGCGCCGGCACGAACTTCGGCAGCTACTCCGACAAGCACGCGGACGAGCTGATCACCGCGACCAACCTGGCCTCGAGCGACCAGCCGATGTTCGACTACAGCGCCTACCTGACCGAGCAGCTCCCCGTGCTCTGGCTGCCCAACCCGCCGTACCAGGTGTCGGCGATCGACACCGCGCTGCGCGGGGTGAGCCAGGACCCGCTCGCGGGGCTGCAGCCGCAGCGCTGGTACTGGACGAGGTGAGGGCATGACTCGCTACATCGGCAAACGGCTGGTGCTGGCCGTCGTCGTGGTGCTGCTGGTCACCGTGGTCACGTTCGTGCTGCTGCACCTGCTGCCCGGCGGGCCCGCGCGCGGCGTGCTCGGGGTGAAGGCCACGCAGGACCAGATCGACGCGTTCAACCGGGCGCAGGGCTTCGACCAGCCGCTGCCCGTGCAGTACTGGGACTACCTGCTGCGGCTGCTGCACGGCGACCTCGGCGATTCGTACACGCAGAACTCCCCCGTGTCGACGCTGCTCGAAGAACGCGTGCCGAAGACGCTGCTGCTCACAGCGATCTCGACGCTGCTCGCGATCGTCGTCGCGCTGCCCGTCGGGGTGTGGCAGGCGGTGCGGCGCGGCAAGGCGGCCGACCACGTGACCACTGGCGTCACGTTCCTGCTGTACGCGACACCGGTGTTCTTCCTGTCGCTGGTGCTGATCATCGTGTTCGCCCAGGTGCTGCCGTGGTTCCCGGCGCAGGCCGCGCAGGGCGAGACGATCGGGGACCTGCTGGCGCAGCCCGGTTCGCTCGTGCTGCCGGTGGTCGCCGGCATGGGCGCGGCGCTCGCCGCGTTCAGCCGGTACATGCGAGCGTCCACACTGGACAACCTCGCCGAGGACTACGTGCGCACCGCCCGTGCGAAGGGCACACCGGAGCGCACGATCATCTGGCGCCACGTGTGGCCCAACTCGCTGACCTCGGTCGTGTCGATGCTCGGCTACTACGTCCCGGTCGTGTTCAGCGGTTCGCTCGTGGTGGAGTCGATGTTCAACTACCCCGGCGTCGGCCTGCTGTTCTGGACGGCCGCGCGCAACGCCGATTTCCCGGTGCTGCTCGGGGTGGTGCTGGTGATCGCCGTGGCGACCGTGCTCGGGTCGCTGCTCGCGGACCTCGTGCAGCTGGCGATCGATCCGCGCGTGCGGGTGAAGGGAGCGCGGTCGTGACCGTCCTTTCGCGGGTCTTCGCGCGGCGCACCGCGCTGGTCGGCGCGATCCTCCTGCTGCTGGTGATCCTGTTCTGCTTCGTCGGACCGCTCGTCTACGGCACGGACCAGTCGCACACCGACCTCGCGGCGGCCCGGCTGGGGCCGGGCGGCGGGCACCCGCTCGGCACCGACGACCTCGGATACGACGTGCTCGGGCGCCTGATGGTGGCCGGGCGTACGTCGCTGATCATCGGCGTGCTGGCCGGGCTCATCGCGACGGCGATCGGCGCGGTGTGGGGCGCGCTCGCCGGCTACACCGGCGGCTGGCTCGACACGGTGCTCATGCGCGTCGTCGACACCGGTGTCGCGATCCCGGCACTGTTCCTGCTGCTGGTGGCGGCCACGCTGGTGACGCCGAGCGTGGGGGTGCTGGCGCTGATCATCGGCTGCGTGTCGTGGCTCGTGCCGGCGCGGCTGATGCGCGCGGAGACGGTGAGCCTGCGCGAACGCGACTACATCCGGGCGATCACGGTGCTCGGCGCGAGCCGCACGCGCGTGGTCTTCCGGCACGTGATCCCCAACGCCATCGGCACGGTGGTGGTCAACGCGACCTTCCAGATCGCCGACGCGATCCTGCTCGTCGCGTACGTGAGCTTCCTCGGCCTCGGCGTGCCGGCGCCCGCCACGGACTGGGGCGCGATGCTGTCGAAGGGCATCACCTACACGTTCGACGGCGCGTGGTGGCTGATCCTGCCGCCGGGCATCGCGATCGTGCTCGTGGTGTGCGCGATCAACTTCGTGGGCGACGGACTGCGCGACGCGTTCGCGGTGAAGGGACGGCGATGACGGAGCCGGTGCTCGACATCCGCGACCTGCGGGTGTCCTACGGGGACGGCGAGCCGGCTGTCCACGACCTGTCGCTTTCGGTGGCGCCGGGCGAGATCGTCGCGGTGGTCGGCGAGTCGGGGTCGGGCAAGAGCACGGCCGCGCTCGCGGTGCTGGGGCTGCTGCCCGCGTCGGCGACGGTGACCGGTTCGATCGAGCTCGCCGGGCACGCGGTGCTCGACCTGCGTGGCGAGGAGCTGCGGAAGCTGCGCGGACCGGCCGCGGGCATGGTGTTCCAGGAGCCGATGACGGCGCTGAACCCGTTGCTGCGCGTCGGGTTCCAGCTCGCGGAGGCGATCCGCAACCACGACCCGCGGCGCCGCCGCCACCAGCACTACTACCCGCGGTGCGTCGAGCTGCTCGACCGCGTCGGCGTGCCGGACGCGGCGGCGCGGCTGCGGCAGTACCCGCACGAGCTCTCGGGCGGGCTGCGCCAGCGCGTGCTGATCGCGATCGCGCTGGCCGCCGGGCCCAAGCTGATCATCGCGGACGAGCCGACGACCGCGCTCGACGTGACGGTGCAGCAGCAGATCCTCGACCTGCTGCGCGACATCCGCGACACCGAGGGCACGGCGACGCTGCTGATCACGCACAACATGGGGGTGGTGGCCGACGTCGCCGACCGCGTGCTCGTGCTGCGGTCCGGCCGGCTGGTCGAGGAGGCGCCGACGGCACAGCTGTTCGCGGCGCCGCGAGCCGCCTACACGCGGGAGCTGCTGGCGGCCGTGCCGCGGCTGGGTGCCGGGGTGCACGACGCGGCCGCCGCGGCGCCGGAGAAGCCGGTGCTGGCGCTGACGGACGTCGTGGTCGAGTACGGCGGGAAACGGGCCGTGGACTCGGTTTCGCTGCGCGTCGGGCCGGGCGAGATCGTCGGGCTGGTCGGTGAATCCGGCTCGGGCAAGACAACACTGGGCAACTGCGCGCTGGGCCTGGTGACCCCCAAGTCCGGCCGGGTCGAGGTGCTCGGTGGTCCATTGCCGCGCGGGACCGGACGGGCCGCGAGGGCGGTGCGACGGCAGATCGGCGCGGTGTTCCAGGACCCGGCGTCGTCGCTGGACCCGCGGATGACGGTGGCGCAGACGGTGGCCGAACCGCTGGTCGTGCACACCTCGGCCGGTCGCGCGGAACGGCAGCGGCGGGTGCGGGAGCTGCTCGACGCCGTGGAGCTGCCGGAATCGGTGCTGGAGCGTTACGGTCACGAGCTCTCCGGCGGGCAGCGCCAGCGAGTGAGCCTCGCGCGGGCGCTCGTGCTGGGACCGAAGCTGCTGATCGCCGACGAGCCGACGAGTGCACTCGACGTGTCGGTGCAGGCCGTGGTGCTCGACGTGTTCAAGCGGCTGCACGAGGAGTTCGGGTTCGGCTGCCTGTTCGTGAGCCACGACTTGGCCGTGGTGGACCGCGTGTGTGACCGCGTGGCCGTGCTGCGCGCGGGCGAGCCGGTGGAGCAAGGGCCGGCCGCGCGGGTCTTGCGGGACCCGGAACACCCGTACACCAAGGCGTTGCTGCTGTCCTCGCCCGTACCGGACCCGGCGGTGCAACGCGCCCGGCGGCTGGAGCTCGCGGCACCCGACGTGGATCCCGCGGCGTGAACGGACTGTGGGCCGGGGTCGACATCGGCGGGTCGAAGACGCTGGTCGTGGTGTGCGACGGCGATGGGCAGGAATTCGCGTCGGTGTCGGTGGATTCGGGCGCGCACCTCGGCGGCGACGCGATCCTCGACCGGGCGGCGGCGCTGGTGACGTCGGTGGTGCCCGCTTCGGCACTGGCCGGGGTGGGCGTCGGCGCGGCCGGGGTGGTCGAGCCGGAGACCGGGAGGATCGTGGTCACGGGCGATTCGTTCACGGGCTGGGCGGGCACGGCGGTCAACGCCGGCCTGTCGGCGCGGCTCGGCGGCGTGCCGGTGCTGACGGAGAACGACGTGAACGCGTTCCTGCTCGGCGAACTGTCCACTTCGGACCGGCACGTGCTCGGGGTGGCGCTGGGCACGGGGGTCGGCGGGGCCGTGTTCGTCGACGGCGCCCTGCTGCACGGCGGTGGCACGGGTGCGGGCGAGATCGGGCACGTCGGCGACTACGGACCGGCGCCGTGCACGTGCGGGCAAACCGGGCACCTGGAGGCCTACGCGTCGGGCCGGTCGCTGGCGCGCCGCTACGCACTCGCGACCGGCTTGGAGGTCCGAGCCGAGGTGGTGGCGGAGGCGGCGCTGGCGGGCGACCAGGCGGCGCTGACGGTGTTCACGGACGCCGGGCGCTTCCTCGGGGAGGCGATCACGCACGCGTGCGGCTTGCTGGGCATCGCCACAGCCGTGGTCGGCGGTTCGGTGACGAATTCGTGGGCGCTGCTGGAGAAACCGATGCAGGAGGCGCTGCTGGCGCACCCGCTGCTGTCCGGGTCGCCCGTGGACGTCCGGCTGGCGCGGGGCGGTGCGAAGGCCGTCGCGCTCGGGGCGGTGGCGCTGGCGCGTTCGGTCCGTCCTGAGTAGACGGTTGCGGGTGCGCGCTACCCTGGAGGCGGAACTTTGGGGGTTCGTGATGCGCGCAGAACTGGACAAGAAGGCCGACCAGGTGTCGGCGATGTTCGACGAGGTCGCCGAAGGCTACGACCGCACGCGGTCGGTGCTGTGGTTCGGGCAGATGGGCCGGTGGGGCCAGGCGGTGTCGCGGGCGCTGGACCTGCGCCCGGGACAGCGGGTGCTGGACGTCGCGTGCGGTACCGGGACGTCGTCCCGGGCGCTTTCGCGGCCCGGCGTGGCCGTCGTGGGCTGCGACTTCTCGCCCGGCATGCTCGCCGTGGCCCGGCGCCGCGTGCCGTCGCTGGAGTTCGTGCCGGGTGATGCCCTCGATCTGCCGTTTCCCGACGGCTCCTTCGACGCGGCGACGATCTCGTTCGGCCTGCGCAACGTGCACGACCGCGTGCGGGCGCTGGCGGAGATGCACCGCGTCGTGCGGCCCGGCGGGCGGGTGGTCGTCGCGGAGTACAGCCACCCGACCTCCGCGTTGACGCAGGCCGCCTTCCAGGCGTACCTGCGGAAGGCGGCGCCGCGCATCGCCCGCGCGCTCAGCAGCAACGCGCCGGCGTACGACTACCTCGCCGATTCCATCCTCGCGTGGCCCACGCAGCCGGAGCTCGCGGCCGACCTGCAGCGCGCGGGCTGGACGCGAGTGGAGTGGCGGGATCTCACCGGTGGTGTGGTGGCCCTGCACCGCGGCTACAAGAGCGAGGACGTCAGAGACTGACTTCCTCGCCCGGCTTCAGCAGGTGCAGGCGCGCCGGTTTGCCGGCGAAGGCCTCCTCCAGCGTGCCCGGACCCTGCGTGAAGTGACCCCAGCCCTCGAAGTGCAGCGGAACGACGTCGGTGGCCGAGAGGATCTCGGCGGCCTCGGCGGCAGCCGTGGACTCGAGGGTGAGGTACGCGTCGATCAGCGGGGTGCGAGCGGCGCCGGCGAACAGGACCGCGATGGGCACCGAGCCGAAGCGGCCGGCGATCTCGCGCACGCGCTCCAGCGACGCGTTGTCGCCGCTGACGTAGACGGCGGGCAGGCCGTCGGCGGACAGCAGGAAACCCGTGACCTCGCCGACCTTGGCTTCGGAGCCTTCCGGGCCGTGCAGCGCCGGCACGCCGGTCACGCGAACCCCGCCGCGCAGCTCGACGTGCGCCCAGTTCGGCAGGGCCTGCGCGGTGCCGCCGAGGCGCTCGGCGCCGGACGTCGTGGTGAGGGTGAGCGGCGCCGTCGCGAGGTACTCGCGGCCGCGGCGGTCGAGGTTGTCGGGGTGCTGGTCGTGCGAGAGCAGGACGGCGTCGACCGGACCGACCTCGTCCGGGCTCAGCACCGGGCCCGTCGTCTTGACCAGCGCGCGGCTGCCGATCGGGTGTTCCCCCGGCTCGTCGAACGTCGGGTCGGTGAGCAGCCGCACGCCGCCGTAGGTGATCAGCGAGGTCGGGCCGCCGAGGTGGCGGAGGGTGAAAGTGGTCATGCCGTTCATCCTGCCTCGCTTTCGCAGGACGCCGTGAGTGGCAGAGATGCCCTGGGCCGATGAGATCCTGCCAGTTAGCCTGGAGCCGTGCAGAAGATCGCCCTCGTCCTGTTCGACGGTGCCCGCCTCTTCGACACGGCCGTGGTCGACGAGGTGTGGGGCGCGCGCAGCGGTCCCGGCGCCGAGCTGCGCAAGTGCGCCGAGACGAAGGATCCCGTGCGCCTCACCGGCGGCGCCGTGCTGACGCCGGAACGCGGGTTTTCCTGGCTGCGCACAGCCGACCTGGTCTTCGTCCCGGGTTTGGCCGACGTCGACGCGCGCCCGTCACCCGCGTTGCTGGCCGCGCTGCGGTCGGCGCACCGGGCGGGCGCGCAGGTCGCGGGCCTGTGCCTCGGCGCGTTCGTGCTCGGCGCCGCGGGCCTGCTCGACGACCGCCCCGCCTCGACGCACTGGCGGTTCACCACGGAGCTGGCCCGGCGCCACCCGCGCGCCCACGTCGACCCCGGCGTCCTCTACACCGGCGCCGACGGCGTGTGGACGTCCGCGGGCGTCGCCGCCGGCATCGACCTGTGCCTGCACCTCGTGCGCCTCGCCCAGGGCGCCGACGCCGCCGCCGCGATCGCCCGGTCCATGGTCACGGCCCCCTTCCGCTCCGGCGGCCAGGCGCAGTTCATCACCGCCCCCACGCCACCCCCGGGCGACGAACCCCTCGCCGCCGTCCGCGAACGCGCCCTGCGCGAACTGCGCCGCCCGCTGACCGTCGCCGAACTCGCCGGCTGGGCCTCGATGTCCGAACGCACCTTCGCACGCCGCTTCGTCGCCGAAACGGGCACCACCCCGCTGCGCTGGCTGCTCGACCAGCGCATCGCACGCGCCCAGCAACTGCTCGAACGCTCCGCCCTGCCGGTCGCCGAAATCGCCTCCTGCTGCGGCTTCGGCTCGGCGGTCTCGTTCCGGCAGCACTTCACGCGCCAGGTGGGCGTCGCGCCGAGCCGCTACCGGGCGGACTTCCGGCCGGCCATCACGTCGTGAGCGTCCACGTGACGGTGTCCGTGTAGGTGTGCCCGCCGCGCACCCCGGTCACCGTCACGACGTTCGCTCCCGGAGCAAGGGTGACCGGCCAGGTGTAGGTGTGGTCGGCCGAAACCCGGGCGCCCAGGGGAACGCCGTTGAGCGTCAGCGACACCGAGTCGACCCCGTTGCCGTACGCCTTGATCGTCGTGGCGGCATCGGTGCGGGAGGTCCAGCGGCGGCTGGTCAGGTAGACGAACGGTGTCGCCGTCCAGTTGGCCTTGTACCAGTAGAACGCGTCCTTGCGGATCTTGCGGTCGTAGGTGACCAGACCCTTGTCGTTGCGGCCCGGGGTGTCGCCTTCGGTGCGGCCGTCGGAGGCGAAGTCGAACATGTTCCAGACGAAGGTGCCCCACAGGTAGGGCCGGGATTCGATCTGGCGCCACGTGTTCTCGTGCACCAGCGTCTCGTACTCCTCCGGGTGCACGCGCGACGCGATGACCGGCGGCTTCACCGTCGAGTTCTCCACGTGCTGGGACACGCTGCCGCCGGCGCCGTACTCGCTGATCGCGATGCGGCGCGTGGGATCCGCCGCGTGCAGCTGGTCGGTCCAGGGGCCGAAACCGGGCGCGGACAGGTCGTACCAGCCGTAGTACTTGTTGTAGGCCGACAGGTCGGCGTGGTTGGACACCGCGTCCTGGCCGCCCTTGTGGTTGGCGTAGACGGAAAGCCGCGTCGGGTCCTCGCGGGCGACCTGGGCGGCCAGGTCCGCGAGGAGGCCGTTGGTGGCGTCGTCGTTCTGGGCCTGCTCGTTGCCGATGCCCCAGAACGCGATCGACGGGTGGTTGTAGTTCTGCCGGATCAGCTCGGACAGCTGCTGCGCGGCGTTGGCGCGGAACTCGGCGCTGCCGGTGATCCCGTTGACCAGCGGGATCTCCGCCCACACCACGTACCCGCGCCGGTCGGCGAGGTCGTAGACGTGCTGGGACTGCTGGTAGTGCGCGGTCCGCAACGCGTTCACACCCATCTCGTCCATGAGGTCGAAGTCCTGGTCGCGAGCCCGGTCCGCGACGGCCCAGCCCTCGTCGAGCCGGTCCTGGTGGGCGTTGACGCCGTGCAGCGCCACGTGCTGCCCGTTGAGGGAGAACCCGGCGTCGGCATCCACAGTGGACGAACGCAGGCCGAGGGGCTGACCCACGGAGTCGGTGACGCGGCCCGTGCGCGCGTCGAGCACGTCGACCCGCACCTGGTAGAGGTACGGATCCGCCGTGCCCTGCCAGCGGTGCGGCCGCGCGATCGAAAGCCGCTGCGGCACGTCGAGGTCCGTCGAGATCGACGCCGGCGGAGAAACCGCCCGGCTCACCTCGCGGCCCCGCGCGTCCGAGAGCACCGTGCGCACGCGCACCGCCCGCGGGCCACCGGAACCGTTGTGCGCCTTGGTGACCACGTCCACCTCGGCCGCTTCGGCCGTCACCGACCGCTGCGCCAGGTACACGCCCGGCCCGCCGAAGTCGTCCATCCGCACGCTCAACGGGTCGACCGCGACCAGCGAAACGTCGCGGTAGATGCCGCCGAAGAACGTGTAGTCGGCGCTCAGCGGCGCGACGTCGGCGACGGCCGAATTGTCCACCCGCACCGCGAGCACGTTGTCGTGGCCGGGACGCAGTGCGTCCGTCGCGTCGAAGCGGAAGGTCGCGTAACCACCGCGGTGCTGCCCGAGGTGCACGCCGTTGACCCACACGTCGGCGACCGTGTTCACGCCGTCGAACTGCAGCCACAACCGCTTGCCCGCCACCGTGCGCGGCGGCGTGAAGTGCCTGCGGTACCACCCGGTGCCGCGGCGGTAGTCGCCGCCGCCGTCCTGGCCGTCGAGGGCGTTCCAGGTGTGCGGCACGGTCGTGCGCTCCCAGGACGCGTCGGCGAACCCGGGTGCTTGCGCACCGGGCACGTCGGCGCGGACGAACCGCCACCCGGCGTCGAGGTCGGTCCGCACGCGCCCCGCGCCCGGGACCGCGAACGAAGAAACCGCCGGTGCCAAGGAAAAACCCAGAACCACAGCGAGGAGCACGGGCAACCACCGGCGCACGACACCACCCCATCATTCATGGATGTGAATGCAGTCCAACGACTCGAATGGTTCCGCAATGTAGCCGGGCGGTCACAACGGAGTCAACGCGCCAACCGGACAAATGCGCGCCGAACGCCCCGGCACCTCGTCACCGACCTGAGCCGCCGCCCCGGCAGAGGTAGGGTCGGGCCGTCGGCGTACGGAGGACGCCGACGGGGCTGTGCGACGTCGCACACGGTGGGCCTTCTGCCCGCTGACATACGCCCACCTGGTCTATACCATTCGAAGGCCAGTGATCCACTACCATGCAGTGGTCCGGGATCACGGCGGCGCAGCCCACGAGGGGGATCACATGCCCGCCATCAGGCGAAACATCGTCCCGCTCAGGTACTCCGACCCGAGCGTGGTGGCCTACGTCCGCAGTCCGACCGACTGGCTCGTGTCGAACTGCGGCTGGATCCGCGGCCGGTCCGGGGTCATGCTCGTCGACACCTGCGGCACCGAGCGCGACACGCTCGACCTGGTCAAGGACGTGCGCAAGTACTCGACCGTCGAGATGCCGCTGACGCTCGTGCTCACCCACGCGCACGGCGCGCACCACAACGGCGCCGGCGTGGCACTGCGCAACGGCGGGCGCATCCTCGCCGCCGCCTCGGCCGTCTCCGCGGTGCGCGCGGGACCGCAGCGCTACGAGGACACCTTCACGTGCACGAACTGGGGCACGCTCGAAGCCCCGAAACCCGAGGCCGTGCACCCCGTCACCGCCCCGCGCGAAGTCGACCTCGGCGGCGTCGTCGTGGAGGTCGTGCCGTTCCCCGGCATCGCGCACACCGACGGCGACCTGGTGGCCTTCGAGCCCAAGACCGGCACGCTGTTCACCGGCGATCTGCTGTCGGTCGGCTCGACTCCCCTCGCCATCCACGGTTCGGTGCCCGGCTGGCTGGACGCGTTGCACTGGCTCGACAAGACGTTCCCCACCGTCCGCACCTTCGTGCCCGGCCACGGCAGCCTCAGCCACCCCGGCAGCTTCCCCGTGGCCGTGCTGCGCACGTACCTCAACTGGCTGCTCGACGCGACCGCCCCGACCGGCACCACCGACTTCGAAGGCCTGGCCGCGATCGCGCGCCGCCGCTGGCCCACGTGGTCCAACCCGGAGCGCCACGTCGGCAACCTCATGCGCGCCCACGCCGACCAGCACGGCGGCGGATTGCGGCGGGACAAGGCGATCCGCGCGATCCTCGACGCCGTCGGCGGCAAGATCGACCTCGACGCGCGACTCGGCCGGTAGGCCCCGCGACCTTCAGCCGCCGATCCGCCGGCGCAGCCCCGAGGGCGACATCCCGTATTCCGCGCGGAACGCCCGCGACAGCCACGGCTGGTCGGTGATCCCCCACCGCGCCGCGACGGCCGCGATGCCGCGGCTCGCGAGCAGCGGGTCCGCGAGATCGCGGCGCACGGCCTCGAGCCGCAGCTTGCGGACGGTGGCGCCGAACGTCTCGCCGGTGTCCTCGAACAGCCGGTGCAGCGTGCGGGGCGACATGCGCAGCGCCGCCGCCACCGTCGCCGGCGACAGGTGCGGATCGGCCAGGTGCCCGCGGACGTGGTCGAGCACGCGCTCACGCAACGCCAGGTTCGCGCGGCCGGCCGTGAGCCCGGCGGTGCCGAGCGTGGCCGAAAGCAGCGCCACGGCGGCCTCGCGCAGCCGCACCGGCGAGCCGTCGGCGAGCCGTTCGCGCTGCTCCAACGTGCTGTGCAGGCAGGACGCGAACACCTGCCCGACGCCGCTGCCGGTGGCGAACGGGTGCTCCATCATCGCTTCGAGCGCCGGCTCCGGCACCCCGAGCGCCGCGCGTGGAAACGTCATCACGGAGCAGCGGAACTCCCCGTGCAGCGTCAGCTGGTACGGGCGGCGCAGGTCGTACAGCGCGAAGTCGCCGACCCCGATCGGCACGCGCCGCCGGGCCTGCTCCACGAGCGCGCCGCCGCTTTCGACCAGGCAGATCTTCAGCAGTTCGACGGTTTCGGAGCGCGCCGTGCGCGAGGTGCGGCGAACCACCTGGGTCGTGCCGCGGACGTCGTACATGCCGACGTCGTCGAGCTCCATGCGGTCGAGACTGCCCAGGGGGAGCACGCCTTCGTGGCGTTCGGCGCGCAACCCGGCGAAGGACTGCGCGAGCTCGTGACTCCACGCGTCGGCCTGCTGGCTTCGCCCCACGGTGATCTCCCCAGCTCGTTCTGGGCGCAGTCGAGCCAGCATACGCCGGAGGACAACAACTCTGGCGCGCTGCGACAACTGCCGCGGAGTACTCCGCGCGACCCTGTGGACCGCGCCGCAACGGGGCGGCGCCGGAGTGGCCGAGGAGTTTTCCCAGGTGAAGCACGTACACGACGCCCTGTTCATCGGCGGCGACTGGACGGCACCGTCCACCGACGCCACCATCACCGTGCGGTCCGCGAGCACGGAAGAAGTGATCGGGCAGGTCCCGGAAGCCGGGCCCGCCGACGTCGACAGGGCCGTGGCCGCGGCCCGCGCCGCCCTGCGTGACCCGCGGGGCTGGGCCCACTGGGAGCCGGCCCGGCGCGCCGACGTGCTGGACCGCTTCGCCGCGGTGATGGCCGAGCGCAGCTCGGAGTTCGCGAACCTGGTGAGCGCGCAGAACGGCATGCCGATCGCGAGCGCCGCCATCCAGGCCGAAACGGGTTACCCGGCCGGGCTGTTGCAGATGTACGGCGGCATCATCCGCGAGCAGCCGGTCGAGGAAACGCGCCACGGCGCGTTCGGCGGCCGCGCCCTGGTCCGCCGCGACCCGGTGGGTGTCGTCGCGGCGATC
Organism: Amycolatopsis sp. NPDC051903; assembly: GCF_044452505.1. Classification (NCBI taxonomy): domain Bacteria; kingdom Bacillati; phylum Actinomycetota; class Actinomycetes; order Pseudonocardiales; family Pseudonocardiaceae; genus Amycolatopsis; species Amycolatopsis sp. NPDC051903. The sequence continues at coordinate 13,814 of NZ_JBITBT010000015.1, read as the reverse complement.
GTGCCGTGGAACTACCCGCAGACGCTGCTGTTCTTCAAGCTGGCCCCGGCTCTGGCGGCCGGGTGCCCGGTCGTGATCAAGCCGTCGCCGGAGACCTTGCTCGACGCCTTCCTGCTCGCCGAGGTGCTCGAGGACCTCGGGCTGCCGCCGGGTGTCGTGAGCATCGTGCCGGGTGGCCGGGAAACGGGCGAGTACCTCGTGAAGCACCCCGGCGTGGACAAAGTCGCGTTCACCGGCTCGACGGTCGCGGGCCGCGCGATCGCGTCGGCCTGCGCCGAGCTGCTGCGGCCCGTCACGCTGGAGCTGGGCGGCAAATCGGCGGCGATCATCCTCGACGACGCCGACCTCGCCGGCAGCGTCGAAGGCCTGTTCGTGGCCACGATGATGAACAACGGCCAGACCTGCTTCCTCGGCACGCGCGTGCTCGCACCGCAGGGCCGCTACGCGGAGGTCGTCGACGTGCTCACGGACATGGCATCGGGCGCGGTGGTCGGCGACGCGCTCGACCCGGCCACGGCGATCGGCCCGATGGCCAGCTCCGCGCACCGCGACCGCGTCGAGGGCTACATCGCGAAGGGCAAGGCCGAAGGCGGGCGCGTGACCACGGGCGGCGGCCGGCCGAGCGGGCGCGACGCCGGCTGGTTCGTGGAACCGACGATTTTCGCCGACGTGGACAACTCCGCCACGATCTCCCGCGAGGAGATCTTCGGCCCGGTGCTGTCGGTGATCCCCTACGGCGACGTCGACGACGCCGTGGCCATCGCCAACGACTCCGACTTCGGGCTCGGCGGCACGGTCTGGACCACCGATCCCGAACGCGGGCTCGACGTCGCGCGCCGCGTGGAGACGGGCACGATCGGCGTCAACACCTACCTGCCCGACCCGGTGGCGCCCTTCGGCGGCGTGAAGGCCAGCGGCCTCGGGCGCGAGCTGGGCCCGGAGGCGCTCGGGAACTACCAGCAGTTCAAGACGGTGTACCTCACGGCCTGACGCGAAAGGGGCGCCCCGGCGGAGAACCGGGGCGCCCCTTGTCGTCGAAGTCCGGTCAGGCGAGGAACTTCTTCAGGTCGTCGAGGACCCGGTTCGCGCCGATCGGGCCGAGGCCGAGGAACCACACCTCGTCGTCGACGCGGATGGCCTTCTTGTTCTTCACGGCGTTCAGCGAAGCCCACAGCCCGCTGCTGGTCACCGCCTTCTCGTCGGCGTTGGGGCCCGCGCCGTAGCTCGAGTAGAAGATCCAGTCGCCGTCGGCTTCGTCGATGCGTTCGCGCGAGATCTGCTTGGCGAGCTCGTTGATGTGCTGGTTGGCCGGGCGCTGCAAGCCGACGTCGGAGAAGATCACGCCGATGAACGACAGATCGCCGTAGATCCGGATGCCCGTGGAGTGGAAGCGCAGCAGGGAGATCTTGGGGTCGCCCTTGACCTCGGCCTTCACCTCGTCGGCCTTCTTCTGGTACGCGTTGAGCGCCGCGACGGCCGCGTTCTCCTTGCCCAGCGCCGCGGCCACCAGCAGGAAGTTCTCCTTCCACGGGAAGCCCGGGCGGATGCTGAACACCGTCGGCCCGATCTTCGACAGCTGCTGGTACAGGTCGTTCGCGCGCAGCTTGCTGCCGAGGATCAGGTCGGGCTGCAGCGACGCGATCTTCTCGAGGTTCAGGTTGTTGGTGTCGCCGATCGTCGGAATGCCCTTGGCCTTGTCGGCGAGGTAGCTGGGCACGCCGGTCTGGCCGGCGGTGGTGGCCATGCCGACGGGCGTGACACCGAGCGCGAGCACGTCGTCCAGCTCGCCGCTGTCGAGCACGACGACCCGCGTGGGCGCCTTCTCGATCTTCGTCTGGCCCAGCGCGTGGGTCACCGTGCGCGGGAAGACACCCGGGCCGACGTCGGCCTTGAGCTTCGCGGTCTCGGTGTCGGCGGTGGCGAACAGGCGGCCGCCGGTGGCGACGTCCTTGTCCCCGACCCCCGACGTCGTGGTGTTGGCGGGCTGGCTGCAGGCGCCCAGGAGCGTGGCGGCGGCGACGAGGCCGGCCACCCTGGTCCATCTGGCGGTCCGTCCGGACATGCGGTTCCTTCCTAGGGCTGGGTGGTGGGGGCACCGGCGCGGTGGCGGCCGATCGGGACGACCATGGGGGTGCCGGAAACCGGGTCGGTGATGATCCGGGACGGCATGCCGAACACGCCCTCGACGAGTTCGGCGGTGAGGATGTCGCCGGGGGCGCCCTCGGCGGCGATCGACCCGTTCTTCATGGCGATGAGGTGATCGCCGTAGCGGGCCGCGAGGTTGAGGTCGTGGAGCACGATCACGACGGTCGTGCCGTCGGAGTGGTTGAGGTCCGCGATGAGGTCGAGCACCTCGACCTGGTGGCTGATGTCGAGGAACGTCGTCGGCTCGTCGAGCAGCAGCAGCGGCGTGCTCTGCGCGAGCGCCATCGCGATCCACACGCGCTGGCGCTGCCCGCCGGAGAGTTCGTCGACCGGCCGGCTCGCCAGCTCGACGGTGTCGGTGGCGAGCATCGCCCGCGCCACCGCGTCTTCGTCGTCGGCGTTCCAGCGGCGGAACACGCCCTGGTGCGGGTAGCGGCCGCGGCCGACGAGGTCGGCGACCGTGATGCCCTCGGGCGCGGTCGGCGACTGCGGCAGCAGGCCCAGCACTTTCGCGACGTCCTTGCTGCGCAACGAATGCAGGCGCTCGCCGTCGAGGAACACCGCGCCCGCGGCGGGCGCCAGCAGGCGCGCGAGGCCGCGCAGCAGCGTCGACTTCCCGCACGCGTTGGTCCCCACGATCATGGTGACCTTGCCCTGCGGGATCCGGACCGACAGGTCCTTCACGACCGTGAGCGGCCCGTAGCCGAGCTCGAGGCCTTCGGTGTGCAGCGTCGGTGCGGTCTGTGTCACGGTCAGTTCCTCCTCAGACCCGGCCGGCCCGGTTGGCGGTGGCGAGCAGCCACAGCAGGTACGGCGCGCCGACGGCACCGGTCACGACACCCACCGGCAGCTGGGAGCCGAGCAGGTGCTGCGCGGCGAAGTCGCCGATCAGCGTCACGAGAGCGCCGGTGAGGGCGGGCGCGACGAGGCCCACTCGGGCGCCGCCCACGAGCCGCGTCGCGATCGGGTTCGCCACGAACGCCACGAACGCGATGGGACCGGCCACCGCCGTGGCGAACGCGGCGAGCGCGGTGGCGACCAGGAGCAGCAGCAAGCGCATGCGTTCCACCCGGAGGCCGAGCCCGGCCGCGGTGTCATCGCCGAGCTGCAAACCCGTGAGCGCGCGGCTCAGCGCCAGCGCGGCGGGTCCCAGCACGACGAGCGCGATCGCGAGCGGCGCCGCCTTGTCCCAGCTGGTGCCGTTGAGGTTGCCGGTGAGCCACACCAGGGCCTGCTGCGCGAGCGTCACGTCGGCCCACGTCATCAGGTAGGACACGACGCTGGCGAGCACGGCGCCGACCCCGACGCCGATGAGCACGAGCCGGTAGCCGTTCACCCCGCCGCGGCGGGAGAGCACGTAGATCACCACGCCGGTCACCAGCGCGCCGGCGAACGCCGCCACCGACAGCACCGCACCGGACACGCCGAACAGCACCAGGCAGATCACCGCGGCGGCGCTCGCACCCTGCGTCACGCCGATCACGTCGGGGCTCGCGAGCGGATTGCGCAGCAGGCGCTGGAAGAGCGCGCCGCCGAGTCCGAACGCGACACCCACGAGCACGCCGGCAACAGCGCGCGGCAAGCGCAGGTCCGTGACGACGTAGGCACCGGCGCCCGTGCCGTCGCCGAAGAGGATGCCGGGCAAGTCGCCCAGTGGCACGGAGAAGTCGCCGACCGCCAGTGACATCGCGAAGACCAGCACCAGCACCAGGAACAGCACGAGGGACACGAGCCGCGCCCGCACCGCGCCCTGGCGGCGGGCGGCTTTGACGGCGCGGAGCGCTTCGGGCAGCTGCGTGCTCACACCTTCACCAGCTTCCGGCGGCGCACCAGCACGATGAACACCGGCGCACCGACCACGGCCGTCACCACACCCACTTGCACCTCCGCCGGCCGCGCGATCACGCGACCGACCACGTCGGACACGAGCAGCAGCAGCGGCGCCAGCAACGCCGAGTACGGCAGCAGCCAGCGGTGGTCGGGCCCGGTGATCAGCCGCGCGACGTGGGGCACGGTCAGGCCGACGAACGCGATCGGGCCGGCGATCGCCGTCGCCGATCCACAGAGGACGACCACCGCGAGCGCGCAGATCGCCCGCGCCAGCGGCACGTTCTGGCCCAGCGCGCGGGCCGTGTCCTCCCCCAGCGCGAGCGCGTTGAGCATCCGCGCGGAAACCAGGGCGAGCACGACGCCGACGACGATGAACGGCACGGCCTGCGAGATCGTCGCCGCGTCGCGTCCGGTCAGGGAACCGACCTGCCAGAAGCGGAACTGGTCGAACGTGGTCGAGTCGGTGAGCAGCAGGCCGCTCGTCACCGACTGCAGCGCCGCCGTTACCGCCGCGCCGGCGAGCGCGAGTTTCACCGGCGTGGCCCCGACCCGGCCGAGCGCGCTGATGCCGTAGACGACAACAGCGGCGGCGGCCGCACCCGCGAAACCGAACCAGACGTATCCGGTGACGCTGCTGATACCGAGCGTGCTGATGCCGAGCACCACGAACAGCGCGGCACCCGCGTTGACGCCGAGCAGGCCCGGATCGGCGAGCGGGTTTCGCGTGGCGCCTTGGATGATCGCGCCGGACAGTCCCAGTGCGACACCCGCGAGCACGCCGGCGAGCGTGCGCGGCAGGCGGAGTTCGTGCACCACGAGGTGATCGGGGTTCGAGGCGTCGTAGTGGAACAGCGAGTCCAGCACCGTCGCGAACGACAACCCGCGCGACCCCACGGCGATGCTCAGCACGACGACGAGCACGAGCGCAACCAGCAGCACCACGAGACCCGCCGTGAGGGAGAACGTTCTCGGGCGGGCTCGGTCAGCCACAGTCGGTTACCTTCGCTCACAGGACATTAGGCTTGGCTACCCTACCTCTCGCGCGCGAGAACTCGACTGTCGCCTAAGTCACCTGAACCGACCGGCCGGTTCGGCCGTGTGCGGTGTCCCGGAAACGCCGAAGGGGTCCGTCACGACCGTGACGGACCCCTTTCGCGGAAGCTCGGCTCAGGCGTTGGCCTTCTTGCGCGGCGCGCGCTTGCGGACCGGCTTGACGGGGGCCTCTTCGACCTCGATCTCCTCTTCGCGCTCCTCGAACGCCTTCACGATTTCGGCGGGGAGACGGCCGCGGTCGGAGACCTTGAACCCGTTCTCCTCGGCCCATTCGCGCATGAGGCGGTTGCGCTCCCGGTCGGCGGCCGACGACGTCGCCCGCGGTGCCTGCCCGGCGGCCATCCGCACCTTGCGCCCGCCGACGCGACGCGAAGCAGCCACGTACCGCGCCAGTTCATCGCGGAGCGCGGCAGCGTTGTCTTCGGACAGATCGATCTCGTAATTCACACCGTCGAGGCTGAAGGGGACGGTCTGATCGGCGATGCTGCCGTCGATGTCGTCCACCATCTCGACGTGAACCTTCTGCGCCATGGTTCGCGTTCCTTCACCTTCTACAGGACGTGCCTGGGGGAACCTTATCGTGTCGACTAATGCGCCGCGGCGCTGGACGCCCATTCCTGTCCGGTCAGCGCGTACGCGACAGCGCCGTGTTCCGCGCCTTCCAGGTAATCGGGCCACTCGGGGAAGAACGTGCGCACCAGCTTGAGGCCCACCTTCTCCAGCACCCGCCGGGAACGGGTGTTGATCACCATCGTCGCCGCGACGACCCGCTCGGCACCCAGTTCCGCGAATGCCTTCCGGACCACCGCACGCAGGCCTTCCGTCGCGAATCCCCGCCCCCACACCGACGGCAGCAACCGGTATCCGACTTCCGCGCCACCGCCTTCGAGCGCGCGAGGCGTCGCCGGCCGCACGGAGAACCAGCCGGCGAATTGACCCGTCGCCGAATTCTCCGCGGCGAAACAACCGTGCCCCGCGGGCAAGTCGCGGTATTCCGCCAGGAACCCCGGAAGCGTCCGCCCCACCACGACTTCGGGCGGCAGCGGCCGGCCGTCGTCGATGTGGCGCATCACCTGGGGATCACCGAGGAGTGCCACGAGCGCCCCGGCGTCGGCGGGCGTGAACGGGCGCAACAGCAGTCGCTCCGTTTCGGCCCACGTCGACATGGCGGGGATTTGACCAGTGCCGGTACCCCTGGCGCAAGGGGCATTTTCCGTTCTGTGTCCTTCCGGCGCGAAATCGCACCGGGAATACGCCCTCCGGCGGACCGGAAGACACCCAGCCACCCCGCCAACACCACCCGCGACCCGCCGACCCCACCGGCGCACACCGACACCCCAACCGGAAATACGCCCTCCAGCAGACCAGAAGACACCCGGTGCGTGCTCAGGCGCGCTGGAAGCCGCCCAGGTGCTGCGGGAACACGGTGATCGGCACGCCTTCGCCGGCGAAGGCGTGGAGCAGGTCCAGGATCGGCTGGGTGGGCTCGCCGTAGACGCGGATGGCCGTGGTCGCCTCGAGGGTTTCGCGGTAGGACTCGTTCGCCTCCGCCGCGAGCACCGCCAGGTGGTGCTCGAACGACGCGGCATCCGGGTGGATCTGCACGTACTCGACTTCCGTGCCGTCTTCGCTGAGGTACTCGTGGAACCCGAGGACCCGCGGCTCGCGCTCGTCGATGAACCGCACCCACCCCGGCACGCGGTTCTTCTCGGCCTCCAGCTTGCCCTCGCGCACCCGATTCGTGGCGATGAAAACGAACGGTCCTGACACGGGAACCACCTCCGTCTACTACCTAACCAGTTGGTTGGTTATCTGGCCAGGCGTCGTACCGGAGAGACTCCCCTACGAGGGCCGGCACCGGAACCGCCGCGCACGACCCCGGGAACGGCCGAAGGCCACCGGATTCGCAAACCCGGTGGCCTTCGGATCAAGCGAACTGACTAGCTGCTTCAGTGGTGCCCGTTCTTCACGACAGCGCCCGTCTTCGGGTCGAGCGCGACCTTGTCCGCCTGCGGGTGCTTGAAGTTGAACATGTTCCACAGCCCGCCGGCGCGCGAGTCGAACGACGAGTCGCCGATGCGGCCGGTGAACCAGTTGTCCTCGACGAACTGCAGCACCGAGGTCTGGTCCGTGCGGGTGTGGTCCACGAAGTTCACCTTGCTGTAGGGCGAGATGACCTGCAGCGGCAGGCGCGGGCCGTAACCGCAGCGGTCGGCGTACTTGCCCAGGGTGGTCTTCGTCCCCGTGCAGACCGACTGGTCCTGCGCGGCGTCCTGCGACCCGTTGATGATGGTCGAGGACTGGTGGTCGTACCAGCCGTCCGAGTCGTCGTAGGCGAGGACGATCGCCGTGGACTTCCACTCCGGCGACTGCTGGATCTTGTTGATCTCGCTGACCACGAACTGCTGCTCGTCGAGCGGGTCGGAGTTGGCCGCGTGGGCGTCCTGGTAGGCCGGGGCCTTGAGGAAGCTCACGGCGGGCATCGAGCCGGCCTTCAGCGAAGCGTCGAAGTCGGTCGTGTCGTACTGGTGGTTGGCCTGGTCGGTCTGACCGATGGCCTGCACCGACGACGGCGGGAGGTGCTTGGGGTTCGCCGTCGACTTGTAGTACTGGAACGGCTCGTGGTGCGGGCTGTAGTCCGTCACCGGGATGCCGCCGACGTTGTTGTGCTGCGCACCGCAGACCGCGAACCCGTTCTGGGTGCCGGTCGGCTTGAACCCACCCTGGAACCAGCCCCAGGTCACGTGGCGCTGGTTGAGCAGGTCACCGATGTTCTTGCCCTGCATCGAGGCGAGGTTCTCGGTGGCCGTGTGGTTCTTGTCCGCGCAGTCGTCCCACGCGGGGTCCGGGTCGTTGATGACCGTGCCGACGCCGTTGGCGTCGGGCGACGCGACCACGTACGAGTCCGACGTCGGCTGGTGCGTGACCGACGTGACCGCCTGAACCCCGTGTGTCTGGCCCGAGATCAGGTTGACGGCGCCGGGGGTGGACGGGCCGAACACCGTGTTGTAGGAATTGTCGCTCATCGCGTAGTTCTGAGCGTAGTTCCACATGCCGGTGACGGTGTTGCCGTCGTAGTAGTCCATGACCAGGCCCGGCTCGCCGAAGAGGATCGGCTGGCCCGTGCACTTGTCGGTCTCGGTCTTCTCGACGAACTTGTCCATCTTGCCGCCGTTGAACGCCGCCTGCTCAGCACCGTAGGAGTGGTTCTGGTCGCAGGTCAGCGCCTGGTCGGGGCTGAGGCGCTTCGGGTCGTAGGCGTTGGGGTTGTTCGTCAGCAGCTTCTTGTCGAGGCCGTTGACCTTCGGGGTGTTCTTCGCGGCCTTGAACGGCGTGCCGTTCTCGTTGGTCGCGTTCGGGTAGGTCCCGAAGTAGTGGTCGAACGAGATGTTCTCGCCGAAGATCACCACGACGTGCTTGATCGGGGTGAGCGTCGGCATCCACGACGCGGGAAGGGCGTGCAGCGGCTGCGCATCCGCCGACGTCGCCGCGGAGCCGGTGACGATCGCCAGGGCCGCGGCCGAGGCGAGCGCACCGGCACCGAGCAGGCGCCGCGTGTGGCGCCGCCGTCTGCCGATTCCTTTGTCCACTGGGGAATCCTCCTGATCGGTGATCTGGTGGGAACTGCACTTCGGGAAAGCCACGGTCAGGCGAGCAACGCCCGGCCGTAGTGGTCGTCGGAACCGGTCACCCCGGGCAGCGCCAGGAAGTAACCGCCACCGAACGGGGAGATGTAATCAACCAGCGGCTCGTCGATGAGCCGCTTCTGGACCGCCTCGAACTGACGCTCGAGGTCCTGCTGGTAGCAGGTGAAGATCAGGCCCATGTCCAGGTTGCCGTTGCTGTCCACGCCGCGGTCGTAGTTGACGGCGCGGCGCAGGATCCGGCTGGAATCCGTCTCCGGCTTGCGAGGGTTGGCCAGGCGGATGTGGCTCGTGAGCGGGATGACGGTGCCGACGGGGTCGTCGGCGTAGCGCGGCACGTCCTGCTCGTTCGCGCCGTCGAGCGGCGCACCCGTGTCGCGCCGGCGGCCGAACATGTTCTCCTGCTCGGTGAGCGACACGCGGTCCCAGAACTCCACGAGCATCCGGATCAGCCGCACCACCTGGTACGTGCCGCCCTTCGTCCACGCGGGTTCACCGCTGCCGTCGCCCAGCCACACGAGGTGGTCGAACTCGGGCTCGACGGGGTTCGCGATGCCGTCCTTGAAACCCATCAGGTTGCGCGGGGTGCCGGACGGGCGCGGCTGCGACGCGAACCCGTTCACCTTCCAGCGCAACTGCATCCCGCCGCGGGTGGCGCGGGTGATGTCGCGCAACGCGTGGAGCACGGTGTCGGTGGAGTCGGCCGAGAGCGTGAGCGACAGGTCCCCGTGGCACTGGGCGTCGTCCAGCGCGTCGTTGGGGAACATCGTCATCGGCTTGAGCTTCTTGGGTTTCTTCGCCGCGAGGCCGTAGCGGTCGTCGAACAGCGACGAGCCGACGCCGAGGACCACACCGAGGTTCCCGGGCGGCACGACCGGGCCGAGCACACCGGAATCGGCGGGCGGCGCGGTGATGCCCAGCGCCGCCGGCGCGCCGCCGGTGGTGAGGAACCGCGCCCGGTCGGTGATCTCTTTGAACAGGTCGGTGAGCTCGCCCTTGTTCTCGGCGGTCACGTCGAACGACGCGACGACGGCCTGCGCGGGCGGCTGGCGCACGATCGCGGCCTGGCGGTCGCCGTGGAACGGCACGGTGGCAGGGCCGGAACCGGCGGCGCTCGCGGCGACCGTGCCGGCCCCCGCGCCCGCGACGGCCGTGAGACCCGCACCGACGACGGTGCGGCGCAGGAAGGTGCGGCGCGAGGACTCGGCCGGCTCCCGGTGGTTGGCGGTCACGAAACCCTCCTGGGCTCGGCGATGGCCGCGATCGGGGCGAGCCGCTCGGTGAGCTCGCTGACGTCGGCGTTGATCTTTTCGCGCTGCGGCTGGGAAAGCGCGGACACCGGAGGCCACGAACCGTCGGGCCGGCGGGCCGCGTCCAGCGTCGCTTCCGTCCGCTTCAGCCAGCTGTCCACACCGGACAGTTCGGGATAGCGCGGGGCGAGGACGGGGCGCAGCACGTCGAGCACCGTCTGCACGCCGTCGAGGTTGGCCCGCGTGGTGGCGAGGTTGGTGCCGCTGCCGTAGTCGGTTTTGGCGGTGAGCTCGAACTGCAGGGAGTTCTCCACGATCTCGTGGGCGCGCAGGCCGAGGTCGCCCGCGTCGACCTGGCTGTTGGGGAACGCGGTGCGCAGGTTTTGCACGTCCGTGGCGAGCTTGTCGGCGACGGCGCCGAGCGAGCCCATGTCCTCGTTGTGCCAGAGGCCGTGTTCGAGGCGGTGGAAGCCGGTGAAGTCCGGGTCGCTCGTGCCGCCGGGCAAGCCGGCGGTGGTCCCGTTGATCGCGCCGTCGGAGTCACCGAACGCGTCGTACGCGGCGCCGAGGCGCTCGTAGGTGAGGTGTGCGGTGAGCCAGGTGGACTCGCTCGCGGTGCGGTCGCCTCGGTGCACGGCGTCTTTGAGTGCACCGACATCCGTGACCAGCTGGTCGAGGCCCTGGGTGACCTTGGCTTCGTAGACCTTCAGTGGCTGCAACAGGTCGTTCTGGGTCACGGCCGCGACGCCGGGGCCGCGCTCGGTGCCGCCACTCACCGTCGTGGCCGGGCCCACGATCGCGGAGGAGTCCTCCGGCAAGCATCGGAAGGCGTAGGTTCCATTACCGAGTGTCACCGACATCGGCCGGGTCGTGCCGGTGCCGAGCCCCTCGACCTCGCCGTAGATCACGCCCGTCTTAGGGTCGATCAGATCCACTTCGGACGTCACCGCGCCGGTGTTGTGGAAGTGGAAGGTTTGCGGACCCGGCTTGGGGTCCGTCCAGCCCTGACCACAGTCGGAGCGGGAGATCTGGATCTCCGGATCCTGCGCAGAGGCACCGTCGGGCCAGACCGCGAATGCGATTCCCACGGCAGCCGCGACCACCAGCACGCCGGCGGTCCCGACCATCCAGCGGGTACGTACAGACCCCGGCACGCACACTCTCCTGCCACTCGTTCGGACTACCGGGAGGGAATTATGCGTGCGGAAAGTGAAGAAACAGGGGGTCGAGACCACTCCCCGCCCGGGAATTCACCAGGACTTCAACCAGAAACTCGCGAAAGGGGATAATCACACCAAAGCACAGTGGTGCGTTAAGTCCTGTTCGCAACTTATGGCGGGTTTGGGGAGTGGGGCGTCAGCAGCCCGCGGATGGCGCGGCCGAGGTCCTGCCGCGGGCAGCGGGAACGCTGCCGGGGAAAGGCATTCGCCGTGAAGCGCGTGCCGGTTTCCTCGGGAAATGGGCGATCGCGGTGCCCGGACTGGCCGTCTGCCGGCTTCGGCGCGCGCCGATTCCGGTTGAGCGGACCCGAATGCGTGAATCCGGCAACGACGTCGTGGACTTGCGAATCACGTTGCGCGGCCGCGGCGGACGCGGTTGGCTCGCCGGATGAGCTACCGCAGTGTGACGCCCCGGATGGTGGTCGCCGACCCGGCGGCGGCCGTCGCGTTCCTGGTCGCGGTCTTCGCGGCCACCGCCACCACGCCCGAGCACGGTCCGGCCGAGGTCCGGGTCGGCGACTCGCTCGTGCTGGTGTCGGGCGTGTCGGCGGAGCGGGACGAGTTCCCGGCGTTCCTGTACGTCTACGTCGCCGACGTCGCGGGCACGTACGCCCGCGCGCTGGCGCAGGGCGGCACGTCGGTGGAAGCGCCGCGCGAAACCCCGTACGGCGACTTCCGCGCGATGGTGCGGGACCCGTCCGGCAACGTGTTCCAGCTCGCGGCGAGAAAGGCCTGACGATGGACAACGGCGAACTGCACCGCCGGTTCGAGGCGCTGACCACCGCGCACCTCACCGACGGGTGCATCCGGGCGCGGCTGCAGGTGCGGTGCGCGCCGGCCGGCACGCACTCGACGGTGCCCGGCGGCCGGGTGGCCGGGCGGGTGCTGCCGGCGCGGCACGTGGGCAGCGTCGACGTGTTCCTCGAAGCGCTGGGCGGCGCCGAACCGGGCGACGTGCTCGTGGTCGACAACGGCGGGCGCCTCGACGAGAGCTGCGTCGGCGACCTCGTGGCGATCGAGGCGGCGACGGCGGGCGCGGCCGGCATCGTGATCTGGGGCCTGCACCGCGACTCCGCGGACCTGCGCGCGATCGGGCTGCCCGTGTTCAGCCTCGGCTCGATCCCGACGGGACCGCTGTCGCTCACCTCGCGGCCGGCGGACGCGCTCGACTCCGCGCGGGTCGGCCCGTGGGAGGTCACCCCGGCCGACCTGGTGTTCGGCGACGACGACGGCGTGGTGTTCGTGCCCGCCGCGGAGGCCGACGACGTGTTCCGGCTCGCGGAGTCCATCCGCGACACCGAGCGCCGCCAGGCCGACCTCATCCGCGGCGGCACGACGCTGCGCGAACAAGTGCGGTTCGCCGAATTCCTGCGAACCCGCGCGGACAACCCGGCGCTGACGTTCCGCGAACACCTGCGCGCCGTGGGCGGAGCCGTTGAAGAGTAAGCCGGTAGCACTGGTCACCGGCGTCGGCCGCCGCGCGGGCATCGGTGCAGCGATCGCCACCCGACTGATGGCCGACGGCTGGACCGTGGCGTGCTCGTACTGGGGCGCCTACGACGCCCGGATGCCGTGGGGCGCCGACGAAACCCGCCCCGGCGTGGGTTCGTTCGAGCTCGAGGCCGACCTCGAGGACCCCGCCACGCCCGGCGCGCTCTTCTCCTCCTTGGTCACCGAACTCGGCGACGTGCGGGCCCTCGTCCTCGCCCACTGCGAATCCGTCGACTCCGGTTTCCTCGACACCCCGATCGACAGCTTCGACCGCCACTTCGCCGTGAACACGCGCGCGAGCTGGCTGCTGATGCGCGAGTTCGCCACCCGCTACCGCGGTCCGCACGGCGCGGGCCGGATCGTCGCGCTGACCAGTGATCACGTGGCCGGCAACGTTCCTTACGGCGCCAGCAAAGGCGCCTTGGACCGGCTCATCGTCGCCGCCGCGCGGGAACTCGGCCACCTCGGCATCACGGCCAACTCCGTCAACCCCGGCCCGACCGACACGGGCTGGCTGGACGCCCCGCTGCGCACCGCGCTCGTCGACCGCACACCCCTCGGCCGCCTCGGCACCCCCGCCGACTGCGCCAACCTCGTCTCCTTCCTGTGCGGCCCCGACGGCGGCTGGCTCACGGGCCGCGTCCTGACCAGCGACGGCGGGCTTTCGTGACCAAACTCCTCGCCTACGCGTGGCTCCCGCGCGGCACGACGGTCCTCCTCCTGCGCCGCACCCCCGGCACCTTCCTCGGCGAACACTGGGAACTCCCGGGCGGCACCGCCGAACCCGGCGAGGCACCGGAAGCCACCGCCGTGCGCGAGGTCGCCGAAGAGACGGGCCTGCGCGTGCGCCTCGCCGGCGAACGCGCGCGCCTCTCCTGGCCCGACCTCGCCGGCGCCGCCCCTTGACCATCCGCGCCCGCGTGTACACCGCCACCGAACCCGCTCCCCATGGCGCGGTCACGCTGAACCCGTCGGAACACGACGCGTTCACGTGGGCCACAGCAGAGACCGCCTTGTCCCTGCCTCTTTCTCCCCACGTGCTGCGGTTGTTCACTTAGTACTGCAACAACACTTCGTGATGGCCGCGTCGTTGGTAGTGGCTGGCACGTGCTCGGGCTTGGCTGGTTCGTCGCCATTTCGACCAGTGCATCGCATGCTGGATTGTGTGGCGGATCGGTGCG
>NZ_JBITBT010000014.1:0-217712 GCF_044452505.1 Amycolatopsis sp. NPDC051903 | reverse complement strand
CGCGTCACGCCACGACGTCTATACCATCACCAGCACGAACACCCGAAAATCCCAGCACGGCAAGAACACCAAGTCGAGCAACCCACGACCCCGCCAAACAGGTTAAAACTCAAGCTAGGTGCTGTCCGGTAAGTCAGCGGAGCCAGATCGTTCCGGGCTGATGAACCTGATCCGCCGGCTCTGCATCGCCTCGCGGGTCGAGGGATGCGAGTAGGCCTTGTCCGCGATCACCGTCTCCGGCCGGCACCGTCGTTGGCGACACGGATGCCGTCCAGCAGCGGCAGCACCCACGGGGCGCCGGTGCGGAGTTTCGACAGGATCGCGTTGATGCCGTGACGGTGATCCCGCCACTGCCGGCCACCGCCCTGCCGCGGCGGCAACGGCTCAATCGCCGCCCACGCCTTGTCCGTCAGCTCACCGCGACCAACCACCGCGCATGGCTACCAGAAACCCAGGTCAACCACTTACCGGACACGCGCTAGGCGCCCGCCAGGGCCAGCACCGCGCGAGCGCGCTCGACCATCGCGACGTCGAGGAACGTCCCGTCGGTCAGGGCGATCGCGCCGACGCCGGCGGCGGTGGCGTCGGCGACGCGGGCGAGGACCTCGCTCGCGCGCGCCACCTCCTCCGGGCTCGGCAGGAACGCCGCGCGGATCGTCGCGAGCTGGGCGGGGTGGATCGCCGTGCGGCCGCGGAAGCCGAGCGCCCGCCCGGCCCGGCACGACGCTGCGAGCCCGTCCAGGTCGCGGACGTTGGGGTACGCCGACATCGCGGGCGGCACCAGCCGCGCGGCCCGCGCCGCGACGATCACGCGGCTGCGGGCCCACGTCAGGCCGGCCTCGTCGTCGATGCCCAGGTCGGAGCGCAGGTCGGCCTCACCGAGGCCGATCGACGCGACCTGCGGTGACGCGGTCGCGATCTCCAGCGCCCGTTCGACGCCGAGCGCCGACTCGATCAGCGGGTGCAGGTCGCGCCCGGGTACCGCGGCGGCCAGCGCCAGGACCTCCGCGGGCGACTCGACCTTCGGCACCCGGACCCCCACCGGCAACGGCAGCCCTGCGAGCGCCGCGACGTCCGCCGCGTGCCACGGCGTGCTCGGGTGGTTGATCCGCACCTGCACCGCGCGGTCCCCGGCCTCCTCGCCCAGCAGCCGCACGACGTTCGCGCGCGCCGCGTCCTTGTGCGCGGGCGCGACGGCGTCTTCGAGGTCGACGAGCACGACGTCGGCCTCCGACGCGAGGGCCTTCCCGACGCGCTCGGGCCGGTCGGCCGGCACGTAGAGCAGCGTCAGCGCCGGCGTTTTCATACGGCCCCCTCCTCGCGCAGCGAGGCGATCCGCTCGGCGGAAAACCCGAGTTCCTTCAACACACCGTCGGTGTCGGCGCCGTGCGCGCGGCCGGTGAAGCCGATGACGCCGGCGTTGTCCGACAGCCGGAACAGCGGGCCCTGCATGAGCATCGGGCCCAGCTCGGGGTCGTCGATCTCGTGGATCGTGCCCAGCGCCCGGAACTGCGGGTCCTCGACGATGTCGGCGGCGTCGTAGATCGACGCCACCGCCGCCTGCGCTTCCTCGAACGCGGCGACGACTTCCTCGCGCGTGCGCTGCGCGATCCAGCCGCCCACGGCTTCGTCGAGCTCGTCCGCGTGCTGCGCGCGATCGGCGCCCCGGGCGAACCACGGCTGCTCGACCAGGTCCGGGCGCCCGACGAGCCGCACCACGCGTTCGGCCACCGACTGGGCCGAAGTCGACACGGCGACCCACTGCCCGTCGGCGGTGCGGTAGGTGTTGCGCGGCGCGTTGTTGATGGACCGGTTCCCCGTGCGCGGCTGGACGGTGCGCAGCTGGTCCCACCGCGTGATCTGCGGTCCGAGCATCGCGAGGATCGGCTCGATGATCGCCGTGTCCACGACCTGGCCGCGCCCGCTCGTCACCCGCGCGGACAGCGCGACCATGATCGCGTACGCGGTGGCCAGCGACGCGATGCCGTCGGCGAGCCCGAACGGTGGCAGCGTCGGCGGGCCGTCCGGTTCCCCGGTCGTGGCCGCGAACCCGCTCATCGCCTCGGCGAGCGTGCCGAAGCCGGGCCGCGACCGGTACGGGCCGAACTGGCCGAAGCCGGTGACGCGCGCGAGCACGAGCCGCGGGTTGCGCGCGGAGAGCTCGGCGTAGCCCAGCCCCCATCGTTCCAGCGTGCCGGGGCGGAAGTTCTCGATCACCACGTCGGCCTGCTCGGCCAGCGCGAGGAACACCTCACGCCCGCCTTCGCTGCCGAGGTCGGCGGTGACGGTGCGCTTGTTGCGCCCCAGAGTTTTCCACCACAGGTTCACGCCGTCCTTCGCGACACCGTGGCCGCGCGAGGGATCGGGCCGGCGCGGGTGCTCGACCTTGATCACGTCGGCGCCCATGTCGCCCAGGTGCATCGCGGCCATCGGGCCCGCGAACAGCGTCGACGCGTCCACCACGCGCAGACCGGCCAGCGCGCCGTCGGCGGCGTCCCGGGTCGTCGTCACGCCCGCACCTCCCCGTCCCACGCGCACCGGAACCCGACCGTCGCGCCGCGCGCGAGACCGAGACCGGGCAGCAGGAGTTTCACGCTGACGTCGGGCGCGTGGCGGCCGCCTTCGACGTACCACTCGGAGCCCTCGGCCCGGTAATCGCTGCCGCCCTTGAGCAGCACGAACCGCGTGCGTCCGTCGGAGTGCTCGCTCTCGGTCCAGTTCCACACGGCGGGTTCGCCGCGGCGCACTCCGCCGGTCTCCCCCGCGAGCTGCCATTCGTCCTCGGTGGGCAGCCGGCCGCCGCGCCACGCGCAGTACGCGCGGGCGTCGTCGAGATCCACATACGTCACCGGCTCGCCGGGCCGGGCCGGGCCACCGCCGGTCCAGTGCGCGAGGAACCGGTGCGGCTGCGCGGGCCGGTACCCCGTGGCGGCGAGGAACTCCGCGAACTGCGCGTTGGTCACCTCGGTGGCGGCGACCGACACGGCGCCGGCCAGCGAACCGGAACGCTGGAGCGTGCGCGCGTCGTGCAGCCGCGGCGGCAACGGCTTCCACTCGTCCACGTACGGCGCGCCCTGGTACATGCCGGTCTCGCGGGCGCGGTAGCGGACGGTCAGCACGTACGGTCCGGCGGGGACCACGACGGCGCCCGCCTCGGGCACCCCCGATGTCCGTTGTGGACGGACGCGTTCGGCTAGGCGGTGCGGGAACCGGGCCTCGGGGTCGTGCGGCGCGGCGCGCAGCGCCTCGCGCAGTTCCGGCAGCCACGCGGGTTCCGGTGTGCCGTCGGCGAGGTGCAGCACGGCGCCGATCCCGCGACCGGGCACGCCGCCCAGCAAGTCGAGCACCTTGCCGGGCCCGGCGGGCAGCACGTCGCCGGTGAAGTCCTGCGTGCCCCGGTTGACGAGCGTCCACAGAGTCACGCCGTCGCGCTGCCAGCTGGCCGCGTACACCCCGGCGGCGTCGGCTTCGGGTGTCAGCTCGGCCAGCGGCGTCCACTCGCCGCCCAGCAGCAGGTCGCCGGCGGCGCGCTGGACGGTCACCACGCGCCGCACGGTCGCGGCGTCGCGGCGGGACCAGCCGACCCACACGCCGAACACGACCTCCCACACCATCACGCCGGCGCCGTTGAGCCACGCCGACTGCAGTTCTTCGGAGTGGTCGCGGTGCCAGCGGCGCACGTGGTGCTGCATGTGCCGCCGTTCGTACCAGTGCGCGCGCAGCACGCCGGGCACGGCCGAATCGGCGAAGAACTGCGCCCACGACGCCGTGTGGTCGGCGATCCGCTCGACCGGCAGCTTCGACTCGCCTTCCAGCACCAGGCCGGGCCGGGCGGCTTCGAGCCGTTCGACGAAACCCGGTTCGGCCTTCTTGAGGGTGTCGAGGAAAACGCCGTCCGCCTCGAAGTCCGCGACGAGCGCCGCGAGCTCCGTCAGGTCGTCCTCGCCGCGGCGGGTGCCGACGTCCCACGGGTTGTAGTCCACGAACACGTGCAGTCCGGCGTCGTGCAACGCGGTGATGAGCTCCCGCAGGCCGGGGACGTCGCGGTAGAAGTCCCACTGGTTGCGGTCGTCGAGCCCGATCACCGGGTAGGCGTGCCACAGCACGACCGCGTCCAGGCCACCGAAGCGTTCGCGCGCGTCGGCGAGGAAGCGTCCGGGGGTGAACTCGCCATCCGCGAAGGAGTACAGCAGCTCGTCCCACAGCCAGACCTGCGCGACGGTGTGGCAGCGCGCGGCCCACGCGGCGCCGGGCCGGTCGTAGGCCTCGCCGGTGTAGCCGTGGCGGCGGCGCGAGTCCTCGCGCCACTCGCGCAGGCGGGCGCGCCACGCGGGCCGGTCGGCGGGATCGTCCGGCGCGGCGAAGATCTTGGCTTCGTCCAGCGCTTCGAGCTGCTCGGCGGTGAGCGGCCCGAGGGGAACGTCGGCGGGCCGGTCGATCGGACGCGGCACGAGGGGGTCGAACGGGGCGGTCATCACACCTTTTCTCCGGCCGCGAGAGCCGCGACCTCTTCGGCGGTGGGAACGGCGGCCTGCGCGCCGGGCCGCGTGACGGCGAGCGCGCCGGCCACGCAGGCCAGCCGGGCGGCGGCGGCCAGCGGCCGGCCCTGGGCGAGCCCGGCGGCGAGCACGCCGCAGAACGTGTCGCCGGCGCCGGTGGTGTCCACTGTGGTCACCCGGATCCCGGGCACCCGCACCGGTTCCCGGCCGCGTTCGGCGACGAGACAGCCGTCGCCGCCCAGCGTGACCACGACGGCCGGCACCCGCTTCAGCAGTTCTTCGGCGCTACCACCGAGGTCCGCGGCTTCGTGCTCGTTGACCACGAGCACGTCGAGCGCCGCCCAGACGTCGTCCGGCAGCACCCGCGAGGGCGCGGCGTTGAGCACCAGCAGCGCGCCGGGGTTGCGGGCGGCCGCGGCGGCGCGCACCACGTCGAGGGGGATCTCCAGCTGCGCCAGCACCACGTCGGCCGCCGCGATCCGCGCGGCTTCCGCCTCGCCGATGCGCACGTGCTCGTTCGCGCCCGGCGCCACGACGATCGCGTTCTCGCCGTCGGGGGACACGGTCACGAACGCCGTGCCGGTCGGCGTTTTCGTGCGGGCAACGAGGTCGGTCCGCACACCCGTGCCGCCGAGCGACAGCAGGATCAGGTCCGCGGCCTCGTCCTCCCCGAGGGCGCCGATGAACGTCGTGTGCGCTCCCCCGGCCAGCGCGGCTCCCACAGCCTGGTTCGCGCCCTTGCCGCCGGGACTGCGCCGCAGTCGCCCGCCGAGGATCGTCTCCCCGGCCCGCGGCGGCCGCGGCACGTCGACGACCAGGTCGGCGTTGGCCGACCCGACCACGACCACGGTTCCGGTCACGACACGCGCTCCGGCGCGGCGAGCGCGATCGTGCGCGCCGCGAGGTCGGCGATCTTCTGCTCGCCGCCGGGCAGCGACGTCGCGATCCGGCCCTCCAGCGGAGCCACCCACTGCTCGCCGATGCCCTCGACCCCGCGCAGGGCACCGACGACCCCGCCGACGGTCGCGGCCGCGGAGTCGGTGTCCCAGCCCGCCGTGACGGCGATCGAGACGCTCGGCCCGAACTCGCCGCCGCCCTTGGCCAGGGCGTAGGCGATCACCGCGGCGTTGCCGAGCACGTGGACCCAGTGCAGGTCGCCGTAGGCCGCGTGGAGCCGGTCGAGTCCGGCGCGCACGTCGCCTTCACGAGCCGCCGCCCGGCCGAGGCGCACGGCTTCGGCGAGCCGGCTGCCCGGCGGGAGCACCGTGGCCGCCGCGTCGAGCACCTCGTCGACGGTGGCGCACACCATCGCGGCCGAAGCCAGCGCGGCGGCCCACATCGCGCCGTAGCCGCCGTTGCGCGTGTGGCTCAGCCGCGCGTCGGTCCACGCGAGCCGCGCCGCGCCGCGCACTTCACCCGGCGACACCCAGCCGAACACGTCGGTGCGGATCAGCGCGCCGATCCACTCGCGGAACGGGTTGAGGTACGTGGCGGTCTCGGGCACCGGCCGCGCGTCGAGGATGTTGCGGTAGGCCGCCCGCTCGGCCGTGAACACGCGCCCGGCCGGGAGGTTGTCGAGCCACAGCTGCGCGACGTCGTCGGTGGTGAACCCGCGGCCGTGCGTCTCCAGCAGGGTCAGCGCCAGCATCGGGTAGTTGAGGTCGTCGTCCTCGGGCATCCCGTGGATGTTCTCCTCGAGCGAGGTCTTCGCCGAGCGCCGGTTCCACGGCCAGCGCGCCGCGACGTCGGCGGGCAGCCCGACCGCCGTGAACCACCGCTCGAGCGGCCAGCGGCCGGTCGCGCGCAGGATCTCCTCGATGCCCTCGCGCGGGATCTTCTCCACGGGCTTGCCGAGCAGGCAGCCCGCGGCCCGGCCCGTCCACGCGCCGAGCACCCGACCGTCACGCAGTCCTCTCGGCAGTTCCGGGGCGGCCGGGAGCAGGGCTTCGATCGCGGCCCACTCGTCCGGCTCGGCCGGCGACAGTGCGGCCGGCAGTTGCGCCAGCTCGGCGAGCAGCGTGCGCGCGAGCTCCCGCAGGGCGGGCGGCGCCGGGACCGGCCCGGCGCCGCTCACGGCGGGGACGGGATCGCCGCCCGCCGCCACCCAGCGTTCGCGCACCACCGAAACGTCCTTGCCCTCCGCGGCGGCCTGGACGAACTCGTGCGCCAGCAGGTCCTCGGGCTGGGCCCAGGTGAGCCTCACGAGCCCTCCACCGTGCTCACTGTGCCCGCGGTGCCCGTACTGTCCACAAGAGACATCGGAGCGGCGTCCAGCCCGTCGAGCGATTTGAGCCGGGCCTGCGCCCGCTCGCGGTCGGCCCGCACGATGTCGGCCGCGGCCGCCGCCAGCAGGTGCCCGGTCTCGGCGACGTCCATGCGGCTGGCCTCGCTGATCGGGTCGAGCCACTCGGCCGGCACCACGGCCGCGCCGCCCAGGCCCGCGCAGATCGCCCCGGCCATGGCGGCGATCGAGTCCGCGTCGCGGCCGTAGTTCACGGCCGCGAGCACGGCGCCGCGGAAGTCGCCGCGGTGCGCGAGCACGAACGCCAGCGCCGCCGGCAGCTCCTCGATCGACTTGGTCCGCGACGGGCGCCGCGCGTCGAGCGACATCTGCCGGTACTCCGGGCCGACCGAATCGAACGGCTCCACCACTTCCCGGACCTTCCAGGCCAGCGCGCGTTCCTCCGCGTCGCTGGCCGGCGCCGCCGCGGTGCCGCCGAACGCGTCGACCACGGTCCGGATCGCCGCCGCGGTGCCGTCGTGCGCGAGCTCAAGCGCCGCCGCTGTGACGTCGTCGAGCGTCGCGCCCGGGGCGACCGCGGCCGCGACCATCGCGGCCAGCACCCCGGCGGCCTCCCGGCCGTAGCTGGACTGGTGCGCACCGGTGAGGTCGATCGCCTCGGCGTAGGCACCACGGGGATCACCCGGGTTCACCACACCGACCGGCGCGACGTACATCGCCGCACCGCAGTTGACGACGTTGCCGACCCCGGCCTCCCGCGGGTCGACGTGCCCGTAGTGCAGCCGCGCCACGATCCACTTCTCCGCGAGGAACACGCGCTGCAGCAGCAGCGCCGTCGACTCCAGCTCCGGCACCCACCGCGGTTCGCCGATCATCAGCGGCACGAGGTCCTCGGCCACCGCGAACGCGTCGAGGTGCTCCCGGCGCTTCGCGTACACCTCGACGATCGCCCGCGTCATGAGGGTGTCGTCGGTGATGTGCCCGTCGCCCTTGTGGTACGGCGCGATGGGCCGCGCGTCACGCCAGTTCGGGTACCAGGGTCCGACGATGCCGGTCACGCGGCCGCCGTGGCGCTCCTCGATCTGCTCGGGGGTCCACCCTTCGACGGCTCCGCCGAGGGCGTCGCCCACGGCCGCGCCGGTGATCACCGCGACGGCCCGGTCTTCCAGCCAGGTCAAGAGAATCCGCTCCAGTCCCAGTTCGTTGTGTGAGGGGTCAGTTGGTGGTGACGCTCTTCCAGCCGTTCTGCAGCTGGGTGGCGAGGCCGCCGGCGTCGGTCTTCTGGGCCAGGAACTGCTGGTACGCCGGCGTGGCGACGGTGTCCTTCCACTGCGGGTACTTGCTGGCGAACAGGTACGGCGCGGACGTGATGTACTGCCCCGACGCGAGGATCTGGTCCCAGCCGGTCTTGCCGGCGAGCTTCGCCGACAGCACCTGGCGAGCCGAGTTCGTGGGCGGGATCAGCGCGTCGGCCTCGTTCATCGCGGCCAGGTTCTCGGTGCTGGTGAAGTAGTCGATGAACTCGGCGGACTCCTTGACGTGCTGGGAATCCTTGTTCACCGACAGCGTCTGCGGGCTCGCGGCCTGCGCCGGACCGGCCGGGCCCGCCAGCGGGGGCAGCACGACCCAGTCGAAGCCCTTCGGCGCGTCCTTGGCGATGTTCGCGGCCTGGTAGGAACCCTGCACGGTCATCGCGATCTGACCGGCGTAGAACGGCGCGAGCGCCTTCGAACCCGACTGCGTGAGCGTCACCGGCAGCACCGAGTGGTCCTGGTACGCCATCTGGTCGACGAGCTTCGGCAGCGCCATCTCGCCCTCGCCCACCGTCAGGTTCGCCTGGTCACCGGTGCCCTGGAAGTACTTGCCGCCGAAGCCGGGAGCCAGCGCGACGAACGCGGCCGTCGGGCTCGACAGGCCCCAGCCGAGGCCGTACTTGCCGCCCTTCGTGGTGGCCTTGGCGATCTGGCGCAGCTGGTCCCAGGTCATCGTCTTGCCGGTGGGCACGGCGACGCCGGCCTGCTTCAGCAGGGTCTTGTTCGCGAAGACCACGTAGGACTGCACCTCGGTCGGGAACGCGACGACCTTGCCGCCGAACGTCACCGAGTCCAGCACGCCCTTCTGGAAGTCGGCGCGCTTCTCCGGAGTGAGGTACGGCGTGAGGTCGGCGAGGTAGTCGTCGGCCGCGAACGGCTCGATGCCCGCCGCCTCGTAGTGGACGATGTCCGGCGCGGTGCCGGCGTTGAACTGGGTGATCAGCTTGTCGTAGACGCTGTCCCAGCCCGCCTGCACGATCTTGACCTGGACGTCCTTGTGCGAGGAGTTCCAGGCGCCCACGATCTTCTGCGTCTCGGCGATCGCCGCGGGCTGGTCGGACAGGGACTGGAAGGTGAGGGTGACGGGACCGCTCGCGTCCCCAGTGCCGCTGCCGCACGCGGCGAGCAGCAGACCGGAGACCATCAAGCTGGCGGCGACCAGCGCGCGTCGTGTCTTCATCGACCGACCTTTCGGGGTTTTCTTCGGGGGTATGGGGGTTTCAGCGGGCCGGCGGTGCGGGGTCATCCCTTCACCGCTCCGGCCATGAGCCCGCTGGTGAGCTTCTTCCGCAGGATGCTGAAGAAGACGATGCTGGGGATCGCGGCGAGCACGGCCCCGGCGGCGAGCGGCCCGAGGGCCGTCTTGCCCTCGCCGCCCACGAACATGTTCAAGGTGATGGGCAGGGTGTAGTTCTCCGGCGACTGCAGCAGCACCAGCGCGAAGAAGAACTCGTTCCACGACGAGACGAAGCTGAACATCGCCGTCGCCACCACACCGGGCGCCAGCAACGGGAAGACGATGGTGCGCAGCACGGTGAACCGGCCGGCGCCGTCCATCGCCCCCGCTTCCTCGAGTTCCGTGGGGATCGCGGCCACGTAACCCTGCAGCATCCACAACGCGAACGGCAGCATGTACGTGGTGTGCACGAGCGTGAGCCCGACGAGGTTGTCGGCCAGCCCGAGCGTCCGCAGGATCAGGAACAGCGGCAGGATGATCAGCACCACCGGGAAGACCTGGCTCACCAGGATCCAGCCGACCCCCGCGATGCGGACCTTGCCCTTCAGCCGCGCCAGCACGTAGGACGCGGGCACGGAGATCACGATCGACAGCACCGTGGACGCGAGCGCGACCAGCAGGCTGTTCCACGCCGAGTGCAGAAGTCCTTGGCGCGTCAGGGCTTCGGTGTAGTTCTCCCAGTGCCACTCGTGCGGCAGCAGGCTCACCGTGAGCGAGTTGAGCTCCCCCGAGGACTTCACCGACGCCGAGATCAGCCACAGCAACGGGAAGCCGAGGAACAGGATGTACAGCGCCAGCGCCACGTACTGGGCCGGACGAACGAGCAAGCGCACGGCTCAGCGCCCCTTTCCCGCGCCGGCGGCGCCGTCTTCCGAGCGGAACTGCGACCGCAGGTACACGGCGAGGATCAGCACGACCACCACCACGACGACGAGCCCCATCGCCGCCGCGTAGCCGATCTCGCGGTTCTTGAAGGCCTCCAGGTAGATGAACAGCACCGGGACCATCGTCTTGCCACCCGGTCCGCCCGCGGTGAGCACGTAGACCAGCGAGAAGGAGTTGAAGTTCCAGATGAAGTTCAGCGAGGTGATCGACGTGACGATCGGGCGCAGCGCGGGCCACGTCACGGCCGTGAACCGCCGCCACGCGCCGGCCCCGTCCACTTCGGCCGCTTCGATCAGCTCGCCGGGGATCTGCTGCAGCCCGGCCAGCAGCGTCACCGTGGTCTGCGGCATCCCGACCCACACGCCGACGACGATCACCGCCGGCAGCGCGGTCGAGAAGTCACCGAGCCAGTTGGTGTCACTCGGCAGCCCCACCGCGCCGAGGAACGCGTTGAGCGGGCCGCCGTTGGCGGAGTAGATCATCTGCCACATGATCGCCACGACCACCGGTGGCATCGCCCACGGCACGAGCGCGAGCACGCGCGTCAGGCCTTGCAGGCGCAGTCCCGAATTCAGCAGCAGCGCCAGGCCCATCGCGGCGGCGAGCTGGAGCAGCGTGACGCCGACCGTCCAGATCAGACCGATGCGCAGCGAATCCCAGAACAGCGCGTTGCCGCCGAGGCGGGCGAAGTTGTCGACGCCGGCGAAGCTGTAGTCGGGGTGGCGCACCAGGCGCGCGTGGGTGAACGCGAGCACGATGCCGATCACGAGCGGCGCCACGCTGAGCACGAGGATCGGGATCAGCGAAGGCAGCACCAGGGCGATCGCCTCGCGCCGGCGCGTGCGCGCCAGCGCCGAGGCGCGCTTGCGCGGACTCGGAGCCGGGGCCGGCGCGCCTGTGCGGTCCCGTTCGGTCAGGGACGGGGTCGTCATCGCGCACCTCGCTCGGTTTTCGGCGCCGCCGGTTCGGGGCGCGGCGGCTCGGCCGGGCCGGCGGGCCGCGGCCGGCGCGGGCGGGTCGGGGACAGCCGCACGGTCATCGCGCACCTCCCGCGGGCACGCTCGTCGATTCGCGGATCACCAGTTCCGGGCCCACGGAGATCTGCTGCGCGGCCTGGCCCGGGTCGTCGGCGAGCTGCAGCATGATGCGCGCGGCGGCGCGGCCGCGTTCAGTCGTGCCCAGGGACACGCTGGTGAGGCTCGGCTGGAAAACCCGGCCGATCTCGGTGTCGTCCATGCCGGTCACGGCGACGTCCTCCGGTACCGACAGGCCCAGCTCCCGCACCGCGCGGATGGCGCCGATGGCGAGCAGGTCGTTGGCCGCGACCAGGGCGTCGAGCCGGTCTTCCGGCGATCGCGCGAGCAGCCGCCGGGCGGCTTCGAGACCGGCGCTCACGGTGAAGTCGGCGGCGACCTCGCGCTCGATGCGCTCCGCCGCGATCTCCCCCGCCACCGCGTCGAACCCGCGCTGGCGCGAGGCGCCCGGCGTCGTGTCGACGGGCCCGTTGAGGAACCCGATGCGCCGGCGGCCGATGGCGTGCAGGTGGCGCACCGCCTCGCCGATCCCGCCGGCGGAGTCGGTGGACACGGAGCTGATGCCGCGGTCGTCCATCGCGCGCCCGATCACCACGACGGGCACGGGCGCCTGCTGGATCTCGGTGATCAGCGCGTCGTCGGTGCGCAGGGGGCTCACGATCATGCCGTCCACGAAGCCGCTGCCGAGGCTGCGCACCAACTCGACCGTCGACGTGGACGTGTCGCCCGTCGACATCACGACCACGCGGTAGCCGTGCGGCTCCAGGACCTCGTGGATCGCCCGCATCATCTCGACGTAGACCGGGTTGCCGATGTCCGCCACCGCGAACGCGACCTGGAACGTCTTCTTCATCCGCAGCGACCGGCCGATCGCGTCGGGGCTGTACCCGAGCTCCTCCGCGGCGGCCCGGACGCGCTCGACCATCGCCTTGCTCGCGCCCGCCCCGTGCAGTGCACGGGAGGTCGAGGCCAGTGACACCCCGGCGCGCTCGGCCACCTGCATGAGCGTGGCCCGTGTTGACGTCATCGTCGCTCGTACCTCGGTTGTGGTCCCGCCACCGCTTGGAAACGTTTCCAAGTGGTGGCGATCGGGCGTTGGAAACGTTTCCAACGGGATTGATTCGATACTGCACCCCGACGGGGCGCCGTGTCAACCAGCGGTACACCACACCGCGGCGGGCAGGGTCTGGGCACTGCACTGCCCCGGGACGAAAGAAGGGGGCGGGGACCGCGGTCCCCGCCCCCTTCCGGAGGTCTTCGCCGAGCTCAGGCTCCCGATCGAGCTCAGACCAGGTCGTACCGGTCCAGCATCATGACCTTGTCCCACGCGGCGACGAAGTCGTGCACGAACTTCTCCTTGGCGTCGTCCGAGGCGTAGACCTCGGCGACGGCGCGCAGCTCCGAGTTGGACCCGAAGACGAGGTCCGCGCGGCTGCCGGTCCACTTGACCGCGCCGGTGGCGCGGTCGCGGGCCTCGAAGGACTCGGCGTACTCGTCAGACCCGTCGGCCGGCTTCCACTCGATGTCCATGTCGAGCAGGTTGACGAAGAAGTCGTTCGTCAGGGTGCCCGGGGCGTCGGTGAGCACGCCCTGCTTCGACTGCTGGTAGGTGGCGCCCAGCACGCGCAGGCCGCCGACCAGCACGGTCATCTCCGGCGCGGACAGGTTCAGCAGGTTCGCACGGTCGATGAGCAGGTACTCGCTCGGGAGGCGGTTGCCCTTGCCGCGGTAGTTGCGGAAGCCGTCGGCCTTCGGCTCGAGCGGCACGAACGACTCGACGTCGGTCTGGGCCTCCGTGGCGTCGGTGCGGCCCGGGGTGAACGGCACCGTCACCGTGACCCCCGCGTCCTTCGCGGCCTTCTCGACACCCGCCACACCGGCGAGCACGATCAGGTCGGCCAGCGAGATCTTCTTGCCGCCGGACTGGGCGCTGTTGAAGGCCTCCTGCACACCCTCGAGCGTGCCCAGCACCTGCGCGAGCTCGTCGGGGTTGTTGACCTCCCAGCCGCGCTGCGGCTCGAGGCGCAGGCGGGCACCGTTGGCGCCACCGCGCTTGTCACCGCTGCGGAACGTCGAGGCCGACGCCCACGCGGTGGAGACCAGCTGGCCCACGGTCAGGCCCGACTCGAGGACCTTCGCCTTGAGGTCCGCGACGTCGGAGGCGTCGACCAGTTCGTGGTCCACGGCCGGCACGCGGTCCTGCCAGATGAGCGCCTCGTCCGGCACCAGCGCGCCGAGGTAGCGCTGGTGCGGGCCCATGTCGCGGTGGGTCAGCTTGTACCAGGCGCGCGCGAACGCGTCGGCGAACTCCTGCGGGTTCTCGTAGAAGCGGCGCGAGATCGGCTCGTAGACCGGGTCGAAGCGCAGCGCGAGGTCCGTGGTCAGCATGCCCGGCGCGCGGTTGAGCTCACCCGACTCGGGGTCCGGCACGGTGTTCGCGGCCGCGTTGTTCTTCGGCTTCCACTGGTTGGCACCACCGGGGCCGGTTTCCAGCTCCCAGTCGTAGGTGAACAGGTTGTGGAAGAACCAGTTGCTCCACTTGACCGGGGTCGGGGTCCAGGTGATCTCGATGCCGCTGGTGATCGCGTCGCGGCCCTTGCCCGAGCCGAAGCTGTTCTTCCAGCCCAGGCCCTGCTCCTCGAGCGAAGCGCCCTCGGGCTCGGCACCGACGTACACGTCGGCGTCGGCGGCACCGTGGGTCTTGCCGAAGGTGTGGCCACCGGCGATCAGCGCGACGGTCTCCTCGTCGTTCATCGCCATGCGGCGGAACGTCTCGCGGATGTCGCGGCCCGCGGCCAGCGGGTCCGGGTTGCCGTTCGGGCCCTCGGGGTTGACGTAGATCAGGCCCATCTGCACGGCGGCCAGCGGCTCTTCGAGCTGGCGGTCACCGGTGTAGCGCTCGTCGCCGAGCCACGTGCGCTCGGGGCCCCAGTACACGTCCTGGTCGGGCTCGTACACGTCGACGCGGCCACCGGCGAAGCCGAAGGTCTTGAAGCCCATGGTCTCCAGGGCGCGGTTGCCCGTGAAGATCATGAGGTCGGCCCACGAGATCTTCTTGCCGTACTTCTTCTTCACCGGCCACAGCAGGCGGCGCGCCTTGTCCAGGTTGCCGTTGTCCGGCCAGCTGTTCAGCGGCGCGAAGCGCTGCATGCCCGCGCCCGCTCCCCCGCGGCCGTCGTCGATGCGGTAGGTACCGGCGCTGTGCCACGCCATGCGGATCATGAAGCCGCCGTAGTGACCGAAGTCGGCGGGCCACCAGTCCTGCGAGGTGGTCAGGACCGCGTCGACGTCGCGCGCCAGCTCGCCGAGGTCGACGGTCTGGAACTCCTTGGCGTAGTCGAAGTCCTCGTCCATGGGGTTGGCCACGGCCGAGTGCTTCCGGAGGATCGAGAGGTTGAGCTGGTTCGGCCACCAGTCACGGTTGCTGCCGCCCTCGGTCGGGTGCGCGAAGCGGCCCGTGTGGACGGGGCACCCGCCCGCGCTCTCCACGTTCATCTCGCCGACTTCGGCGTTGGGGGTGTCAGACACGGGAATCCTTCCGGGAATCGGTGTGGGTAGCGGTGGTGCAGTCGGGGCACAGGCCCCAGTAGATGACCTCGGCCTCGTCGATGACGAACCCGTGGTCGTCGGACGCGGTCAGGCAGGGCGCGGCGCCGACGGCGCAATCGACGTCGGCGATGGCCCCGCACGAGCGGCAGACGACGTGGTGGTGGTTGTCCCCCACCCGCGCCTCGTACCGCGCGACCGAACCCTCGGGTTCGATGCGCCGCACCAGCCCCGCGGAGGTCAGTGCGTTGAGGACGTCGTACACGGCCTGGTGGGACACCTCGCCGAGATCTGCTCGCACGACCCCGATGAGCGAAGCGGTGTCGGCGTGCGGGTGGTCGTGCACCGCGGACAGCACAGCCACCCGAGGACGCGTCACCCGCAGAGCCGCTCCGCGCAGCACGCGCTCGAAGTCCGCAGTCGTTGGCACGCGTGGCAGTGTGCCGCAGATTCTGGAACGAATCAAGAATCACTCACTGTTGTGAACCATCCGGGTCACCCGCCTGAACCGTGACACGCTGCGGGCCCGGAGTAAACTTACAGTCACGGAAATTTCGGCAGAACCCCGGGTGAGCAACGGGGTTTCGGCCGTTCGCGGCCACTCTGGACGATCAAGTCCCGAAAGGTGCGCGGCGCGTGGTCCGTGCCGGTCTGGACGACGGAGCGTCGTCGTCACCCGGTCTTTTCCCTGGTCCGCACCTGCGGCGGGAACGTCGCGAGCCCGGCCTCGAGCAGCCGCGCGGCGCGCAGCACGTCGGTGGTCACCGCGCCCCGGATCCGCGCCGGGGTGCGGCCGGCGTCGACGTGGCGGGCGAGGCTGCGGAACTGCACCTGCCACAACCCGAGCAGCGCGGTCGCGGCGATCTGCGGCTCGGGATCGGCCGCGTCCCGGCCCGAGCGCTCGGCGAGCACCAGCGTGGCCTGGTCCACGAGCTCGTCGACCAGGTCCCGCTGGTACGCGGCCAGCGCCGGCGTCGAACGGATCAGCGCACCGTAGCGGCGGAAGGCGGCGCCGGCGGCGCGGCGGTCGCGTTCGTGGTCGAGCCAGGCCGTGAACGCGGCGAGCTCGCCGGCGAGGATCCGCAGCACCGCCTCGACCGGGGCGCGCGCCGGGTCGCCGAGTTCCGCGCGCAGGGCGGCCAGCGTCGCGTCGGGGCGGTCGAGGATGAGGGATTCCTTGGTCGGGAAGTAGTTGAAGACGGTTTTCTCCGAGACACCGCACGCTCGCGCGACGTCGGCGACGCGCACGGCGTCGAAGCCGCGGGCGAGGAACAGCTCGGTGGCGGTGTTCGTCAGCAGGCGGCGCGTCTCGCGTTTCTTGCGCTCGCGCAGGCCCGCCGCGGGCGCCTCGTCCCGCGGGGCCCGCAACGCCGCCCAGTCGACCGTCCGCCCGCCCACGGACCCGAGGATAACGGCGGAACCGGCGGAAAAACCGGTCAGCGGCGGGCGACGCTGCCCCGCACCGCCCACGCCCGGGCCGTCAGGGTGATCGAGCCGTCGGCCGCGATCGGCAGCCGCGCGTGCAGCAGGTCGCGCAGCGCGCGCAGGTGGTCTTCCGGCAGGCGGGCGGCGTAGCCGGGCGCGGGACCTTGCCCGCCGAGGAACGGGGACCAGTAGTCGTCGAAACCGGCGAACGCCGTGGGCACCTGGATCGCCCGCACCACCACCCCCGTCAGCCCGGCGTCCGTCCACAAGTGACTCAGCGGATCGGGACGGCAGAGCGGGAAGCGGCGACCTTCGTCGAGTTCGGCCACCGCCGGGTCGAGCACCGCGGCGGCGTCCCAGAACCAGCGCATCAGCTCCATGCCGTCGGCGTAGTCCCACACGTACGCGGCCACCACCGCCCCCGGCTTCGCCGCGCGCCGCCACTCGGCCACGGCCCGCGCGGGCTCCGGCACGAAGTTGAGCGCCAGCCCGCTCACGACGGCGTCGAACCGGCGGTCGGCCACCGGCAGCGCCCGCGCGTCGGCGACCGCGAACGTCGCCCGCGGGTCGGCCACGCGCCGGCGGGCGTACGCGACGAACGGGGCCGCCGCGTCGACGCCCACGACCGCGGCGGGTTCGTCCACGGCCAGCACCGCCGCGGTCAGCGCGCCGGTGCCGCACCCGACGTCGAGCCAGCGCGCGCCCGGCGGCACCACCGTCGAGTCCACGAACGCGGCCGCGACCCGCCGGCTCCACCGGCCGACGTACCGCTCGTAGGCGGCTCCGGCCGACCACTCGTCCATCACCCGACGGTACGCCGGCCGGCAACCCTCCACAGTGGACCGGACCCGGCCGGGTGACTTTACATTCGGTTACCTCTTGTCAAGTTCGATGTACATCGCTTACCGTTTTGTCAATCACGCCGACAGCGTCGTTGACGGAGGAGGACGAGATGAGCCAAGTCGCCGGCACCGTGCCCGCCGGGTCGACCGAGTCGTGGACGGATCGCAAGCGGTACCTGTGGCTGATCGGGCTCGTGGTGCCCTCGCTCGCGTTCCTGGCGATCGGCCTGCACGCCGCCACGGGCTGGGGTGTGTGGTTCTGGCTCGGGCCGATCGTGATCCTCGTGGTCGTGCCGCTGATCGACCTGGTCGCCGGGCTCGATCGCAGCAACCCGCCCGACGACGTCCTCGAACGGCTCGAGAACGACCGCTACTACCGCTGGATCACCTACCTGTTCCTGCCGATCCAGTACGTCGGCTTCCTCGCCGCGTGCTGGCTGATCAGCCGGGGCGAGCTGAGCGTCGCGGACAAGATCGGGCTTGCCGTGTCGATCGGGTGCATCGGCGGCATCGGCATCAACACCGCCCACGAACTGGGCCACAAGAAGGAGAGCCACGAGCGCTGGCTGTCGAAGATCGCGCTGGCGCAGAGCTTCTACGGCCACTTCTACATCGAGCACAACCGCGGCCACCACGTGCGCGTCGCGACGCCGGAGGACCCCGCGTCCAGCCGCGTCGGCGAGAGCTTCTACCGGTTCTGGCCGCGCACGGTCGGCGGTTCGCTGGCCTCGGCGTGGCGGCTGGAGCGCAAGCGCTACGCCCGCCGCGGCAAGCACCCCTTCCGCCTCGGCAACGACGTGCTCAACGCCTGGCTGATGTCCGCGGTGCTGTGGGCCGCGATGCTGGCGTGGCTGGGCGTCGGCATCCTGCCGTACCTGCTGATCCAGGCCGTGGTCGGCTTCTCGCTGCTGGAGATCGTGAACTACCTGGAGCACTACGGGATGCTGCGGCAGCGGGTCGGGCCGCCCGAGCGGCGCCGCTACGAGCGCGTGGACCCGAGCCACAGCTGGAACTCCAACAACATCGCCACCAACGTGCTGCTGTACCACCTGCAGCGCCACAGCGACCACCACGCCAACCCGACGCGGCGCTACCAGACGCTGCGCGACTTCGCCGAATCGCCGGTGCTGCCCACCGGGTACGCCGGGATGATCGTGCTCGCGCTGATTCCTCCGGTGTGGCGGCGCGTGATGGATCCGCGCGTGCTGGCCCACTTCGACGGCGACCTCTCGCGCGCCAACCTCCAGCCGCGCAAGCGCGCGAAGGTCCTGGCGCGGTCCGGAACCCGCGTCACCGCCACCCACGAGGTCGTCGCCGACCCGCACGGCGATGCCCGCGAAGGCGGCAGGTGCCCGGGGTGCGGCTACGTCTACGACGAGCAGCGCGGCGACCCGCGCGAGGGATTCCCGGCGGGCACGCCGTGGTCGGCGATCCCGGATTCGTGGTGCTGCCCGGACTGCGGTGTGCGCGAGAAGGTCGACTTCGTGGCTCCCGGAAAGGTCGGCGCGTGATGCGGATCGAAGCGGATCGGGCGTTGTGCGACGGGCTCGGCATGTGCGAGGCGATGGCTCCGGACTTCTTCGAGGTGGGCGACGACGGCACCGTCGTGGTGCTCGACGAGTCGCCGGGCGAGGAGCACCGGGCCGGCCTCACGGCCGCGGCCGACGCGTGCCCGGTGCTGGCGCTGAAGGTGCGGGACTGACGATGACGCTGGTGGTGGCCGGCGCGTCGCTCGCAGGCCTGCGCGCGGTCGAATCGGCGCGGCGGACCGGGTACCGCGGCCGGATCGTGCTGATCGGCGCGGAAGAACACCTGCCCTACGACCGCCCGCCGCTGTCGAAGGCGTTCCTCGACGTGGCGGGGCCCGCCCGGGTCGAGCCGTTCCGCAGCGAGGCGTCGCTGCGGGACGAACTCGGTGTCGAGCTGCGGCTCGGGACGCCGGCGCGCGGGCTGGACACCGGCGCGCGGGAAGTGCTGCTCGACGACCGGCCGGTCCCCTACGACGGACTGGTCATCGCGACCGGCGCGACGGCTCGGCCGTTCCCCGGCCCCGTGCCCGGCGTGCACACGCTGCGCACGGCCGAGGACGCGATGGCCGTGCGGGCCGCGCTCGACCGGGGCGCGCGGGCCGTGGTGATCGGGGCCGGGTTCATCGGGGCGGAGGTCGCGTCGGCGACGCGCAAGCGCGGGCTGCCCGTGACGATCGTCGAGGCGCTGGACGTGCCGCTCGCGCGGTCCGTGGGCGCTTCGGCCGGGGCGGCGCTCGCCGGTCTGCACCGGGAGGCGGGCACGGAACTGCGGCTCGGCGCCACGGTGACCGGGTTCGAGACGCGCGGTGGGACGGTGAGCGGGGTCGTGGTGGCGGGCGAGGTGCTGCCGGCCGACCTCGTCGTGGCGGGCATCGGTGCGGCGCCGGCCACGGGCTGGCTGCGGGACAGCGGCGTGCGCCTGCACGAGCGCGACGGCGGCGTGGTGTGCGACGCGACGCTCGCCGCCGGACCGCCCGGGGTGTACGCGGCGGGCGACGTGGCGCACGTCGTCAACCCGCTCTTCGACGACGGGCCGATGCGGGCCGAGCACTGGACGAACGCCGCCGAGCAGGGAGCGGCAGCGGCGCGCCACGCGCTCGAGCCCGCATCGGCCCGTCCCCTTCCGTCGGTGCCGTACTTCTGGTCGGACTGGTACGGGCACCGGATCCAGTTCGTCGGCTCACCGCGCGCGGACGAGGTCGTGGTGGCCGTGCCGGCCGAGGCCGGGCTGACCGCGCTGTACCGGCGCGGGGACCGGCTCACGGGTGCGCTCACCGTCGACCGGCCGAAGGAGATCATGAAGTACCGCAGGCGGATCGCCGTCGCGGCGCCGTGGGGCGAGGCGGTGGAGTTCGCCGGGACCACACGGAGGGCCGCCTAGAATGCCGATCATGAGCGGGGCACTCCGGGCCGCACCGCCCGGGGGCGGCCAGCACCGGCAGCCGATCGTCGCCGCGGCCATCGAGCTCACCGCGCGCGACGGCTGGGCGGCGGTGACGATGGCGCGGCTGGCCGAGGCCGCGGGCGTGAGCCGGCAGACCGTGTACAACGAGATCGGGTCCAAGGCGGCGCTCGCCGAGGTGATGATCTCCCACGAGCTGGGCCGGTTCCTCGCCGTGGTGCGCACCGCGTTCGACCGGCACCCCGGCGACCTCGTCGAAGCGATCTACGAGGCGATCCGCGCCGTGCTCGACCTGGCCGAGGACAACATCCTGCTGCGCGCCATCGCGTCGGCCACGCACGGTACGGACACCGAGCTGCTGCCGCTGCTGACCACACGCGCGGGCTCGTTGCTCACCGAGGCGAAGGCGATGCTGGGCGAGCGCGTGCGCTCGTACGAGCCGCCGCTGGACGACGAGCAGATCGCCGTGATGATCGACCTCGTGGTGCGCACCGTGCTGAGCCACGTGATGCAGCCGTCGGACACGCCCGAACGCACCGCGGACGCCCTCGCGTGGGTCGCCGGGCGGGTGCTGGGCACGTCGGCGGCCCGCCCGATGCGCCACCGCACCCGCTGACCCTCCTGGGCGGTCTTCGTGGATCCGCGCCATGATGGAGGGCGTGGAATCGACCCGGGTGGACCGCTGGCTGTGGGCCGTGCGGCTGGCGAAAACGCGTTCCGACGCCGCGGCGGCGTGCCGCGGCGGCCACGTGCGCGTGAACGACCGCCCGGCGAAACCCGCCACCACCGTCGTCCCCGGCGACCGCGTCCGCGCCCGCATCGGCACCAACACCCGCGTCGTCGAAGTCGTGCGGGTGATCGAAAAGCGCGTCGGCGCGCCGGAGGCCGCCAAGTGCCTCATCGACCACACGCCGAAGCCGCCGCCCGAAGCGGTGGTCCCGGTCGCCCACCGCGAACGCGGCGCCGGCCGCCCCACGAAACGGGACCGCCGGGTGCTCGACGAGTTCCGGTCCCGCTGGGGCTGAACTCAGCCTCGCCGGAGCACGGACACGACGTACGACGCCGCCTCGGCGATCAGCGGGTAGCGGGGCGCGTCGGCGTACGACTGGCGGTCGGAAAGGACCGCGAGGACGAGGGGCGCCGCGCCGGGCGGACGCAGGACGGCGACGTCGTTGACGCGGCCGTAGTCGCCGTGGCCGGTTTTGCCGATCACCCGCCAGGTCGCGGGGACACCGGCTGTGATGGCCTGCCCGCCGGTGGTGCTGCGGCTCAGCCAGTCCTCGACGAGCGCGCGGCGATCGGCCGGCAAGGCGTCGCCGAGCACGACCCGCTGGTGATCGGCGGCCAGTGCGCGCGGGGTCGTGGTGTCGCGCGGATCGCCGGGACGGGCGCGGTTGAGCTCCGGCTCGTACTGGTCCATGCGGCTCACGTCGTCGCCGAGGGTGCGCAGGTAGGCGGTGAGCCCGGCCGGGCCGCCGGCTTCGCGCATGAGCAGGTTGCCCGCGGTGCCGTCGCTGTAGCGGATGGCCGCGTCGCACAGCCCGCGGACGGTCATGCTCGTGCGGTGTTCGGTGATGGGCGAGAAGGAATTGACGTCGGCTTTCGTGTACGTGATCGTGCTGTCCAAGTAGGACAGTGGCCGGTCGCGCACGACAGCGGCCACGGCGAACGTCTTGAACGTCGAGCAGAACGCGAACCGCTCATCCGCCCGGTACTCCAGCACGGCGCCGCTGCCGGTCTCCAGAGCGTGAACCCCGAGGCGGGCGCCGTACTTGCGCTCGAGAGCTTCGAGCGGCGCCGTACTCGGCGGCGCGGCGGCGCTCCTGGTCGTGCCCGACGGCGCCGCCGGCCGCACCGTGACCGGCGGCTCGTTCGCACACCCGGCCAACGGCAGCGCCACAACCCCGGCGAGCAAAACCCGGCGGCTGACTCGCGGGTTCACAGCTGATCCCCTCCCTGTTCGACTTCGGCCAGGCAACTACCCGGACGGCACCGGTCGCCGGCGACCCCGGTGCGGGCTGGCCCGCTCACGACTCGACGTCGGCCAGACAACCGCTCAACCGCGGTGACCACAGCCGAATCTCCACTACCACCCGCTCACGAATTCGGCGTCGCACCCAGGCAACCCTTCAAGCGCAGCAACCACAGGCACCGGCCACTGAATCCCCGTGCGGGTCAGTCCACTCACGATCCAGCCTCGCCAGACAACCGCCCAACCGCGACGACCACAGCCGCCGAATCTCCAGTACCACGGGATCCGCTCACGAATCCGCGTCGCACCCAGGCAACCCCTCTAGCACAGCAACCACAGGCACCGGCCACTGAATCCTCGTGCGGATCGGTCCACTCACGATCCAGCCTCGCCAAACAACCGCCCAACCACGGCGAGCGCAGCCGCCGAATCTCCACTATCACCCGCTCACGAATCCGCGTCGCACCCAGGCAACCCCTCTAGCACAGCAACCACAGGAACCAGCCACTGAATCCGCGTGCGAGTCCGGTCCACTCACGATCCAGCCTCGCCAAACAACCGCCCAACCACGGCGACCTCAGCCGCCGAATCTCCACTACCACCCGCTCACGAATCCGCGTCGCACCCAGGCAACCCCTCAAGCGCAGCAACCACAGGAACCAGCCACTGAATCCCCGTGCGGATCGGTCCACTCACGATCCAGCCTCGCCAGACAACCGCCCAACCACGGCGAGCGCAGCCGCCGAATCTCCAGTACCACCCGATCCGCTCACGACTCGGCGTCGGCGAGGCAGCTGCCCGGATGCGGCAGCCGCGGCGGGCGGCCTTCGGGGTGGTGCTCGAAGTGCCACCACTCGTTGTCGTAGACGCGGTAGAGCCGGTGCCGGCCTCCGTGGGCCTCCAGCCACCGCGCCCCCTCGCGCGGGCGCACGTCGACCGCCCGGCCGCGCACGTGCCACGACTCCCCCGGCGGCAACGTCCGGCGCCGCGCCGCGGCGGCCGAGCCCGCGCGCCGGACCTCGGCGGCGAAGAGCCGTTCCTGCTCGCCGGCGTCGCGGTGCCCGGAGGTGAGCCCGAGCAGCACGCCGTCCCGCCACAGCGCCGTCGCGCGCGCGGCAGCGAACGCGGCCCGCGTCCCGGCGCTGAGCCCGGTGAGGTCCTCTGCGGGGAACCGGATCGCGAGCGCCCACTGGCACGCGAGGTGCTGCCCGCGCCCCGGCCGCACGACCACCGCCACCGGCCACAGCGCGAACGCCAGCAGCCGCGTCACCACCCGGTACCCCCGATCCCGCCGCCGCACCCGCTCCCCCGGCGGCGAACGCCGGCGAGCACCGCGGCCGCGCCAGGACCCCCGTTCCTGCGAACGACGCCCGCGTAGCCCGAGCGCGAATCCCCACCAGTACGCGACAAAACGCAGGCGGCCGGGCCAAGGCAGCCGGCGGTGCGCCCGCAGGCCGCGCCCCGGCGATCCGGCGCAGCACAAGCGCCGGTCCCGCTGCGGCGCGCGGAATCCCAGCAGTCCGCCCGGCCGAACCGGTTCGGCCGGGCGCGCCCGCGCGCCAGACCAAGCTCCTCCCCCGGAAAACCGTTTCATCCCAAGGCCTTCACCGCGGCGGTCGTGGCGCGGGCGATCAGCTTGTCGTCCGTGGGGGCGTCCGGGGCGGGGTGGTCGGAGAGCACCACGAGGACGATCGGGGCGCGGCCGGGGGGCCAGGTGATGGCGATGTCGTCGCGGGTGCCGTGGTCGGCGGTGCCGGTTTTGTCGGCGACCTGCCAGCCCGCGGGGACGCCGGCGCGGATGGTGGCCGCGCCGGTGGTGTTGGCACGCATGGTGTCGGTGAGGAAGGTGCGGGCGTCCGGCGGCAGCACCGAACCGAGGGTCACCGCGCGCAGGTCGCGCGCCCACGTGCGCGGCGTGGTCGTGTCGCGCACGTCGCCGGGGGCGGTTTCGTTGAGGGTGGTTTCGGTGCGGTCGACGTGGGTGACCGGGTCGCCGATCGAGCGGAGCCACGAGCCCAGCGCCGCGGGGCCGCCGAGTTCGCGGAAGAGCAGGTTGGCGCCGGTGTTGTCGCTGTAGCGCAGCGCGGCATCCATGACCGCGCGCAGCGCCATGCCGTCCCCGACGTGCTGCGAGGTGATCGGCGAGCCGGCGACGACGTCGGCCTGCGGGTACTTCACCACGCGGTCGATGCCACCCACACCGAGCTTCTTCAGCACCGCCGCGGAGCTGAACACCTTGTGCGTCGAGGCGTAGGCGAAGCGCTCGTCCGCGCGGTAAGCGACCTCGCGGCCCGAACCGGTGTCCAGGGCGTAGACGCCGAGGCGGGCGCCGAACGTCCGCTCCAGGTCCGCGAAGTCGTGACTCGAAACAGCCGCCGACGACGGGGGCGGAGGCGGCGCGAGCTGCGGAGACGCCGGTGCGGCGCACCCCGCCAGCAGCGCCAGGGCCACCAGCGGCACAGTCTTGCGAAGCAACGAGATCCCCCTTCGGAAGTGATCGACATCCGCAGTCTCGCGAAACCGGCTCATGCTGTCGAAGACAGAAGTGGGCACTTCCATGCCGAACGGGCATACAGTGTGCTCGTGGACCTGATCGGCAGCTGCCGCGCGTTCGTCGGCGTGAGCGAGACCGGGAGCTTCACCGCGGGGGCCGCGGTGGCGGGCATCCCGCAGCCCGTGGCGAGCCGCCGGATCGCGGCGCTCGAGCGCCACCTCGGCGAGCGCCTGTTCGACCGCGCGACGCGCCGGGCGCAGCTCACGCCGTTCGGCCGCGACGTGCTGCCGTCCGCGCGGCGGCTGGTGCGCCTGGCCGACGCGATGGAACACGACGCCAAGCGCGCCAAGCTCCGGCCCCTGCGCCTCGCCGTGCCGGACACCTGCACCACCCGTGACCTGGCCGAGCTCGACGCCGAGGCCCGCACGCTCGGCGTTTTCCTCGAGTTCCGGCCCGCGCCGCCCGGGGAACGCGCGGAGCTCGTGCGCACGCACGAGGTCCGGGCCGCCGTCGTCGCCGTACCCACCGGCGATGCCGTGTGGACGGTCCCGCTCGGGGTCGCGGGCACGGAACGCCGGCCGCTCCCGCCCGTCGTGCACCTCGAGACGCTGCGGGCCGGGCGCGGCGCGAAGGCCGACCGCCGTCGCGTGTGGATCCAGCCCGAGGACGACGTGCCCGCCATCCGCGACCGGGTGTTCCGCGTGCGCGACGCCGTCGGCCTGCAGCCCGCGCAGGTCGCCGTCGCCGATTCGCTCACGGCCGCCGCGGCCACCGTCTACTCTTCGGCCGACGTGCTGGTGTGCTCCGCCGCGCAAGCGGCCGAGCTGGGGCTCGGCTGGCGCCCCATCGGGGAGCTCGACCTGGCCCGCGGCTTCGACGTCGCGGCCGCGCTCGGCGAAGACGCCCAGCACCTGCGCACACGGCTGCGGGCCGGCCTCGCCCGCTGCCTCGGCGCGACCGACGAGGAGGACGGGTGAGCACCGAAGCACTGTTGCGCACGCTGCGCACCGAACTCGACGACGGCGGGCTGCGCGGCTCGTTCCTGGTGCGCGACCTGCGCACCAGGCGCGAGCTCGGCATCGACCCCGACCTGGAGTTCCCGAGCGCATCGCTGGTCAAGGTCCCGCTCGCCGCCGCGACGCTCGAACGCGTCCGGCTCGGCGAACTCGACGGCGCCACCCCGATCGACGTCCGGCCGGGCCGGGTCACCACCCCCGGCCCCACCGGTCTGACCCGCTTCCGCCACCCCGCGCGCGTCGCGATCGACGACCTGCTCTACCTGATCATGGCGATCAGCGACGGCACGGCGGCCGACGCGCTGTTCGAGCTCACGCCGCCGGCCGAGGTCACGCGGATGCTGCGCGAGTGGGGCGTCGACGGCGTCACCGTCCGCCACCCGATGGGCGAGCTGGCCGACACCCCCGCCGAACGCTTCGGGCCCGGCGAGATCCACCTCGCCCACTCGCTCGCCATCCGCGCCGGCACCGCCGGCCGCGGGCACCCGGTGTCCCAATTGGACATCACCCACGCCAGCTCCGGGTCGGCCCGCGCGTAC
Organism: Amycolatopsis sp. NPDC051903; assembly: GCF_044452505.1. NCBI lineage: Bacteria > Bacillati > Actinomycetota > Actinomycetes > Pseudonocardiales > Pseudonocardiaceae > Amycolatopsis > Amycolatopsis sp. NPDC051903. The sequence goes on along the minus strand of NZ_JBITBT010000014.1, from coordinate 191,737 downwards.
GCCGGCCTGCTCGAGGCGTTGTGGCGACCGTCCAAGGTGGACGAATCAGTGGCCGCGCGCGTCCGGGAGCTGATGGCCCAGAACCTGATGCGGCAACGGCTTTCACCCGACTTCTGGTCCGACGCGACGAAGTGGTCGTCGAAGACCGGGACCCTGCTGAACCTCCGGCACGAGGTCGGGGTCGCCGAGCACGCCGACGGTCAGGTGTTCGCCGTCGCCGCGCTCACCGAATCACGGGTCCCGGCGGCGATCCAGCCCGAGGCGGAGATCCTCATGGCCCGCGTCGCCCGCACGCTGCGCGACCACCTGCGGACGCACTGACCTCAGGCCATCCGCTCGAACCACCGGTCCACGATCGCGCCGGCCACCGCCGGGTCGTCGCGCAGGATGCTGGTGAGCGCGAGCCCGCGCAGCAGCACGAGCAGCGATTCATACCCGATCCGATCGTCCGAAAAGGACTCGAACGTCTCCCGCAGTTCGCGGCCCAGCTCGCGTTCCGCCGGCAGCAAGGCCGCGCGCAGAGCGGGATCGGTGCGCGCGCCCAGCCACAGTTCGAGGCCCGCGAGGAACAACGGCCCGGACATCGCCTCGCGCAGCGCCGTCACGAGGTGGCGCTGCGATCCGGCGCCCGCCCCGGCCGCGCGCACCCGGACCAGCTGCTGCTCGGCGATGTGGTGGATCGCGGCGACGAACAAGTCCTCTTTGGACCCGAAGTGGTGCAGCAGCGCACCGCGCGACACCCCGGCCCGCTCCTGCACGCGCTGCGTGGTGGTGCCCGCGTAACCGAACTCCACGAGGCAGCCGACGGTCGCGTCCAGGAGGTTCTGGCGGGTCCGCGCTCGTTGTTCGCTGCGGGTGGCGGGCATCGGCGTAGTCTACCCGGCTCGTTGACAGTCCAGACGGACTGTGGAACTCTCCCGGCATGCTCGCTGTGGAGTTGGTGCGCCGGGGTGCCCAGCGCTTCGCGGACCGCACGGCCGTGGTCGTCGGCGACCGGGAGTTCAGCTACGCCGAGGTCGACGAGCGCGCCAGCCGCCTCGCCAACGCGCTGCTCTCCGCCGGTGTAGGCCGCGGCACGCGAGTGGGGCTGCTGGTCGACAACGGCGAATGGTCCGTCCCGCTGGACTTCGCCTGTCTCAAGGCCGGCGCGACCCGGGTGCCGCTCAACGCGCGCCTCGCCGTCGCCGAGCAGTCGCGGATGCTCACCGAGTCCGGCGTGACGCTGCTCGTCTACAGCGCGCCGCTCGCCGAACGGGCGGTGGCGCTGGCCGAGGCGCTCGACGGGCTGCGGCTGGCCGGCCTCGGCGATCGCCAGCGCGCGCAGGACCTCGACCTCGTGGCGGAGCTCGACCGCGTTCCGGCGGCGGATCCCCGGATCGCGGTGGTGCCAGAGGACGTCGTGCTCGCGCTCTACACCTCGGGCACCACCGGCACGCTCAAGGCCGCGCAGCACACGCAGGCGAGCTTCGCCGCCATCACGGCCAACATCCTCGCCAACTTCCTCTCCCCCGGCCGCGATTCGGCGATGCTGCACGCCGCGTCGCTGATCCACGCGAGCGGCACGTTCGTGCTGCCGTACTGGATCCGCGGCGGACGAGCCGTCGTCCTGCCCGGCTTCGACCCCGGCTCCTACGCGGATTCGCTCACGCGGCACCGGATCACGGAGATCAACCTCGTGCCGACCATGCTCGGCCTGCTGCTGGCCGGCTCCACTCTGGACACCGCCGAGCTGTCCGCTCTGGACACCATCGCCTACGGCGCGAGCCCGATGCCCCGGCCGTTGCTGAGCGAAGCGCTGGAGCGGCTCGGCCCGAAGTTCGTGCAGTACTACGGGCAGACCGAGGCGCCGCTGTGCCAGACCGTGCTCGGCAAGGACGACCACGCCGGCGACCTGCTCGGTTCGTGTGGGCACCCGGCCGTCGACGCGGAGGTCGTGCTCACCGATCCGGACGGAAACCCCGTGCCCCAGGGGGAGATCGGCGAGATCCGCGTGCGCGCGCCGTTCACGATGAGCGGTTACCTCGACGCGCCGGAGCTCACCGCGGAGACGCTCGTCGACGGCTGGATCCGCACGCGCGACCTGGCCCGCGCCGATGAGCGCGGCTATCTGTACCTGGTCGACCGCGCGAGCGACATGATCGTGACCGGCGGCTACAACGTCTACCCGCGGGAAGTCGAAGACGCGCTGGCGGCGCACCCGGCGGTCGCCGAGTCGGCCGTGGTGGGCGCACCGGACGCGACCTGGGTCGAGGCCGTGACGGCGTTCGTCGCGCTGCGGCCCGGCGCGGTGGTGTCCGAAGAGGACTTGCGCACGCACGTGCGGAGTCTGCTCGCGGGGTACAAAGTGCCCAAGAGCGTGCACGTCGTCGACGCGATCCCGAAATCGGCCGTCGGCAAGATCCTGCGCCGCGCGCTGCGGGAACCGTTGTGGGAGGAAGACCGATGAGCGAAACCGTCCTGGTCGAGCGCCGGGGCACGGTCACGATCGTCACGATCAACCGGCCCGAGCGCCGCAACGCCGTGGACCGCGCGACGGCCGAGGCGCTGGCCGCCGCGTTCCGCGCGTTCGACGCCGACGAGGACGCCGCGGTCGCCGTGCTGCAGGGCGCCGAGGGCACGTTCTGCGCGGGCGCCGATCTCAAGGCCGTCAGCGAGGGCGCGGGCAACCGCGTCGAGCCCACGGGCGACGGGCCGATGGGGCCCACGCGCCTGCGCCTGGCCAAACCGGTCATCGCCGCGGTCAGCGGCCACGCCGTGGCGGGCGGCCTGGAACTCGCGCTGTGGTGCGACCTGCGCGTCGCCGACGACACGGCGGTCTTCGGCGTGTTCTGCCGGCGCTGGGGCGTCCCCCTCATCGACGGCGGCACCGTGCGGCTGCCGCGCCTGATCGGGCAGAGCCACGCGATGGACCTGATCCTCACCGGCCGCCCGGTCGAGGCCGACGAGGCGCTGCGCATGGGCCTGGCCAACCGCGTCGTCCCGGCTGGGCAAGCGCTGGAGGCCGCGGTGGAACTCGGGAAGTCGCTCGCGGCGTTCCCACAGACCTGCCTGCGCGAAGACCGCGCGTCCGTCCTCGAACAACACGGCGAGACCGAAGAACCCGCCCTGGCCAACGAATTCGCGCACGGCCGCGTCTCCCTCGCCACCGACACGGCGGCCGGCGCCACCCGCTTCGCCCGCGGCGCGGGCCGCCACGGTTCGTTCGAGCGCTGACCGCAGCACGGCCGGACGGGTTTCGCAACTGCTTCGCCGAACGCCGGCATCGCTCTTGGAGTGCTCGCTGTGGTGCGCATCGGCTCGGACACTGAGCACCTCGGCTTGACGCTCGTCGAGTCGAGGTGGCGGACGCCGGCGGCTTCCGTGACCGCCCGTGGCGTCATTGCGGCCAGGTTGGTTCAGCCCCACTACGCCGACGACGGGTTCGGAGACTTGGCAGACTACTTCACAGCGCTGGCACAAGCGTGGCGCGGCTGGGAGGGTGCGCGCGTGGCAGTCGCTGGAGCGTGAGCTCGGAATCACCGCCGTGCACACGGGCAGCCACGTCCGGCTTCGAGTCGACCTGCGGCACGTCTCGTTCGACAACGGTGCCGAATGGACAGTCCGGGTCGAGCTCACCCTCGACGCCGGCCAGGCGGCGTCCGGCGTTCGAGCCGAAGTCGCCGGCCGCCACGGGTCGTTCGAGCGTTGAGCGGGTGGGGCGCTGCCGGAGCGGCGCCCCACCCGGGCCGATCACGCTGCGACGTAGCCCGCGTCCAGTTCTTGGTGCAGTGTGACGCGGTCGATCGCCTTTTCCCACTTGCCCACGACGAGCGTGGCCACGCAGTTGCCGGCGATGTTGGTGAACACGAAGGCGGCCGACAGGACACTGTGGACACCCAGCACGAGCGCGATGCTGCTGACCGGGATCGTGTGCGTGGCCGCCAGGGTCAGTGCCAGCACCGCGATCGCCGAGCCGGAGACGCCCGCGCCGCCCTTCGAGGTGAGGAGCAGCACGACCAGGAGGCCCAGCTGGGCCTGCCAGCTCAGGTCGGTGCCGGTGGCCTGCGCGAGGAACACACTGACCGCGGCGAAGTACAGGCACGTGCCGTCGTGGTTGAAGCTGTACGCGGTGGGCAGCACGAGCCCGACCACGGGCTCGTCGACGCCCAGCTTCTCGAGCTTCGCCGTGAGCTGAGGGAAGACGCTCTCCGACGAGCTCGTGCCGAGCACCAGCACCAGCTCCGCGCGGAAGTAGCGCAGCACCTTCCACAGGCTGACCCCGGCGTAGCGCGAGACCGGCCACAGCACCAGCACGAAGAACAGCACCACGATCAGGTAGAACACGCCCACGAGCTTGCCCAATGGGAGCAAAGTGGACAGTCCGTACTTCGACACCGTGAAGGCGATGGCGCCGAACGCCGCGAACGGCGCGAGGCGCATGACCTTCTTGATGATCCAGAACAGCGACTGCTGCACGGTGCCGACGATGTTCAGCACCGGCTGCGCCTTCTCGCCCAGCGCGGCGAGCCCGCACGCGAACAGGACCGAGAACACCAGCACCTGCAGGATCTCGCCCTTGGCGAACGCGTCGACGGCCGAGGTCGGCACGAGGCTCACGAGGAAGTCGTCGAAGCCCTCCGACTTCGCCGGCGCCGCGGAAGCCGGGGCGTGCAGCGACGACGGGTCGATGTTCATGCCGACGCCGGGCTTGAGGACGTTGACCACCACGAGGCCGATCACCAGCGCGACCGTGGTGATCACTTCGAAGTACACGATGGACTTCACCGCGATGCGCCCGACCTTGCCGAGGTCGCGCACGCTCGCGATGCCGTGGGTGACCGTGCAGAAGATGATCAGGCCGACGACCATCTGGATCAGGTGGATGAAGATGTCGCCGAGGAAGTCGACGTGGTGGCCGACCGAGGGCGCGAGCGCGCCCACGAGCACGCCGGCGACGACGCCGGCGACGACCTGGAAGGTCAGGTCGGTGTAGAACGGCTTGCGCTTGCGGGTCTGCCCGGGGGCGTCCGCCGAAGTGGTTTCACTCATCGTCTTCCGGTTTCTCCGTTGAATCTCCGGGGCCGGCACACGCCGGGTGGTGCTAGGCGTCGCCGAGGATGGTCTTGGCGGGCGCGAAGACCTCCTCGGCGTCGAGGCGGCGCGGGAGCAGACCCTGTTCGAGGCAAGCGTCGACGATCAGCTCGACGGGACCCCGCAGGCGGTCGAAGCCGAACAGCGTCGGGCGCGGTTCACCCTCGGACCGCTCGACGGTGGCGTCGGCTCGGCGCAGCAGTTCGTAGGCCTCGCGGACGGCGGCGGGGTTGTCCCGGGCGACGGTCGCGCCGGCGACCACCATGTGGTTGATCGGCATGAAACCGTGCTCGCGCGACCACTGCTCGTCGCGGGCGCGCGCGTTGGGGATCACCCGCACGAACTCGTCGCCTTCGGGCAGGTCGTTGCCGAGGATGGTGGCGTCGATGCGGCCTTCGCGCAGCAGGTCGGGCAGGCTCGCGTCGCCGACGCCGTGCTCGACGAAGTCCGGATCCTCGTACTCGGCGACGTGGGCGCCGTCGCGCGTGAGCCAGCGGATGTCGCGCGACGCGAGGCCGAAGTCCCCGGTGAGGTGGGCGCGCACCCACATGCCCGTGGTCTGGGTGAAGGCGCGGACACCGACGGTTTTGCCCTTGAGCTCCTCGGGCTTCACCGGGCGCGAAGCGTGGGCGATGAGGCAGCCGCGCTGGAACCGCGACGCGACGACCGCGGGCAGCAGCACGACCGGACGGCCGTACGCGATCGCCTGCAGGGCCGTGACGATCGCCAGCTCGCTCAGGTCGTAGGCCTCGTCGCGGACCATGGGTGCGAACGCCTTGTGCACGGGTTTGGCGGCGCGGAAGTCGAGCGTGACCGCGTCGCTGGTGACCTCGCCGTTCTTGAGCGGCTGGGTGTGCGGGTAGTCGGCGAGGACGGTCCGCAGGACGGTGGGTTCAGGCACGGTTCGCTCCCGGGTAGAACGCGGCCGCGGTCCCGCCGAAGATCTGCTGCACGTCGGCCTCCGGCAGCACGGAAACGGTTTCGCGGGCTTCGGCGAGGAGGTCGGGCAGCCGGCCCTCGGCGGCGGGGAAGTTCGACCCCCACACGAGGCGGTTCGCGCCGTAGGCCGCGACCAGGTCCGTGAGGAAGTCCTTGACGGTGGACGCGCCCTGTTCCGCCGCGGCCAGCGCGCGGTGGGTGAGCTTGAGGTGCACGCCGGGGTAGGTGGCGAGGTCGAACAGGTCCTTGGCCAGGCGGTAGGGGCGGCCGTCGGACAGGTCGGGACGCGCGCAGTGGTCGAGCAGCACGCGGACCTTCGGAAAGCGGTCGAGCAGCTCGCGCAGCTTGGGCAGGCCCTGGATCGTCATCTGCAGGCACACCGGGATGTCGTGCTTCTCGGCGTGGGCCCAGGCCGGGAACGAGTCCTCGTGGCCGAGCCAGTCGGCCTGGCCGGGCATGGTCGTGCCGGTGGTGAAGAGGCGGAAGCCGGCGAAGCCCAGGCCCTGCCAGTGCTCGATCCGCTCGACGGCGTCGGCGGCCATCGCGTCGATCGAGTAGACGCCGGTGAAGCGGTCGGGGTGACGCCGCAGCGCCTCGGCGACGTAGCGGTTGTCGTGCCCGTAGACAGTGGACGCCTGCACGACCACGGCCCTCGCGATGCCGGCGTCGTCGAGGGCCCGCACCAGGCCGTCGATGTCCACGGGATGGGCCTTCGACCACTCGGACCGCTTCCCGCCGATCGGGTCGACCGGGTACTGCTCCGCGTCCGGGGAGATGACGTGGGTGTGCGTGTCGATGATGTCCATCAAACCTCCTGTGGGCCGGGGGACGGCGCAGCACCGGGTCCTCGGCGACCCGGCCCCGGAACCCGCGCGCTCCGGCAGACCGGGACCATACACGATTGTTAACAATCTCGTACGAGATTGTTGGGACGATTTCGTCGCCATGACGGTGCGCAGCGGTTCGGAGACGGAGAGCGAGCTGGTCAGGGCCGGTGCGGGTGGAGGGGGGCGAGGCCATGGTGACAAATCAGTCTCGGGCACTCGCGGCGAGGAGGATGCCGGGAAGATCGGCTTTGCCGGGGTCGTGGCCGAACTCGACGGCGGAGATCGCTGCCGGCGCCCGGTGGCTTGCGGAGGTCGGCGTCCCGGCAAGCATTACGCGACGGCCTCCGCCGGCACAGCTCGCCGCAGCCGATGTGCCCGGTTCACCCGTATCGGCTCGCACCCGGCCAGGGCTGCGCCAGCAGGCGGCCGCTGCGCAGTGCGATCAGTCGCGAGGCCGCGGTCGGCTCCGCACGGGCAACCGGTGCACACCAGGCAAGAGGCGCGCGTCCGAGAACAACTCGCGCCCGCGCGACTCCGGGCGCGCACGACGCCGGGCCCGTCGCCGGACGGCGATGGCACGCACCCGGCGACGGCGCGGCAGCCGGTGCGCGCGGCGATCGGTCGGCCGAAGCTGCAGCACGGTGATTCGCGCAGGACGCGCGGCCGTCGTGGCTGGCGCGCACCGCGAGCGGCAGTACGCGGGCAGTCGTAACTACCCCCACGTTGGCGGACGCGCGATACCGCAGCAGCACTCCAAAGCCGCCCACGCCAAGGAACCGCACTGGACTGGACCACCCCAGACAGCACGAAGCCCCAGGCTCCGGAAGATCCGGAACCCGGGGCTTCGCCGCAGTGGGACGGGGGTCAGCCGAACATGCCGACCTGGTAGTCGCCCGCCGGCTGCTGGGTGATGACGTTCAGGCGGTTGAACGTGTTGATCAGGGCGATCAGCGCGACGAGCCCGGCGAGGGCCTCCTCGTCGTAGTGCTTCGCGGCGGACTGCCAGGCCTCGTCGGTGACGCCGCCCGCGGCGTCGGCGATGCGGGTGCCCTGCTCGGTCAGTTCGAGGGCCGCGCGCTCCGCGTCGGTGAAGACCGTGGCTTCGCGCCAGGCCGCGACGAGGTTGAGGCGCGTCGGCTCTTCCCCGCCGGCGATCGCGTCCTTGTAGTGCATGTCGGTGCAGTAGCCGCAGCCGTTGATCTGGCTGGCGCGCAATTTCACGAGCTCCTGCGTCGCGGCGGGCACGCCGGAGCCGTGCACGGCCTTGTCCGCCGAGACGATGTACTTCAGGAACTTGCCGGCGACCGCGTTCTCGAACAGGTTCAGCCGTGCTTCCATGGTGTGCTCCTCAGCCGTCTCTCGAAGCTTCCGTTATCGGGTTACGCAGCATTGACGAGCCGGCGCCGGAACTTGTGACAGCGGCGAATGTGACCTGCGTCTCAGCCCAGCTCGGCCTCCGGACGGACCTCCAGCGACGTACCCGCCTGGTGCAGTTCGAGCACGACGAGCTCGTTGCGCCCGCGCCGCCACAACGGCGCCGGCGCGTACAGCGTCCGCTGCGGACCGCGGCTCCAGTAGCGGCCGAGGTTGAACCCGTTGAGCCAGACGATCCCCTTCTCCCAGCCGGGCAGCGCGACGAACCCGTCGGCCGGCTCGCCGATCGTCACCGCCGCCCGGTGGAAGGCCGGACCGGCGGGTGCGGCGCCCGCGCGGAAGTGCACTGTGGACAGATCGTCGAGCGGCAGCGGCCGGATCTCCCAGCCGAAGAGCTTCTGCTGGGTGTTCATGGCGACCCAGCCGTCGATGCCCTTGCGGTCGGCGAGGTACGGGCCGTAGTTCACGCGGCCGTTGGTGTCGACGAGGATGTCGAGCTGGTTCTCCGCTTCTTCGAACGTCACGTTCACCGTGGTGTCGGGCGTGTTCCGGTCGAGCACCCCGACCTGCACTCCCCCGGCGAAGACCAGCGCGCGGTCGGCGAGCCCGTGGATGCTCACCGTCCCGCTGTGCGGCCCCTGCACCTTCGTGCGGTAGTGGATGAGCCCCGTTGCCTGGCCGACCTTCTCCATCGGCAGCGGCTGCGCCGAGTGCACCACTTTCGACAACGCCGGCAGCGAATCGAGGAGTGCCGCCGCCGCGTCCGGCTGCACCGTCTGCGCCGCCAGCCGCGGCGACCGGCCGGGCAGCGGGTCCGACGGCAGCTTCGTGTACTTGCCGATCACCGCCCGCAGCGCGGTGAACTTCTCGCCGAGGTCACCCGCTTCGCCGACGGGTGAGTCGTAGTCGTAGCTCGTGACCGTCGGCTGGTACGTCGTGCCGGACGTGTTGGCGCCGCTGGTGAAGCCGAAGTTCGTGCCACCGCAGGCCATGTACAGGTTCACCGACGCGCCCGTGGCCAGCAGCGTGTCGATGTAGCCCGCCATCTGCTGCGGGTCGCGCGTGTTGTGCTGCTCGCCCCAGTGGTCGAACCAGCCGTCCCAGAACTCGGCCATCATCACCGGCTTGCCGGGCTGGAACTTCTTGATCGCCTCGAGGCTGGGCACCGGGTTCCCGTCGCCGGTGCCGACTTCGAGCGTGCCCGGCAGCGAACCGAAGCGCATGAAGAAGTCCGACGCGCCGTCGGCCGTGAACAGCAGGCTCGTCAAGCCGCGCGAACGCAGGCTGTCCCGCAGGTGCGCCAGGTACGACGTGTCGTTGCCGTAGCTGCCGTACTCGTTCTCGATCTGCACGGCGATCACCGGACCGCCGCGGTGTGCCTCGAGTTCGGCCAGCCGCGGCACGAGGTGGTCGTACCACGCGTCGACGGCCTTGAGGTACTTCGGCTCGGCGCAGCGCAGCTCGAGGTCGCGGTCGGCCAGCAGCCACGCCGGCAGCCCGCCGAACTCCCACTCCGCGCAGATGTACGGGCTGGGCCGCACGATCACCTGGAGCCCGACGTCGCCCGCGGTGCGGATGAACTTCGGCAGGTCGCGCCAGCCGCTGAAATCCGGGGGGCCGGGCCGGGGCTGGTGGAAGTTCCACGCCACGTACGTCTCGACCGTGTTCAAGCCGAGCGCCCGCAGCCGCAGCAGCCGGTCGCGCCACTGATCGGGATGGATGCGGAAGTAGTGGATCGCGCCCGAGATGATCTGGAAAGGCTTGCCGTCCAACAGGAACTGCTCGCCCGACACCGTCAGCCCGCGGCGGCCCGCCGCCCCGGCCGGCGCGGCGAACACGGTGCTCGCCGCGGCCAGCCCGGCGGCCGCGCCACCGAGGAAGCTCCGCCTGCTCACTGGGTTCACGAAGGTTCTCCGATCAGGGTCAGCCGAGCGTCGCGGCCCGGGCCTGGGTGATCACCGCGTCGAGGACGCCGTCGCCGACGAGCGCCTGGCGCACGCCCCACCGGTTGGTGTTCCCGGTCTTCACGGCCTGCGCCTTCGCCACGAGCGCGTCGGCGGACGCGGTGAGCCGCTGGGCCGCCTGGTCGCCGCCGCGGGTCGCGGCGGCGAGGGCGTCGAGCTGGTCGACGAGCGCGCCGCCCCAATACGCCGTCGCGTCGAGCCACGGCGACGCCTCGTCGACGAACGCACTCTCCACGCGGCCGCCCCGGATCACCTCCGCAGCATCGCGGATCTGCACGGCATACGCGCGCAGGTCGGCCACCGAACGGCGGTGGTCACCGGCGTTCCACCGCTGCCAGAACGCCTTCGTCTTGGCCGCCAGCACCGGCGCCTGCGGCTGCCACGGCGTCGGGCCGAACGTCGGCGCGAGGTGCTCGAGGTCGGCGAAGACCGCCAGCGCCGCGCTCGCCCGCGCGTCGCCACCGGCCAGCCGTGCCAGCGCCTGCGGCCACGACCGCTCCGGCGAGTACCCGGCGTCGTTCCACGCGAAGTCGGTCGCGCCGAACTCGGCGACCTCGCTGGCCGCCTCCTGGTTCATCGGGTTCGCGACGATCCCGTTGAGGTACTGCGAAAGCCCGGCCTCGCGCTGCGCGTACGGCGCGAGCAGCAGCCGCCCGGCCGACTGCTCGTAGTCGTTCACCGGGTAGTTGTCCCACAGGAACACCTTGCGTCCGTACACAGTGGACACCTGGTGCGCTTCGTCGGTCGTGACGCTCGGCGGGACCACGGCAGTACCCGTCCACTGCACGACGACCGACGGGTCGAGGTGCTCGCGCAGCTCCGTCTTGTACGGGGAATCCTCGAGGTCGCTGTACTCCGTCGGCACCGTCTGCAGCGGCTGGGCACCGTCGTGGGTCTTGATGAAGTCGGTCGTGATCGTGTTCAGCAGCGACACCTGCGCCGTGCCCGCGGCCGCCTGGCCGGGCGCGCCGAACGCGGTCTGGTCGGCGGCGCAGTTCCACTTGGTGTAGGAGATGTCGTCGAACGGGATCGAGAACGACCGCACGCCGAGGTCGTACACCGACTGCAGTTTTGCCTTCACCGCGGCGATGTCGTCGGGCGAGGAGAAGCAGATCGACACGCCGGGCGAGAGCGCGTAGGTGAAGTCGACGTGGTGCGCGGTCGCCGACTGCACGAGCTGACCGAGCGTGGCGAGCTCGTCGGCGGGGTACGGGTCGCGCCACTGCGCGCGCAGGTACGCGTCGTCCTTGGCGCTGTAGACGTAGGTGTTGGCCTTGACCTCACCCAGGAACGCGATCTGCCGCAGCCGGTCGGCCGTGCTCCACGGCGGACCGTAGAAGCCTTCGATGGAGCCGCGCAGGCTCATGTTCGGCCAGTCGCGCACGGCGACGCCGCTGATCGCCCAGCCGTGGCCGGACCGGACGAACAGCTGCCGCAGCGTCTGCGCGCCGTAGTACTGGCCCGCGCCGTCGCGGCCGCCGAGCACGACCGCGCCGCCGGCGGTGCTCAGCGCGTAGCCCTCGGCCTGGTCGGGCACCGACACCGCGTGAGCGACGTCCGCACGGTCGGCACCGCCGAGCCGGACCACCAGCGCGTGGCCGTGGCGGGGTTCGTGGCCGGGCGCGACGACCGTCACCTTGCGCACGCCGTGGTCGCGCAGCAGGGACGTGACGAGGTCTTCGGCCGCGGCGTCGGTACCGGCGTCGGCGACGAGCACGACCTCGTCGGGTACCGGGACGTCGGCCGAATCGCGGCCGAGCGCTTGCGGGGTCGGCGTGACGACCGGCAGCGCGTGCTGCTCGGGCGCGGCCGCGGCGGGCTGCGTCGCGGTGGCGAGCGCCGCGATCGAGGCCCCGGCCGCCAGGACGGCGGCGAGGCGGCGGGTACGGGAGCGTGCGGTCATGCGGAAGTCCCTCGGTTCGGGTCGGGCCGGGTCAGGCGGCGGGCGGGACGGTGCGGTAGAGCGCGAAGGTCGACAGGTACGGCGTGGCGCGGGCCTGCGTGATCACCACGCGCAGGTGGCTCGTGGTCACGGGCGCGGACAGCGTCAGCAGCCGGGTGTAGCCGATGGTGGTGACGGTGCCGAGCGTCTGCCACGCACCGTTCACCTCGGCCTGCACGGTCGCGCCCTCGACGTGCTGGCCGCGGCTGATGTCCTCGCCGAGCCGGAGCTGGTCGAACGTCGCGGGCTTCGCGAGCGGCACGTCGAGCGTGCCGGCCAGTGCGCCGTGCGGCGGGGTCCACGACGTGGCGAGCGAACCGTCCGTGACGGCGGCGACAGCCTTGTCGCCGGGCCGCGGCCGCGCGAGGTTGACCTGCGTGGCGGCGACGGACCTCCCGAACGCCGCCAGCGCCGCGACGTCGGCGGGGGCGAGTTCGCCGTCGGGACCGGGCGGGACGTTGAGCAGCAGCGACGAGTTGCGGCCGACCGTGCGGCGGTAGAGGTCCACGAGCTGCGCGGCGGTCTTGGGCTGTTCATCGGGGTGGAAGAACCAGCCGGGGCGGATCGAGACGTCGGACTCCGCCGGGGCCCACTGCAGGTACCGCACGGACGGATCGGCCAGGACCTGGCGCGAACCGAGGTCGGTGGCCGTCGCGCCGCCGATGAACAGCTCCTCGTTGTGCGCGGTGTTCGGGTCGCCCGACATCGGCAGCGGGCTCCACTCCGTGGTGCGCGCCTGGCCGGACTCGTTGCCGACCCAGCGCACGCCGGCCGGACCGGCGAAGGTCACGGTGTTCGGCGACAGCGCGTGGATCATCGAGAACCAGGTGGTGAAGTCGTAGTTCTCGCTGATCCCGTTGTCACGCCAGGGGTTGGCGCCGTCGAGCCACAGCTCGTCGATCGGGCCGTACTGGGTGAACAGCTCGTAGAGCTGGTTGAGGTAGTAGGTGTTGTAGTCGTCCTCCGTCACGCTGAAGCGCGGCAGCTTGCCGGCGGCGAGGGCGGCGGCGCGGTCGTCGTGCGGCACGAGCGTCGGGATGGTGCGCGGCTTGACGGCGCTGCCGGTGCCGTAGCGGCCCTGCCCTTGCGGCGCGTTGGCGCGATCGTCGTAGGTGGCTTGTTCTTCGATGCTCAGCGGCTGGCCCGCGGCGACCTTCGCTTCGATGCGTTTCACCTCACTGGCGAAGAAGCTCGCGGGCAGTTCGGCGCCGTCGGCGGGTGAGAGGTAGACGCCGACCTTGAGGCCGGCCTTGCGGGCGGAATCGACGTAGTCGCGCAGGATGTCGCCGCGCGGGTTGGCGCAGCCCGCGTCGCGGGCCTGCCAGAAGGCCGACGGGTCCTGCGTACGGGTGTCCTGCGCGGCCTGGCGGGCGGAGTCGGCGTCCGTGCAGCCGGCGCTGACCCACCACGGGCTCGCGACGACGGAGTGGTTGGTGTAGCGGGTCGGGTAGAGCACGAACCCGTCGTGGTGCTTGGCGGTGAGCATCACCTGCGTGACGCCCGCGGCCTTGAGCGAGCGCATCCACTGGTCGGTGTCCACGGCGGACGGCGCGAACGTCGATTCCTTCTCCGCGCCGGAACCCCATTCGCGGTCGGTGAAGGTGTTCATGCCGAAGTGCGTGAACGCGGTGACGGGCCGCTGCTGCCACGCGAGCTGGCCGGGCCGCGGCACGACGGCGGCGGCCTTGGCGAGCACGCGGTCCATGCCGTCGCAGGGTTCGACGGTCGTGATGGTGGCGGTCTTGATCGGTCCCGTGCAGCCGTGGTCCGGCTGGACGGCTTGCGTGACTGGGGTTGCTGGGCTTGCCTGGGCGGCGGTCGCGGGCACGGCCGAGCCGGCGGCGACGGTGAACAGTGCGGCCAGAACAAGGCTCCGGCGCGGCGAGATCGGCACGTGCTCCTCCTGACGAGTCCGCGCGGCCGCGTGCCCCGGTGGCGGCCGGCGACGAGCTGGTGGATCGCCCAGCACATTAGGTGCGAAATCCATCGGATGTCTAGACCTACTCGGGGGAGGTGTGTGCAGCTGTCCGATCGTTGTCCGACCCGGTTAATCGGTGTGCGCGCCTGGTTGATGGCGTTAACTGAGCACGAAAGGCGGATCTTGGCTCGCGTTCGGCCGAGGTCAGTCCTCCGATGGGTCCCGGGCGACTACCCTCCCGGGAGTGCTGACGGTCCTGGGGTGGGTCACGCTCGTGGTGTGGCTGGGCCTCGCGTTCTGCCACGGTTTCTTCTGGCGCACGGACCAGCGCCTGCCGCCCCTGTCGCGGCCGGCGCAGTGGCCCTCGGTCGCGATCGTGGTGCCGGCGCGCGACGAGGCGGCCGTGCTCCCGTCGACGCTGCCGACGCTGCTCGCGCAACGGTATCCGGGTTCCGCGCGCGTGATCCTCGTCGACGACGCGAGCACCGACGGCACGGGCGAGCTCGCGCGGCGGCTGGGAGCTTCGTCGCCGCTGCCGCTGACAGTGGTCACGCCCGATCCGCTGCCGGACGGCTGGACGGGCAAGCTCTGGGCGGCCGCGCGCGGCGTCACCGAGGCGGGCGCGGTGGACTTCGTGCTGCTGACCGACGCGGACATCGCGCACGGGCCGCGTTCGCTCGAGACGCTGGTTTCGGCCGCCGGGCCGTACGACCTGGTGTCGCAGATGGCCGTGCTGCGGACGGCGACGCCGTGGGAACGCCTGATCGTGCCGGCGTTCGTGTACTTCTTCGCGATGCTCTACCCGTTCCGGCGCGTGAACTCACCCCGCTCCCGCGTCGCCGCGGCCGCCGGGGGTTGCGTGCTCGTGCGGCGATCCGCGCTGGAGCGCGCGGGCGGCCTCGCGGCCATCCGCGGCGCCGTCATCGACGACGTCGCACTGGCCCGCGCGGTGGCCGCCGCCGGCGGCCGCACCTGGCTCGGCTTCGCGACGAACGTCCACAGTGTACGGCCGTACCCCCGGCTGGCCGACCTGTGGCACATGGTCGCCCGCACGGCGTACACGCAGCTACGGCACTCGCCGGTGGTGCTGCTGGGCACCGTGGTGGGGCTGGCGGTGGTGTTCCTCGCTCCCCCAGCGCTGACCTTCGCCGGGCCGTCGTGGCCGGCAGCGGGCGCGTGGGCGCTGATGGCGGCGACGTTCGTGCCCATCGCCCGGTACTACCGGCAGTGGCCGGTGCTGGGCGTCCTGCTGCCGGTGACCGCGCTGCTGTACACGCTGATGACGCTGGACTCCGCGCGACGGCACTTCGCCGGCCGGGGCGCGGGGTGGAAGGGCCGCCACTACTCGGCGTCGGCCTGACGCCGGCGGCCGAGGGAATCGCCGAGGGTCCAGATCGACGCGCCGAGCAACACGACGTCCTTCAGCAGGAACTGCCCGACCGGCGACAACGCGGGGAACCCGCCCGCAGCGGGGTCGCCGATGCCGGGTGTGGTGAAGAAGAAGCTGATCGTGCTGAGGAACAGCAGGATCGCGACCACGCTGCCCGCGGCCGAGATCCGCGGGAGCCACGGGCCGGCGGCGACGAGCACGGCTGCGGCCACCTCGACGACGCCGAACACCGCGGCGAGCGGCTGCGGGGCGAGCACGTGATCGGTCCAGCCCAGGAACGGGCTGTGCGAGACGTACTGCTGGATGCGGACGGCTTCGGACGTGGTGAACTTCAGCGCGCCGATCCACGCGACGACCACCACGAGCCCGTACCGCACGACGGCGCCCCCGATGGCGGTCGCCCGCCGCGCGATCGCAGATTCCACTGGTTCTCTTTCCCTTCGTCGGCGGACTCCGGGCGACGGTAATCAAGATCAGCTCACCGGAACCGGATCGGCGGCTTACGAATCGCTGACGGGCGCCCGGTTGACAGGCGAGCCCGCACGCGGTCACTATGAACATATGTTCATGAACAGACGTTCATAACCGGGGAGGTTGTCATGACCGGTATCGTCAACACCGCGCAGCCGGACGCGTGGAACGGCTACGAGGGCGAGCACTGGGCGGCGCACGCCGACCGCTACGACGCGGTGAACAGCGGGTTCAACGAGTTCCTGCTGGCGCAGGTGGGTCGAGAGGACCGGGTCGTCGACCTCGGGTGCGGGACCGGGCAGCTGACGCGGCTGGCCGCCGGCCGCGCGAGGCACGCGCTCGGCGTCGACCTGTCGGAACCGATGCTGGCGACGGCGCGGGCGCGGGCCGCGGAGGTCCCGAACGTCAGGTTCGAGCGCGGCGACGTGCAGGTGCACGAGTTCGGCGAGGGGGCGTTCGACGTGGCGCTGAGCCGGTTCGGGGTGATGTTCTTCGCGGATCCCGTGGCGGCGTTCGCGCGGGTGCGCGAGGCGTTGCGACCGGGCGGGCGGCTTGCGTTCGTGAGCCTGACGGAGCTGGCGGGGACCGATCTCGGCGTGGTGTTCGGGGCGTTGGCGGCGCACCTGCCGCAGCCGGAGGGGAGCGGGCCGACGTCGCTGGCGGATCCCGCGCACGTCCGGGCGCTGCTCACGGAGGCCGGGTTCCGGGACGTCGCGTGCACTCGGGTGGAGGCGGTGCAGGTGTGGGGGCGGCACGTCGCGGACGCGGCGGAGTTCATCGAGGCGTGGGGGCCGGTGCGGCACCACCTTCAGCTGGCTTCGCCGGAGGCCGCGGCGCGGGCGCGGGCGGCGCTGGCCGCGGCGTTGCCGCCGTTCGCCGGACCGGACGGCGTGCGGTTGCGGGGCGCGGCGTGGCTGGTGACCGCCGCGCGGTGAATACGATGTCCGCGATGTCACCCCGGACGGCGGCGGCCCTGCGCGACGGAGACCGGAGCCTGCGCGAGCACCTCATCGCGACGGCGGGCGCCCTCATGGCCGAGCAGGGCGCGGCGAAGCTGACCGTGCGTTCGATCGCGCGCCGGGCGGGCGTCGCGGACGGCGTGCTGTACAACCACTTCGCGGACAAGGAGGAGTTGCTGGCCCACGCGCTGCGCGCCCACGTCCGCGCCGTCGAAACCGACCTGGGCGACCTGCCGGCGCCCGGCTCGGGCACGATCGAGGCCGGCCTGCGCGCGCACCTGGAGTACGGGCTGGCCTTGCACCGCGCCATCCTGCCGACGTTCGCGGGCCTGATCACGCACCCCGCGGTCCTCTCCCGGTTCGCCGAACTCGCCACCCCGGGCACCGACTGGCGCGACCGGCTCCTCACCTACCTCCACGCCGAGCGCGACCTGGGCCGCCTCGCCCCGCACACCCACGTGGACGCCACCGCGGCCCTGCTCGTCGGCGTCTGCCACGAGACGGTGCTGTCCGCGTTGGTGCCCCGCACCGGCTCCCCCGCGGAGCCACCGGTGGACGCCATCGTGGCGACGGTGCTGGAGGGCATCGGCACCGGCTCTGGCCGCTGAGCCAGAGGGCGACGACATTCGCCGCGGCCGCGCCCTGAACGCGCGCAACGGCCACAGTGCCCGGCGGCACCGGCTCCGCCTGAGCACAGCGCGACGGCGCCATCGCAACCAAGCGTGGCAACGGCCGCGATGCCCGGCGGTACCGGTGTTTCCGAGCGACGCCGGGTGGTGCGGGGCAACGGCCGGTCGCGAAGCCGGACTGCCTGGGCGGGCGCCCCCGGGGTCAGGCGGTCGCGCTGAGCCACGGGCCTGGTTCGCGGCGGCGACCACAGGGCTCGCCGGCGCACCGGCCGCGCGATCTGCGCGTCGGTGAGACCTTCGGCCGGCGCTTCGACCCGTCATCCACGCGAAGGCCGTCCCGCGCACCGAGTTCGCGGCGGCGTGGACCGCGCACGCGCGCGAGCGGATCGTCCGCACGCCCTGATCAGTCCTCTGTCGACCACCGCCGCTCTCCGAGCGCCCGATCCAGCGTGAGCGCCGCGTCGATGAGCGCCAGGTGCGTGAACGCCTGCGGGAAGTTCCCGATCTGCTCGCCGGTGAGCGCGATCTCCTCGGAGTACAGCCCGACGTGGTTGGCGTAGGTGAGCATCTTCTCGAACGCCTGCCGCGCCTGGTCGACGCGGCCCGCGCGGGCCAGGGCGTCGACGTAGGTGAAGGTGCACAAGGAGAACGTGCCTTCCGAGCCGCGCAGGCCGTCGGGTGAGGCGGCGGGGTCGTAGCGGTAGACCAGGCTGTCGGTGACGAGCTCGGCGTCCATCGCGTCGAGCGTGGCGAGCCACTGCGGGTCGCGGGGCCCGATGAAGCCGACCATGGGCATCCGCAGCAGCGACGAGTCGAGCACGTCGGTGTTGTAGTGCTGCACGAACGCCTGCCGCGTGGAGTTCCAGCCGCGGGAGAGCACCTGGGTGTAGATGCCGTCGCGGGCGGCGCGCCAGCGTTCGAGGTTCGCCGGGCGGCCGTGTTCTTCGGCCAGCCGGATACCGCGGTCGAGCGCGACCCAGCACATCAGCCGCCCGTAGGTGAAGGGCTGGCGGCCGCCGCGGGTTTCCCAGATGCCCTCCTCGGGCTGGTCCCAGTGCGCGGCGACCCAGTCGAGCACGCCGGTCAGCGCGCTCCAGCCGCGCTGGGGCACGGTGAGCCCGGCCCGGTCGGCGACGAACAGGCTGTCGAGCGCCTCGCCGTAGATGTCGAGCTGCAACTGCTCGGCGGCGCCGTTGCCGACGCGGACCGGGCGCGAGCCGCGGTAGCCCGACCAGTGCTCGAGCACGTCTTCCTTGAGGTCGGCCGACCCGTCGATGCGGTACATGATGTTGAGCGGGCCGCCGTTGCCGACGGCGTGCTCGCGGATCCGCGCGCCCAGCCACGTGCCGAACTTCTCGGCTTCCTCGACGAAACCCAGGCCCAGCAAGGCGTAGACGGAGAACGACGCGTCCCGCACCCACGTGTAGCGGTAGTCCCAGTTGCGCTCCCCGCCGACCTGCTCGGGCAGCCCCATCGTCGGCGCGGCGACGAGCCCGCCCGTCGGCGCGTAGGTCATCAGCTTGAGCGTGATCGCGGAGCGCTCCACGATCTCGCGCCACCGGCCGCGGTAGGTCGAGCGCGCGAGCCAGGAACGCCAGTGCGCCACGGTGTCCTGGAACAACTGCTCGGCCTCGCCGACGCGGATCTCCCGCGGCGGCCCGTCGGCGCCGGATTCGAGCACCAGCCCGCGCACCTGGCCGGCGGTCAGCTTCACCGTGCCGCGCACGTCGCCGTCGTGCACCCGGACGTGCGCGAGGCGCTCGTCACCGGGTTCGCGCACGGTGTGCAGCGTGAGCGACAGCGCGTCCGTGCCGAACACCACGCCTTCACCCGTCACGTCCACGCGGTGCGGCACCCGCCCGTAGCCGAACCGCGGCGCCAGCACGAGCTCGAAGGTCATCGATCCGCGCACGCACCGCAGCAGCCGCACGAGCCGGTGGTTGTCCGTCGCCCGCTCCCCCAGCGGCGGCATGAAGTCCACGACCTCCCCGACCCCACCGGGCGTGAAGAACCGTGTGATGAGCGCCGCCGTGTCGGGGTAGTACATCTGCTTCGCCTCGTACGGCGTCCCCGAGGGGCGCAGCTGGAACCGGCCGCCGCGCTCGTCGTCCAGCAGCGCGGCGAACACGCTCGGCGAATCGAACCGCGGGCAGCAGAACCAGTCGACGGAGCCGTCCGTCGTGATCAGCGCCGCCGTCTGCAGGTCGCCCACCATCCCGTGGTCGGCGATCGCGGTCTCGGTCATGTCCCCGCCTCCCTCACCCGGCCCCCACCGGACCGGCGCGCAGCCAGCCTCCGGCGCGACGGGGCGTGGCGGGTCATCCGAAGGAGGTGATGGTTGACGCACAAGGGAAACCCGGCACGTGGCGCACCTTCGGCTCGCCGAGCGGTGGGCGGGCACCGTGCCGGCGTGGTCACGGGGCACCGCGCTGGTCGGCTCCGTCCTCGCCGGCGCGGCCGTCCCGGGCCACGGACCGTTCGCCGTCGCCGTGGTCCTGCTCTCCCGCCGGGCGCTCGCCGGCGTCGTCACCGCGCTGCTGATCCCGCGGCAGGAGGTGCACTGACTCGGCTCCCGGCCGTTGGCGGCTGTGCTGCACGGCCACCACGATGACGCGCAGCGCGACGCCGATCACGAGCAGGTCGCCCAGCATCTGCACGGTGACGAGCACCCGGGCCGTCTGCGTGACCGCGACGATGTCGCCGAAGCCGACGGTGGCGAACACGGTGACCACGAAGTAGAGCGCGTCGGTGCGCGTCAGCGGCGCGTCGAAGCTTTGGGGCACGTTGTGCTGCAGCACGTAGTAGGCGTTGGCGAACACCAGCAGGAACAGCGGCACGATCAGCGCCAGCGCCTGGACCCCCTGCAGGGCCGGGTACTTCGCGCGCAGGATGGCGCGGATCTCCCCCACCACCAGTCCGACGACCAGTCCCACGCCCGCGACGAGCCCGACGACCGTCCACCCGTCGACCGGCCGGTCGACCGGGAGCAGGTAGTAGACGGCGACGAGCGTGGCCACCGTCAGCACGGGCCGCACGACGAGCAGGGCGACGGAGCCCCGCGCGCCGCGCCCGCTGTTCACCGGCTGGAGTCGGCCTTGACGGCACCCGTCTTGATGGCCTGGAGCAAGGCGGCATGGTCCTTCTCGTTCTGGTCGGCGTAGTCGCGGGCGAACTCCGCGATCGCGTGGTCGAACGACTCGCCCGAGCCGAGGTAGGAGCCGATCGCGACGCTGTCGCCCGTGCGGGCGTGAGCGCGCGCGAGGGTCCACGCGCACAGCAGGCCGTAGGTCGCCATGTCGCGCGGGTCCAGCGTGTCGACGCGCGCCGAGCCCTTCCAGTCGCGCAGCTGCCGCACGTAGAAGTCGCGCTGCTTGCGGTCCACGATCCCCGCGGCCCTGATCCAGCCGAGGAAGATGTCGCTCACGGTCTGCATCAGCCGCTGCCCCACGACGACGCGGCGCCCGGAGTTGTCGTACTCGCTGGGGCCGGCGAACTCCTCCAGCACCGACGGGCCGGCTTCCTTGGCCTGCAGGAACAGCGGGTCGCGATCGTCGTTGCCCAGCAACAGGACCATCCAGCACCGCGTGCCGACGCTGCCCACGCCGACGACCTTGTGGGCGACGTCCACGAGCCGGTAGCGGTCCAGCAGCGTGCGGCGCTCCGGCTCCAGGGTGGCGCGGTAGGCCGTCAGCAGCGCGCCGAGGCCCTCCCGTGCCTGAGCGACGTCCTCCGGGCGCTTCGCCAGCTCCTCCATCGGCAGCACGATCGGCGGGTCCGGGGCGATCCGCACTTCGCCGTCGCGGACGAGGGTGAAGCGGCGCAGCGCGCCGAGGTTGTCCTTGGTGTGGGCCGAAGCCACGTTCTTCTGCATCTCCTTGCGCCGGTGCCCGCGCAGCCGGCCGGCGTACATCTGGTTCACGAGGTCGATGTCGGCGTGCGCGTACCACACCTCGAGCGCGGTCTGCCCGCCGAACTCCCGCATCGCGGTCCGGTACTGGGCCACGGAATCGGTGACGACGCGGCGGCACTCGCGCTCGTCGAACCCGTTCTGCCGGCTCGCGACCTCGAGGCTCGCCGCGAGCCGCTTGACGTCCCACTCCCACGGGCCGGGCAGCGTTTCGTCGAAGTCGTTGATGTCGAAGACGAGCTTGCGCTCGGGTGAGGCGAACACGCCGAAGTTCACCAGGTGCGCGTCGCCGCACACCTGCACCCGCAGCCCCGACACGGGAGTGCCCGACAGATCGCTCGCCATCGGCAGAGCGGCGCCGCGGAAGAAGGTGAACGGCGAGATCGACATGCGCCCGTAGCGGATCGGCAGCAGGTCGGGCACGCGCGTGGCGTCCTGCCGGGCCAGCAGGTCGATCGGAGAGGGCGCCTTCGGGTCGCGGGTGAACCCGGCGTGGCTCGAGCGCGGCGTAGCGGCGCGGGCGGCCTTTCCCTTCGCCGCCCGCTCCTCCCGGCTCTCCCTGCGGATCTCGGTCGCCGTGCGTTCGCTGGTGACAGCCATCGAGGGAGCATCCCTCTCCGGCGGCGTGGCTTTCCTCCCCCGCACGGGGTGAGACGAGGCATCATCCGGACGGGGTGACGACACCCCGCTGCGCCGCGCCCAAGGTCGGCAGCGGGAACGCCCGGCGAAAGGCGGTGGCCCATGAGCAGGCCGTCCGGTGAAGCCACCCGTCCGTCGATCACGCGACGCCTGTGCGCCCTGGGTGCCCTGCTCGCGCTCGCCGCCGCGTTCGTCGTCGCGATCACCGCGCTCGTGCGCGACCCGGTCGAGCTGGTGATCGCGGTCGTGCTCCTCGTCATCGCGATCGTGGCCGCCTGGGCCGCGCTGGTGCGCCGGCGGGCCGCCCGGATCGCGCTGACGGTCGTCGCGGTGGTGGCACTCGGCGCGATCGCGGCACTGCCGGACCTGCGCACGTTCGTGGTGCTGCCGGTGGTGCTCGTGCTCGGCTTGCTCGGGGCCGCCGCCGCCCGGCTCGCGCTGGGCAAGGACCTCGCGACACCGGTCGCGGCCGGGCGGGTCGGCCCCGCGCGCCGCGGCGTGCTGCTGATGAACCCGCGCTCGGGCGGCGGGAAAGTCGCGCAGTTCGACCTCGAGAAGGTGGCCCGCTCGCGGGGCATCACGCCGGTCGTCCTGCGCCGCGGCGACGACCTGCGGGCCCTCGCCGAGGAGGCGGCGGCGCACGCGGACGTGATCGGGATGGCCGGCGGCGACGGCTCGCAGGCGCTGGTGGCCGACGTCGCGCGACGCCACGGCCTGCCGTACGTGTGCGTGCCGGCCGGCACCCGCAACCACTTCGCCCTCGACCTCGGGCTCGACCGCGAGAACGTCGTCGCGGCACTGGACGCGTACGGCGAAGCGCTCGAACGCCGCGTCGACCTCGCCCTGATCGGGGAGCGGGTGTTCGTGAACAACGCGTCGCTCGGCGTGTACGCGACGGTGGTGCAGTCGCCGGGTTACCGCGACGCCAAGGTCTCCACCGTCGCCGGCCAGCTGCCCCAGCTGCTGGGCCCCGACAGCGAGCACTTCGACCTGAAGTACCGCACCCCCGACGGCGACGACCGCCCGCCCGCCGACATCGTGCTCGTGTCCAACGGCCCCTACCGCCTCGACCGGCTCACCGGCTTCGGCACGCGCGAGCGGCTCGACAACGGCGCGCTCGGCATCGTCACCGTGAGCGTCGACCGCGCCCGCGACCTGCCGGCGCTCATCACCGCCGAGCTCACCGGGCAGATCGCGCGCTACCCCGGGTACCGGTCGTGGGAGACCGCGGAGTTCGTGGTGAGCTCGGGACAGTCCCTTGTGGACATCGGCGTCGACGGGGAGGCGCTGAAGCTCGAGCCGCCCCTGCGGTTCCGGTCGCTGCCCGGCGCGCTGCGGGTCCGCGTGCCGGTCGACGCCCCCGGCTCCGCACCCGCCGCGCTCGCGCCGAAGGGCATGGGCGACGCCGTCCGCGCGCTGTTCCGCGTGCTCGCCGGACGGCCCGCGGCCTGAGGTCGCACAGCGGCCTCATCCACACCGGGCGAAGCGCCCGCGCACCCGGGCACCGAAGATGTCCGGCCACGAGAAGGGAGCGCACGATGACCGTGCAGTCGCCGCCGGGCCCGGTCACCCGCGAATCGGACTGGGCCAGCTTGATCGTGTTCGGCGCCGTGATGATGTTCCTCGTCGGGGCCTTCTCCGTGGTCGAGGGCCTCACCGCGCTGTTCGACGACCAGTACTACGTCACCTCCCCACACGGCGCGCTCCTGTTCGATCTCACCGGCTGGGGCTGGATCCACTTCATCATGGGGATCATCGCCGTGCTGACCGGGCTCGGGCTGCTCGCCAAGGCGTGGTGGGCGCGCTACCCCGCCGTCGCGCTCGCGGCCCTCAGTGCGGTCGCACACCTGGCTTTCCTGCCCGCGGCACCGTTCTGGGCGATCATCGTGCTCACCCTCGACGTGCTGGTCATCTGGGCGCTGATCGCCCATGGCGACGACGCGCTCAGCCGCCGCTCCTGAGGCGGACACCCGGCCGCACGGCTCGCTGATCCGCTGGGCGGCCGGCGTGGCGCAGCACCACCTCGCGCGCGAGCTGCCCCGCCGCTGGGCCCACGTGCAGGGCGTCGCGGCGTGCGGCCGGAAGGTCGGCTACGCGCTGCTGCCCCAGGACGAGAAAGAACTGCTCGTGGCCGCGGCGCTGCTGCACGACGTCGGGTACGCGTCCGCGCTCGTGACCTCCGGCTACCACCCGCTCGACGGCGCCCGGTTCCTCATCGAGGCCGCGGCGCCCGACCGGCTGGTGCACCTGGTGGCGCACCACTCCGCGGCCATCTTCGTCGCCGAGCAGCGCGGCCTCGCCACCGAACTCGCCGAGTTCACCGACGAGCGGACCGTGCTGCGCGACGCCCTGTGGTTCTGCGACATGCACGTCAGCCCCGGCGGCCACCCGACGTCGTTCGAGGAGCGCATCGCGAGCATCCGCGCGCGCCACGGCCCCGACTCGCACCTCGTGCGCGCGCTCGACGCGGGCGGGCTCAGCGCCCGGCGGGACGCCGTCCGGCGCACCGAGCTGCGGCTCGGCGCCGCGGCCGCCCGGAAGCGCTCACGGTGAGTCTCACCCCGTGGGGGCGAGGCGCCCGGCCACCCGCGGGGCGACGGTGAACCACGGCGCAGACCGGCGACCCGACAGGAGACCACTATGACGACGCTGACGGTGTGGAAGTTCGACAGCCCCGAGGGCGCGGACAACGCGGTCACGACCCTCCAGAGCCTGGCCAAACAGGAACTCATCTCGATCCACGACGCGGCGACCGTGTCGTGGCAGGAGGGCGCGAAGAAGCCGAAGACGCGCCAGCTGCGCAACCTCACCGCCGGCGGAGCCATGAGCGGGATGTTCTGGGGCATGCTGTTCGGCCTGATCTTCCTGGTGCCCTTCCTCGGCGCCGCGATCGGCGCGGCCACGGGTGCGCTCGCCGGATCGCTGACCGACGTGGGCATCGACGACGACTTCATCAAGTCGGTGCGCGACAAGATCACCCCCGGCACGTCGGCACTGTTCCTGATGTCCAGCGACGCCGTGGTGGACAAGGTGAAGGCCACGGTCGAGGCGGGCGGGCACAAGCCCGAGCTGCTGCAGTCCAACCTGTCGGCGGAGCAGGAGGCTTCGCTGCGGGAGATGATGTCGAGCTGACCTCGTGCGAGGGGGCCGGTCATGGCCGAGAGCACTGAACACCTCACCCCGGTGACCGAGGACGAACGGGCCGAGCTGGAACGGCTCCGCCTCGAGGTCGCCGAACTGCGCACGACCCGCGCCCGCCGGCCCTGGTTCAGCTGGCGGCCCGTGGTGTCGTCGATCCTCATCGTGCTCGGGTGCATCCTGGCCCCGCTCGCGCTCACGTCGGTGTGGGTGAACAACCAGATCTCCGACACCGACCGCTTCACGGCCACCATGAGCCCGCTGATCCGCGACCCGTCGGTGCAGGCCGCCGTGACCAACCGGGTCACCGACGCGATCTTCACGAACATCAACGTGCAGGGCATCGCGACCGAGGCCGTCAACGCACTCGCGGCCCAGGGCGTCCCGCCGGCCGTCACCGACCGGCTGGACGCCCTGACCGGTCCCCTCGCCTCGGGCGTGAAGAGCTTCGTGCACGGCCGCGTCGGAAACCTCGTGGCGAGCGACCAGATCGCGCAGGCGTGGGACCGCATGATCGCCGTGGCCCACACCCAAGCCGTCGCGGTGCTCAGCGGATCGGCCTCGGCGATCGCGATCCAGGGCGACAAGGTCGTGGTCGATCTCGCGCCGTTCATCGACGCGGCCAAGCAGCAGCTGGCCGCCGACGGGCTCACCGTGGTGAACCGGATCCCCGAAATCCACCCCACCATCCCGGTCGCCGACGCGGCCGGCCTGGTGAAAGCGCGCTCGTGGTACACGACCTTGGACCGGGTGGCGACGTGGCTGCCGTGGATCGCGATCGTGCTGCTCGCCGCCGGCGTCTACATCGCCAAGCACAAACGGCGGGCGCTCGTGGGTGCCGGGCTCGGGTTCGCGCTGAGCATGCTGGTGCTCGCCATCGGGCTCGCGATCGCGCGCTCGATCATCATCGGCGAAGTACCGAGCCAGTCGGCGGCGCCCGTCGCGGCGTCGTACGACATCGTCGTGCGCTTCCTGCGCGACGGCCTGCGAACCCTGTTCGCGGTCGGGATCGTGGTGGCGCTCGGGGCCTTCCTCGCCGGCCCGTCGTCGACCGCCGTCCACATCCGCCAGGGCGTGGTCAAGGGGCTGGCGTGGCTGCGCTCGCGCAGCGGGCTGCGCGCGACCGGCCTCGGCAAGTGGGTGCACACCTACCGCGTGGCGCTGCGCGCCGGCGCCGTCGCGATCGCCGTGCTGGTGTTCCTGTTCCTCAACCAGCCGAGCGGGCTCGCCGTGCTGCTGATCGCCATTGTGCTGCTGGTGGTCCTCGCCGTGATCCAGTTCCTGGACTACCCCGGCGACCGGCCGGCCGAGACCAGCTGAGAGGGGGACGTCGTGAACGACGTGCGGCCTTCCCCCGACCGCGTCGTGGCGCTGGGGGCCGTCGCGCTCAAGGCCGGCTGGTGGGCGTCCGGTCCCCTGCGGCGGCTGGGCTGGGCCGTGCTGACGGCGGCGGTGCCCGAGGACGTGGCGCGCCGCGCCCTGCGGGACGCGGTGACCGCGGTCGCCGGGACCGTGCTCGAGGCGGTCGACGTGACGGCCCTGGTGCGCGACCACGTCGACCTCGACGCGCTGGTCGCCGAAGTCGACGTGGCGGCGGTGGTCGCGCGGGTCGACGTGAGCCGCCTCGTGGCGGCGATGGACCTGCCCGAACTGGTGCGGCAATCGAGCGGAACCGTGACGGGGGAAGCGGTCCGGGGGGTGCGCACCGCCGGGGTCAGTGCCGACGACACCGTGACGCGGGTCGTCGAGCGGGTGCTGCGGCGCCGTGGTGAGCGGCCCGCCTGACCGGCCGGCGGGCATCGTCACGCGCTCGGTGGCAGCGGTGGTCGACGCCGCCGTCGTCGGCCTGGCCGAGGCCGCCGTGTACTTCGCGGTGGCGGCCGTGAGCTACGCCGCGGCGCCGTGGTCGTTCCAGTGGCCCGCGCCACCGCCGGTGTTCACGGGCGTGCTCGGCGGGGTCTTCGCGATCGGGTACCTGACCGTCTCGTGGCGCGCCCTCGGCCGCACGTACGGCGACGCGCTGCTGGGGCTGCGCGTGCTCACGGCCGGGGGTGAGCGGCTCGGCTGGCCGCGGGCCGCGCTGCGGGCGCTGTTCTACGTCGTCTTCCCGATCGGCCTGCTGTGGGTCGCGGTGAGCCCCTGTCGCCGGTCCTTGCCGGACGTCGTCCTCCGGACGACGGTCCGCTACGACTGGACCACCCAGGGCGTGTCCACAAAGGACGCCGTATAGGCCGTTATACGACTCTCGGGCCGATGTGACTCACGTCACTCCTCCGCGCCGACGGTTTTCCGCGGCCCCGCCGGTCTTGATGCGGACTGGTTCTCCAACCGCGCAAAGGAGTGTCCGATGGCGTTCGAGACTGCAGTGGTGACCGGGGCGAGCCGCGGGTTCGGGCGGGCGATCGCCGCCGCGCTGGTGGCGGGCGGCGTGCGGGTCGTGGGCATCGCGCGAGGCGAGGCCGACCTGCTCGCCGTGCGCGAGGAGCTCGGCGAGCTCTTCACCCCGCTGGCCGCCGACGCGACCGACGGGAAACTCGCCGAAGCCGTGCTCCACGAACACCGGCCCGGGCTGCTCGTGCTCAACGCCGGAGCCACGCCGCACATGGCCCCGGTCCAGGACCAGACCTGGGAGACGTTCAGCCGCAACTGGCACGTGGACACGCGGCACGTGTTCGCGTGGACGCGGGCCGCCCTGCGGGAGCCGCTCGCGCCGGGCAGCGTGGTCGTGTCGCTCTCCAGCGGGGCCGCCCTCGCCGGGTCGCCGCTCAGCGGCGGGTACGCGAGCGCCAAGGCCGCGATCCGCTACCTGCGTGGCTACGCCGCCGGCGAAGCCGAACGCGCCGGGCTCGGGCTGCGGTTCCTGACGCTGCTGCCCCAGCTGACTCCGGCGACCGGGCTCGGCTCGGCGGGAGTCGCCGGTTACGCGGCGCGCGAGGGCGTCGACCCGGACGAGTTCGTGCGGGACCGCCAGCCCGTGCTCACGCCGGAGCAGGTCGCCAAAGCCGTGACCGACCTCGCCGCTGATCCGGACGCCGCGCCGGAGCACGTGGTCGGCGGTGCCGGGGTGCGGCCGCTGCCGTGAGCACCGCCTACAGTGGACTCCCGCGCACCCGGGGAGAAACCACGATGCCGTCGGACGCCGAGTTCACCGCCGTGACCGAGCCGTTCCGGCCGGAGCTGCTCGCGCACTGCTACCGGATCCTCGGCTCGGTGCAGGACGCCGAGGACCTGGTGCAGGAGACCTACTTGCGGGCGTGGCGCGGGTTCGCCGGCTTCGAGGGCCGTTCGTCGGTGCGGCGCTGGCTGTACAAGATCGCCACCACCGCGTGCCTCACGGCGCTGGAAACCCGCGCCCGGCGGCCCCTGCCGTCAGGCTTGGGTGCCCCGGCGGACGACCACCGCGTGGCGGTCGCCCCGCGTGAACCCGCGGTCGCGTGGCTGCAGCCGGCGCCGGACTTCGCCGCGGCGGGCCCGGCGGCCGACCCCGCGGTGGTCACAGCCGCCCGCGCGGGCGTGCGGCTGGCCTTCATCGCGGCGCTGCAACTGCTGCCCGCGCGGCAGCGGGCCGTGCTGACCCTGCGCGACGTGCTCGCGTTCCGCACCGCCGAAGTGGCCGAACTGCTGGACACCACGACCGCGGCCGTCGACAGCGCGCTGCGCCGCGCCCGGGCACACCTCGCCGACGCCGCGCCGGTCGAGGACGACCTCAGCGAGCCGGCCGCGGACACCCACCGGGCCTTGCTCGAGCACTACGTCGACGCCTTCACCCGCGCCGACGCCGACGAGCTGATCCGGCTGCTGCGCGCCGACGTCGAGCTGGAGATGCCGCCGATCCCGACGTGGTTCAGCGGCCGCTCCGCCGTCGTCGGGTTCCTCGCCGCCCGCGTGCTGGCGCGCGACCGCTGGCTCCTGACCCCGACGCGGGCCAACGGTCAGCCGGCGGTCGTCGTCCACCACCGCGCCGACGGGAAAGCCGTGCCCTACGGCGTGCAGGTCCTGACCGTGCGCGGCGATCGCATCGCCCGCCTCACCTCGTTCAACGACCCGGCGCTGGTGCCGGCGTTCGCCCGGTGACCGGGGAGCCGGTCCACCCACCCCTCGGGAGCGGACCGGCCCCCGCGTCACGCGGACGGGATCTCGTCGAACTCGACGACCTGCCGGACCTCGACCTCGATCTCGCCGTCGAACAGCGCCGCGTACGTCTTGGCGTAGGCGACGGCCTCTTCGCGGTTCGGGAAGTTCACCAGCGCGAACCCGCCGATGACCTCCTTGGCCTCGGTGAACGGGCCGTCGGTCGCCTTGATCGCACCGTCGGGCGATTTGCGCACCAGCGCGCCCTTTTCGGACGGGTGGACGCCCTCGGCCGTGATCAGGATGCCGTTGTCCACCGCCTCCTGGATGAACTCGCCCATCTTCTTCACGAACTCCGGGCTCGGGTTCCACGCCGCCGAGTTCTGCTCCGACAGCCGGTGCATCATGAGAAACCGCATGTCCACTCCCTGTCACATCTGGGCCGGGATCCGGATCCGCCCGGACTCGCTGACCGGCCCACACCGACGCGTCGAACGGCCGCACCCCCGATCGACACCCGGCCGCGAACATTTTCGAGGAACCTTCCACCGGGGACCAGCCGCACCGCCGGGGGAACTCGCGCGACGCACCGGACCGGTCCCCGGCCCGCGGCGCGGTGCCCTCTACGATGCGGAGCGTGACCACCTACGACGACACCTTCGACCACCTCGACCCCTCGTCGCTGCCGTTGCGGCAGCAGCAGATCCTGGTCACGATCCGGGATTGGGTGGTCCGCGAGGGCTACGCGCCGAGCAGCCGCGAGATCGGCGAGGCGGTGGGCCTGCGGTCGTCGTCCTCGGTGTCGAAGCACCTGGCGGCCCTGGAGGACAAGGGTTATCTGCGGCGCAGCAGCTCGATGTCGCGGCCGATCGACGTCCGCGCGTTCCTCACGGGCCCGGCCGCCCAGGAGGGCGGCGAGGACTCGGTGCCGGTGCCCGTCGTCGGCCACATCGCGGCCGGTACGCCGATCGCGGCGGAGGAGCACGTCGACGACATGCTGACGCTGCCGCGCGGGCTCACGGGCCGGGGCACCGTGTTCGGCTTGCGCGTGCGCGGCGACTCGATGATCGATGCCGCGATCTGCGACGGCGACATCGTGGTGGTGCGCCAGCAGCCCGAGGCGCACTCGGGCCAGATCGTCGCGGCCATGATCGACGAAGAAGCCACCGTGAAGGTCTACCGGCGCCGCAACGGGCACGTGTACCTCGAGCCCCGCAACCCGGCCTACGAGGTGCTCGACGGCGACCGGGCCGTGGTGCTCGGCATCGTCGTCTCCGTGCTGCGGAGTGTTTGACCGGCACTCTTCAACCGGCACTCTTCAACCGGCACTCTTCAACCGGCACTGGGGTGATCACCGCATGAACAAGCCGCCGTTGATGTCGAAGGTGGCGCCCGTGATGTACCCGGTGGCCTCGCCGCACAGGTAGGCGACGAGGTCCGCCACCTCCTCGGCGCGGCCGAACCGGCCGACGGGGATCGCGGCCTCCGCGGCGCGCAGCTGCTCGGGGTCCAGTTCGTCCATCACCGGCGTGCGGGTCGCCGCCGGCGCGACCGCGTTGACCGTGACGCCCGAAGGCGCCAGCTCCTTCGCGAACACTTTGGTGAGCACGAGGATCCCGGCCTTCGACGACGCGTAGTGCGCGCCCGCGACCAGCCCGCCCTGCTGCCCCGCCAGCGAAGCCAGGTTGACCACCCGGCCCCAGCCGCGCTCGCGCATCCGCAGCGCGAACTCCCGCGTGAGCAGGAAAACGCCGCGCAGGTTGGTGGTGAGCACGTCGTCCCACTCGGCCGGCTCGATGTCCCACACCGACCGGCTCTGCGTGCGAGCCGCGTTGTTCACCAGGATGTCCGGCGCGCCGAACCGCTGCCGCACCTCGGCGGCCACGGCCCGCACCGCCTCGGGATCCCGGACGTCGACCTCGAACGCCGCCGCGGTCTCGGCCGCGGCATCGAGTTCGCGGGCCCGCGCGGCGGCGCTCGGCGCGTCCACGTCGAGCAGCGCCACGCGGTGCCCCGCTTCGTGCAGCCGCGCCGCGACCGCGGCCCCGATCCCCCGCCCGGCCCCGGTCACCACGGCCGTCCTGCGCTCGTCCGTCCCCATGCGGCGCACGCTAGATCACGGCAGGCCCCACGGCGCGCCCGGCCCGCTCGACGCCACGGGCCGCACCGCGAAGTCCGGCCGGTCTCCCGCGCGGTACACGAAAACGTTCTCACCGCGCGCCAGCTCCACCCGCACGTCGCCGTTCGGCGCTCGGCGCCACCGCTTCGCACGGCCCCGCGCATCGGTGACCGCGAGCTCGCCCTCGATCCCCGGCCGCAGCACGCACGGCGCGCCGGCCTCGCTGTGGACCTTGAGCCAGCGCGTCTTCCCGGCTTCGCGCGCCGCGCTGAGCAGGAACGCGCCCTCGGTGCGGAAGTCGCGCAGCGCGACGTCGCCCCACGACGCGGGGACCGCGGGAAAGAGCCGCAGCACCCCGTCCCAGCTCTGCACCAGCATGTCCTGCATCGACTTCACCGCCGACAGCGGCGTTTCGATCACCGGCCCCGACTCCTGGTACATCGTGTTCGGCTCGAGGTAGCGCTTCTGCAGTTCGTCGAGGTACCCCGCCGCCTGGTCGCCGCGCAGCATCGCCGCGGAGATCGACGCGGCGCCGGTGAACGAATAGCCCTGCAGCGCGCCCTCGAACCCCACCCAGTGCGCGAGCGACTTCTCGATGAGCGCGCGGTTCTCCGGCTGCTCCCACGTGATCTCGTAGAGCGGGTAGACCTGCAGCAGGTGCGAGTAGTGCCGGTGCGACTTCGCGAAGGGCACGCCGGCGCCGATCATGTACCCGTTGCCGTCGACGGCGTAGGGCGCGAGGTTCGCCAGCACGTCGC
This sequence comes from Amycolatopsis sp. NPDC051903, assembly GCF_044452505.1. Classification (NCBI taxonomy): domain Bacteria; kingdom Bacillati; phylum Actinomycetota; class Actinomycetes; order Pseudonocardiales; family Pseudonocardiaceae; genus Amycolatopsis; species Amycolatopsis sp. NPDC051903. Next base: position 159,622 of record NZ_JBITBT010000014.1, on the reverse strand, counting down.
GCCACCGCGGTGCCAGCGGGTCGGCGACGCGCAGTTCGCGGGCGAGGTCGAGCAGCGTCCGGCAGCCCCAGCGCAGCAGCGCGAGGTCGTAGGTGCAGTCGGGGGCGCCCACGCCGTACTCGGGGGAGAACGTGGGAGGCAGGTGCAGCTTGCCGTCGGTGCCCGGTGCGAGGAAGTGCAGGTAGTAGCCGATCGCCTTGCGCAGCAACGGGAACAGCGTTTCGCGCAGCAGCCCGCGGTCCAGGGAGTGACGGTAGGAGAGCCACACGTTGTGCAGGGCCCAGGTGAGGTTGCCGACCTCCGGCACGGGCGGGTCCTGGCCGGGGACGCCGACGGGGAACCCGCTGGTGGCGTCGGAGATCCCGTTGTCCAGCGTCAGGTCGGTGGTGCGGGGAATGCCCGCGGAGTCGGCGCGGTACGGCTCGGCGAGCTGCCCCGACAGGTTCGCCCGGTACTGGCCGAGCGCGCGGCTCACGGCGTCGAGTTCCAGGTGGTTGGAGCCGTGGATGAGCCAGTACTCCAGCTGCACGTTGAGGTTCCACCACGTGGCGGGCCACGGGGTGTTCTCGAGCCACGGGCCCGAAGTGGCCATCACCGGGGCGTCGCGGCGCGCGGCCGAGGCGAGCTTGTACAGCTGGATCCAGTAGAAACTCTGCAGCCGGGTGTCGGGCAGCGACACGAAGCTGCGCCGGTAGTGGTCGTGCCACCAGCGGCGGTGCTCGCCCGTGAGCGCGCCGAACTCGCCGGCGGTGCGCACGGTCCGCAGCGCCCGCGCGGCCGACGTGCGTTCGGGGTGCGACCAGGCCACCGACGCGTACAGGGTCCGGGCGCCGCCGCGGGTCACCTCGCGCCAGGCCGTGACGTGCTCACCGCCGGCCAGCAGGGGCTGTTCGGCGAGGCTGCTGTCGCCGGCCCGTCGCACGGTCGCCGGCGGATTCGCGACGTACCCGGCGGGCGGCGCCTTCTTCCACACCGGGTCGGCGCGCGGGCTCACGGCCTCGGCGGGGTGGAACGTCCAGCGGAACCCGCGTTCGCCCTCGCTCGGGCGGACCTCGACGGCGAGCAGCGGCTGTCCCGTGTGGACGATCGCGCGCAGCGCGAGGCTGCCGGCCGCCGTGGTGATGGTGCCCGTGAGCTCCGCGTGCCACAGGTCCAGCCGCCAGTCGACGCCCGTGATCGCGCCGACGGGTTCGAGGGTGAAGGAGCCGATCGGCAGCCGGGCGAGCCCGAACAGCGCCCCGTACTGGGGCCGGTGGTCCTGCACCTCGCTGTGCTGGACGGTGAACCGCACGGCGTTCTTCCCCGGCTCCGCGTAGACGCCCGAGCCGAGGAACCCGTTGCCGAGGAACGGCCCCTCCGTCCATGCGGCGGGCAGCCGCCGCCACCGCAGGTCCGCGGTGGCGAGGAACGCGGCCCAGTCGAAGTCGTCACTGCCCGGCTCACTCGCGGCGGTCGCTGCAACGGCTGCACTGCCTCCGGCCGCGGTCGCCGCGAGCCCGGCGAGCGCGCCGCCGAGCACCGTCCTGCGCGAAACGTCCATCTCGACCTCCAGACTTCGGCGGCGGGGGTCGGCTCCAAAACATAGGATGTCTACCCCGGGTTGTCGAGACTCCACTCGCCATTGCCGACGAGGTCCGCCCATTCGTCCGATGACTGGTTGACCAGCGCCGGCCGGACGAGTAGAACGAGCGGCGGTCCGCGGCGCCGGGGACCGGGCGGGGCGGACGTCACCACCCCGGCGAACCCGGGCAGCCCTACAATCGGGCCGCAGCCGCGCCGCGGTGGTGGGCAAAGGAGGACCGTGCCGGTCACGATCCGGGATGTCGCACGGCGGGCAGAGGTGTCGGTGGCCACGGTGTCACGGGCACTCGGCTCCCCCGACCGAGTCAGCGCGGTGACGCGCGCCCGCGTGCTCGAGATCGTGCGCGAGCTGGGGTACCGGCCGAGCCCGGCGGCGCGCAGCCTCATCACCGGCAAGACCGGCGCGATCGCGATCGTGGTGCCGGACCTGGGGAACCCGTTCTTCACCGGCGTGCTCAAGAGCGTGCAGGCGCAGGCGCGCCGGACCGGCCACGCCGTGCTCGTCGGCGACAGCGACGAGGACCCGGCGACCGAGCAGGAACTCGTGCGCACGATGGCGAAGCAGGCCGACGGCCTGCTGCTGTGCTCACCGGGGATCGACGACGCCACCATCACCGAACTCGCCGGCCTCACACCGCTGGCGCTGCTGAACCGGCGCGTCACCGGGATCGGCGCGACGGTGATGGACAGCGCGGGCGGGATGCGCGAGATCGTGGCGCACCTGGCCGGGCTCGGGCACCGGCGCTGCGCCTACCTCAACGGCCCGCTGACGTCGTGGTCCAACAGCGAACGGCTGCGCGGACTGCGGTCCGCGGCCGCCGAGCACGGGGTCGAGATCCGGGAACTCGGCCCGTTCGCCCCGCGCTACGAGGACGGCGCTCCGGCCGCCGACCAGGCGCTGGCCGCCGGGGTCACAGCCGTGCTCGCTTACAACGACGTGATGGCGCTGGGTGCGCTGGCGCGGCTGCGCGAACGCGGGGTCGCGGTGCCGGGCGAGGTGAGCGTGACCGGGTTCGACGACCTCGTCTACGCGGCGGTCTCCGCTCCCCCGCTCACCACCGTCGCCATGCCGCTGGCCGAATCGGGCCGGCGCGCGGTCGAGCAGGTACTGGCCCACTCGGCCGGGGAAGCGGCCGGGCGGGTCGTCACGGAACTGCCGACGCGGCTGGTCCTGCGCGCCTCCACGGGCCCGGTGCGCGAAAACAGCTGAGCAATTCTCGGCGGCGCGATGCGGAAATGCGGAGAAATGACCGGGCACTCCTGCGGGTAACTCCGGGAATTCCCGGGCCGGGTCCCCCTATCCACTGTGGATAGATGTTACAGTGCTTCGAAAGCCACCGAAAACGTGGCGGCCGGCCACTTTCGAGGAGGAATCACCGCCGATGGCGCACAAGGTCCTGGTCCAGATGGTGGACGACATCGACGGCGGCGTCGCGCACCAGACGGTGCCCTTCGGTCTCGACGGCGTCCAGTACGAAATCGACCTCTCCGACGAGAACGCCGAAAGCCTGCGCGAGGAGTTCGCCCGCTACATCGCCGCGTCGCGCCGCACCGGCGGCCGGAAGGTCCGCCAAGGCACGGCTTCGGCCACGCCGACGCCCGCGGACCGCGAACGCTCGCGCGAGATCCGCGCATGGGCCGCGGAGAACGGCTGGAGCATTTCCGAACGCGGCCGCATTCCGACCGACGTGATCACCGCGTTCGAAGACAGCCGCAGCGCCGGCCCGAAGCCCCGCTCGCGCGGCGGCCGCAAAAAGGCCACCGCGAAGGCGTGACGCCGGAACCGGGCAACTCGGGCACGCCGACAATTCCGGAACGGCTGATCGCCTGCGGAAATGCGGCGCACCCGGGCCCGCCGGAATGATCTCGAGTGGATCAGAACCCGGCGTTCCCGGGGGCCGCCGCGGTCAGCCGATCGGGCCCGGCTCGCGGCCGAGGAATGCGAGCAGTCGCTTCGTTTCACCGGCGTCCGCGGGCGGCGTGACTTCCGGCCCGAAGAACTCCGGCCGCCGCAGCGGGATCGACCGCGCCCACGTGAACACGATCGCCACCAGCCGCTGATCAAGCGACACGGGCACCCCGGCGGCGCGGGCGACGTCCCAGGTGTGCACGAGCGTGTCGGCGACGAACGCCGGCAGCACGCTCGCCAAGACCACCTCGCCGCCGTCGATCCGGGCCACGCGCGAAGGCACGTCAGCCCCGAGCCCGGCCGCGGTGTCCGCGTGGGTCCTGCGCCACGCGGCCGCGGCATCGCCGGGGCACAGCACACCCGGGTCCGGGGCACCGGGCTGTCCCGCTGTCTCCGGGTAGTCCGCGCGGGTCGCCCACGCCCACAGCTTCCGCCGGCCCCACAGCACGTGGCCCGCGACGTCGCGCGCCGTCCACGCCGAGCACGGCGACGGCGCGTCCCAGCGGTCCGCGGGCACCCGCGCCACCACCTCGCCGAACCCGTCCTGCGCCACCCGGTACTGCTCCATCAGGTCCACACCCGCTCCCTTCACCGATCGCCGTCACCCCTGCGACCACCGGCGGGCCGCGAAACCGACAGCCCGGCGTCGCGAATTCCGGTCCCGGGAGCGCCCCGCGGGGCTACCGTGGTCGGAATGACCGATTCGACCACCAGAGAAGACGCCGCTGAAGCCCAGGCCGCGCTGACGCGGAACGTCGAGGGCCACGAGGTCGGTGCGGGCGTGTCCATCATCCGCGAGAGCACCGACGTCGAGGGCTCCGGTCCGCGCCTGCACAGCCACCCCTACCGCGAGACCTTCGTCATCCAGCGCGGCCGCGCCCTCTTCACGATCGGCGACGAACAGCGCGAAGGCCGTGCGGGAGACGTCCTCGCCGTACCGGCCGGGGTGCCGCACAAGTTCGCGGTCCTCGGGCCGGGCCGCTACGAAGCCGTGCACATCCACGAGAACGACCGGTTCGTCACGGAGTGGCTCGAATAGGACCGTCCGTCCACTCGCGACGGCGCAGTGCCGTGCACCCAGTGGTGTTCGCATTCGCACATTTGTCACACCGCCGCACCCACCCGCGCCCAGGCCCCCGAAGCGGGCCCTGACCTGCGGAACGTCCGTGACACCCGCCCGAGGCGTTTCCGCCTCGCGGAAGCCGGCCCGGCCCACACCACCGCGTGGTGAAAACCGCGCCTCACCAGCGCCGGGGCACCGGCTGCGGACAGCCTTGACACCGCGCGGGCCGCCACCCATCCTCACAGCTTCAGTTTCCGTTCGATGGAGGGTGTGATTCCGCATGACGGAGGTGCTGGAGCGGCCGGCGAGCGACGATCGCGACCGGCTGTTCGCCACCGCGCCCGAGGCGGTGGTGGACCTGTCGGTCCCGCTCGGCCCGCTGACGCTCGCGAACCCCGTGATGCCCGCCTCCGGGTGCTTCGGACCCGAGCTCGGCCCGCTGCTGCCGGTGCGGGAGCTCGGCGCCGTGGTCACCAAAACGGTGTTCGCGCAGCGCCGGTCCGGCAACCCGTCGCACCGGCTGACCGAGAGCGCGCTCGGCATGCTCAACAGCGTCGGCATCCCCAGTCCCGGCACGAGCCGGTTCGTCCACGAAGTGCTGCCGCGCTACCGCGAGTTCGGCGTCCCGGTGATCGCGAGCGTCGGCGGGCTGTCCGTCGACGAGTACTGGCACGTCGCCGACGAGCTGGCCGGCGCGGAGTGCGCGGCGTTCGAGGTCAACGTCTCCTGCCCGAACCTCGAGCACGACGGGCTCATGATCGGCGCCGACCCCGCCGCCGTCGAGGCCGTGGTGGCCGGCGTCGTGGCCCGCACGCCGTTGCCGGTGTTCGTGAAGCTCACCCCGGGGGTCACCGACATCGGCGAGATCGCCCGCGCCGCCGAGCGCGCCGGCGCCACGGCCGTGACCGTCAGCAACACCTTCCCCGCGCTGGCCGTCGACGTCCGCACTCGCCGCGCGGTGCTCGGCAACGGCACCGGCGGCCTGTCCGGTCCCGCCGTGAAACCGCTGGCGCTGCGGCTGGTCTGGCAGGCCGCGACCGCCGTCGACATCCCGGTGATCGGCTGCGGCGGCATCAGCAGCGCCCGTGACGTCGCCGAGTTCCTCATCGCCGGTGCCACCGCCGTCCAGGTCGGCACCGCCACGTTCACCCGCCCCTACGCGATGGTCGACATCGTGCGCGACCTCGCCCGCACCTGTGCCGAGCTCGAGGTGACCGCCGCCTGCGAGCTCATCGGAACCCTGCGCGCCTGACCCCCTGATCCCCCGCTTTCCCCCCGACGTCGTGAGGAGTGCCCCGCCCATGTCCGACGAAACGCTCACCGGCAGCACCGCGCCACCCGCCGCGGCCGCGACGAGCACGCGCTACGCCCGCAAAGCCGTGTTCGCCTCGTCCCTCGGTTACGCGATGGACGGCTTCGACCTGCTGATCCTCGGTTTCGCCCTCTCGGCGATCTCCGCGGACCTCGGGCTCAAGCCCACCCAGGCCGGCTCGCTCGCGACCATCACGCTCATCGGTGCCGTCGTCGGCGGCATCGCCTTCGGCGTGTTGTCCGACCGGATCGGGCGCGTGCGCGTGCTCACGTACTCGGTGATCTTCTTCGCCGTGTTCACCGGCCTCACGGCGATCTCCAGCGGCTACTGGGAGATCGCGATCTTCCGGTTCCTCGCCGGCGTCGGCATCGGCGGTGAGTTCGGCATCGGCATGACGCTCGCGGCCGAGGCGTGGCCGGCGGCGAAACGCGCCCGGGCGACGTCGCTGGTCGGCCTCGGCTGGCAGGCCGGTGTGCTGCTCGCGGCGCTGGTCTCGGCCCCGGTGCTCACGGCGTGGGGCTGGCGCGGGCTGTTCCTGCTCGGCGCGTTCCCCGCCGTCGTCGCGATCGTGTTCCGCTCGCGGCTGCACGAACCCGAGCAGTTCACCCGCCACCGCGAGAGCCAGGCTGGAAAGCCGAAGGTACCGCTCAAGCTGCTCGTGGCCGACGGCCCCACCACGCGCGCGACGATCGGTGTCCTCGTGCTCACGTCGGTGCAGAACTTCGGCTACTTCGGCATCATGACGTGGCTGCCCACCTACCTCGCGACGCAGTTCGGCTACAGCCTCACGAAGTCCGGGCTGTGGACGGCCGTCACGGTGGTCGGCATGGGTGTCGGCATCCTGGCGTTCGGCGAGCTGGCCGACCGGATCGGGCGGCGCAAGACGTTCTGGCTCTTCCAGGCCGGGGCCGCGGTGTCGGTCCTCGGCTACAGCCAGCTCTCCACCCCGTGGGCGCTGATGGCGGGCGGCGCGATCATGGGCGCCTTCGCCAACGGCATGATCGGCGGGTACGGCGCGCTGATGGCCGAGCTCTACCCCACGGCGATCCGCGCCACCGCGCAGAACGTCCTGTTCAACCTCGGCCGTGCGGTCGGCGGGTTCGCCCCGATCGTCGTCGCGCTCGTCGCCGGCAGCTACGGCTTCGGTTTCGCGATCGGGGTCCTGTCCGTGATCTACGTGGTCGACATGGTCGCGATGGTCTTCATCCCCGACCGGCGCGCCGAGCGGCTCGCCTGAGCGGAAGGGTTCGCATGCAGGTCGTCATCCGCGCCTTGTCCGTGCTTCGCGCACTCGCGGCGAAGGGCAAGGGCGCCACGCTCCAGGAGCTGCACGAAGAGCTCGACATCCCCGTGGGCAGCGCGCACCGCGTGCTCACCACGCTGGTGGAGGAGAACTTCGTGACCCGCTCCCCCACCAACAAGCGCTACTTCCTCGGCCCGGCCGCGCGCCAGCTCGGCGAACCGGCCCAGCAGCGCACGGCTCTGCTGGCCAGCCCGCACCAGGCGGTGGTCGACGCCGCCGAGGGCAGCGGCGAGACGGTGTTCCTCACCGAGCTCATCGGCGCCCGCGCGGTGTGCGTGGCGCTCGTGGAGGGGCGCCACCCGCTGCGGCTGTTCGTGCGCATCGGCCAGGAGATGCCGCTGCACGCCGCCGCGTCGAGCCGCAGCCTGCTGGCTTACCTGCCCGAGGCCGCGGCCCGGCGGGTGCTGGAAACCCAGCCGCTCGACGCGTTCACACCCGACACACCGACCACAGTGGACGAACTCGTCGAGCACCTCGCGCTCGTGCGGGCCCGCGGCTACGACATCTGCGACGACGAGCTGGACCGCGGCGTGTGGGCGGTCGCCGCACCCGTGTTCACGTCGACGGGCGCGGTGGCGGCGAGCGTCACGCTCGCCGCGGCCGGCGGCCGGATGCGCGAAGGCGACGCGCGGGCCGCGGCGACCGACGCGGTGCTCACCGCCGCGCACGAGCTGTCGGCCGAGCTCGGGTTCACCGGCGGCGCGGTCACCACCGCCACCGGCGGCGCGGCGAGGAGCGCGCGATGAGCCTCGACCAGGACCTGGCCACCGCGCTCGACACCACGGGGGTGTTCGTGGACGTCGCCCGCCGCCGCGCGGAACTGCGCGCGGACCTGCTGGCCGTCGGCGCCACCGCGTTCGCCACGCGGCCCGCGCTCCTGCGGCGCGCCGCCGCTCTGCTCGCGGCCGGGCTGCCGGCCGCCCTCGACCGGCTGGTGGCCGGCGACGGCCCCGACGCGGTCGCCCTGGCCACGGCGCTCGCGCTGCACACCGGGCTGCCGGTCACGATCACCGGCCCGGACGGCGCGCGGGGCGAGGTGCACCGCGGCGACCGCGTCGCGGTGGTCACGCCCCGCGCCGACCCGGCCGCCACGCTGGCCGCCCGGGTGCGCGCGGCCGGCGCCGAAGCCGTCGCCACGCTGAGCGTGTTCGCCGCCGACGGCACCCCTGCGTTCGCCTGAATCCCTTCCCCCACTTCGGAGAACCCGTCATGACGACTCCCGTGCAGGACGCGGGCGCGGCCGTGCGCAAGCTCGGCGTCAGCCCCGACACCTACGGACCCACGCTCAACACCCACCTCGACCCCGCCGCGACCGAGCTCGTCGGCACCGCGGTGGCCGAACTGCTCGCCGCGCACCCGGTGGACCAGGTCGCGGTGTGGCACGGCGCCGACGACGCCGTGCTCGCCCACGTGGTCGCCCGCCGCCTCGGCGCCGTGGTGACCCGCGTGTCCGAACTCGAAGGCGTGGTCGGCTTCTACCCGCCCGTCACGGCCGGCACGCGCGTGGCCCTGCTGGGCACCGCGTGGCAGCCCGCCCGGCTGCGCACGCTGCTGAACCTGGCCGCGACCGCGCACGCCGAGGTCACCGCGGTGGCGGCCGTCCTCACCACGCCCGCGCTCACCGACGTGACCGGCCCGCCGGCCGTCGCCCTCCTGGCCGAACCGCCGGAGGCGCTCCGATGACCACGTCCACTGTGGACTTCCGGTTGCGCGCCGACGAAACCCGGCTCGCGCAGTGGCTGGACGAGTTCGCGGCACTGTCCGAACCGGACTCCGGCCCGGGCGTGACCCGGCTCGCGCACACCCCGCTGGAGCGGCGGGCGCACGCGCGCTTCGCCGACCACGTCACGGCGCTGGGCCTGACCGTGCACACGGACGCCGCGGGCAACACGATCGCCGAGCTCCCCGGCACCGCACCGGGTGCGCCCGCGCTCGGCACGGGTTCGCACCTGGACAGCGTGCCGAACGCCGGCGCGTTCGACGGCATCGCCGGCGTGGTCGCCGCGATGGAGACCGCGCGGCTCTACACCGAGCACGACGTGCGCCCGGCCCACCCCGTGCGGTTCGTCGTGTTCGCCGCCGAAGAGGGCGCGCGGTTCGGGCAGGCCTGCACCGGCAGCCGCCTCGCGGCCGGCCTCACCACCGCGGCCGATCTCGACGCGAAAGCCGACGCCGACGGCGTGACCCTGGCCGAGGCGATGCGCTCGGTCGGGCTCGACCCCGCGGGCGCGGCGAGCGCGCGCTGGCAGCCGGCGGACTGGGCGGCGTTCCTGGAGCTGCACATCGAACAGGGCAGTGTGCTCGAGTCGACCGGTCTCCCGCTCGGCGTCGTCGACCTCATCTCCGGCAGCACCCGCTTCCGGCTCGACCTCACCGGCCGCGCCTCGCACACCGGCGGCACCCCGATGCACCAGCGCGCCGACACGCTCGCAGCGGCCGCGGAGATCGTGCTGCTCGTCGAGTCGATCGCCACCGACAGCCGCCACCACGGCACGCGGGCGACCGTCGGCCGGCTCGACTCGGCGCCCGGCTCCATCACCACGATCGCCGGGCGGGCGCAATTGCACGTCGACGTCCGCGACGTCGACGGCGACCGCCAGCGCCTCACCTCCGCGGAGATCGTCGAACGCGCCGGCGCCATCGCCGCACGCCGCGGAGTCGGGTTCAGCGCCCACGCGCTGGCCGACGCCTCCCCCGTGCTGCTGCCGCGCCAGATCACCGACGTCGTCGCCGCCACGTGCGCCGAACTCGGCTACGCGCAGCGGGTCCTGCCCAGCGGCGCGAGCCACGACGCGCAAATGGTCAACCACATCACGCCGACCGGCATGATCTTCGTGCCGAGCCGCGACGGGATGAGCCACAGCCCCGACGAATGGACCGACGTCGCCGACCTCGCGCGCGGCACCGAAGTGCTCGCCCACAGCCTGCTCGCTCTTGACAGCGCTTTCCCCGTGCCCGGTTCGGAGGACGCATGACCACCGCACTGCGCGCCGTGCGCGACCACGTGACGCCGCTGCCCGCGACCGGCGCGGACCAGCCGGCCCCGACGTGGCACCACGCCGAGGTGCTGGAGCACCGCCCGGAAGCCGACCGCTACCAGTACCTGCGGCTGCACGCCCCGACCATCGCCCGCACCGCGGCCGCCGGCCAGTTCGTCATGCTCACCGCCGCGCGCCGCGGCGAACGCGGCCCCGTGCTGCCGCGGCCCATGGCGATCTACCGGCGCGACGCCGAAGCGGGCACGATCGAGGTCGTCTACGGCGTGGTCGGCGACGGCACGCGCAAACTCACCACGTTCGCCGCGGGTGAGCCGATGCTCGTGGTCGGCCCGCTCGGGCGCGGGTTCGCCGTGCCGGCGGACACCGGGCGCGTGCTGCTCGTCGGGCGTGGCATCGGCACGTGCTCGCTCACGACCGTGGCGCAGGACCTCGCCGGCAGCGCCACGGCACTGGTCGCGGTCGCCAGCGGGCGCACGCCGGAAGCCCTGATCGGCGCGCAGTTCTACCGCGACTGCGGCGCCGAGCGGGTGCTCACCGTGACCGACGCCGAAGGCACCAGCGGCGTCGAGCACCTGCGCGGGCTCCTGACGTCCACTTTGGACGCGGCACCGCCGCGGCGGATCCTGACGTGCGGGTCCGACCGGCTGGCCTGGCTGTGCCGCGAGCTGGCCGACCGCTGGGGCGCCGAAGTGCAGGTGTCGCTCGAGGCGCACATGGCGTGCGGGCTGGGCTACTGCCACGGCTGCGCCACCGGCACGCGCAGCGGCCCCGAGGAGTCGCCGCTCATCTGCAAGGACGGCCCCGTCTTCCGGCTCGAGAGCGCGCGATGACGGCGCTCGGGAACGTGGTCCTGTCGGGGGTCGCGCCGCTCGGCGGCGACCCCGTGGACGTCGTCGTGCACGACGGCCGGATCGCCGAGCTCCGGCCCGCCGGCACCACACCGGCGCCGGATCGCGTCGACGGCGAGGGACTCGTGCTGCTGCCCGCCTTCGTCGACCTGCACACGCACCTGCGCGAGCCGGGCGGCGAGGAAGCCGAGACCATCGCGACGGGGACCGCCGCCGCGGCGGCCGGCGGCTACTCCGACGTGTTCGCCATGGCCAACTGCTCACCCGTCACCGACTCCCCCGAGCGGGTCGCGCACGTGCTCGGCCTCGCCGAGCGCACCGCGTCGGCTCGCGTGCACGCGGTCGGCGCGATCACCGAAGGCCTTGCGGGACAACGGCTCGCGCCGCTGGCGGCCATGGCCGAGGCGGGCGCCCGGATGTTCTCCGACGACGGCCGCTGCGTCGACGACCCCGTGCTCGTGCGCGAGGCGCTCGCCGTCGCCGCGCGCACCGGCACCGTCATCGCGCAGCACGCGCAGTGCGGCCGGCTCGCCGGCGCCGGCCAGATCAACGCGGGTCCCGCCGCCGAGCAAACCGGCCTGCCGCCGTGGCCCTCGACAGGTGAGGAAACGATCGTCGCGCGCGACGTGGTGCTGGCGGCCGACGCCGGCGCCGCGCTGCACGTGTGCCACGTGTCCACGGCCCGCACGGTCGCCCTCGTGCGCTGGGCCAAGGCGCAGGGCTGGCCGGTGACGGCCGAGGTGACCCCGCACCACCTGCTGCTCACCGACACCGAAGCCGCGACCGAGCAGACCCGTTACAAGGTCAACCCGCCGCTGCGTTCGGCGCAGGACGTGGCCGCGCTGCGGGAAGCGTTGCGCGACGGCACGATCGACGCCGTCGCCACCGACCACGCCCCGCACCCCGCCGCGGCGAAGGCCGCCGACTGGTGCGGCGCGCCGTTCGGCATGACCGGGCTGGAGACGGCGCTCGCGGTCGTCGCGGAAGTGCTCGGCGCGGACTGGGCCCTCGTGGCCGAGCGCATGGCCCACGCGCCCGCGCGGATCGGCGGCATCGCCGGCGTCGCGGGCCGCCCGCTCGCCGCCGGCGAACCCGCGACGTTCACGCTCGTCCACCCGCGGGCGCGCTGGACGGTCGACCCGGCCGACACCGCCGGCCGCTCGCACAACACGCCGTTCGAAGGCCTGACCTTCACCCACCGGCCCGTCGCGACCGTCGTCGCCGGGCACGTCACCGCCGACCGCGGCGGGCTCTTCCCCGGGAGCACCCGATGACCACCACCCGCACCGAACGCGACCTGATCGGCGAGCTCGCCGTGCCGGCCGAGGCGTACTACGGCGTGCACACCCGCCGCGCCACGGCCAACTTCCCCATCAGCGGCCGGCCGCTGGCCACCCACCCGGAGCTCGTGGTCGCGCTCGCCCGCGTGAAGCACGCGGCCGCGCTGGCCAACCACGACGTCGGCCTGCTGCCCGCGGGCAAAACGGAGGTGATCGTCGCCGCGTGCGAGGAGATCGAGGCCGGCCGGCTGCACGAGGAGTTCCCCGTCGACGTGATCCAGGGCGGTGCCGGCACGTCGTCGAACATGAACGTCAACGAGGTCGTGGCCAACCGCGCGCTGGAGCTGCTCGGCCGGCCGCGCGGGGACTACGCGCACCTGCACCCGATCGACGACGTGAACCTCGGCCAGTCGACCAACGACGTCTACCCCACCGCGGTCAAGCTCGCGGTGCACGCGGCCGCCACCGAGCTGCTCGGCGCGATGGCCGAACTGCGCGCCGCGCTGCACGCCAAAGGCCGCGAGTTCGCCGGCGTGGTGAAGATCGGGCGCACGCAGCTGCAGGACGCCGTGCCGATGACGCTCGGCCAGGAGTTCACCGCGTTCGCCGTGACGCTGGGCGAAGACGAGCAGCGGCTGGCCGAAGCGCTCACGCTGCTCACCGAGATCAACCTCGGCGGCACCGCGATCGGCACGGGCCTCAACGCGCACCCCGACTACGCGCGCCTCGCGTGCGCGCACCTCGCCCGGCTGACCGGGCTGCCGCTCGTGACCGCCGGCGACCTCGTGGAGGCGACGGCGGACGCCGGGGTGTTCGTGCAGCTGTCGGGTGTGCTCAAGCGCGTCGCGGTGAAGCTTTCCAAGACCTGCAACGACTTGCGGCTGCTCTCGTCGGGGCCGCAGGCCGGGCTGAACGAGATCCGGCTGCCGAAGGTGCAGGCCGGGTCGAGCATCATGCCGGGCAAGGTCAACCCGGTGATCCCCGAGGTCGTCAACCAGATCGCGTTCGAGGTGATCGGCAACGACACCACCGTGACGCTGGCGGCCGAGGCCGGGCAGCTGCAGCTCAACGCGTTCGAGCCGATCATCGCGCACTCGCTGCTGAAGTCCCTGCGCCACCTGCGCACCGGCGCCCGCACGCTCGCCCGCCGCTGCGTCACCGGGATCACCGCCAACACCGAGCAGCTGCGCCGCCGGGTCTTCGAGTCGATCGGGCTCGTGACCGCGCTGAACCCGGTGATCGGCTACGAAGCGGCGAGCGCGCTGGCGAAGCGGGCGTCGGCCACCGGCCGGTCGATCCACGAGCTCGTCGTCGAGGACGGCCTGCTCACCGCGGAGCAGCTCGACACGCTGCTGGGCCTGCCGTCGCCGACACCGTGACGACGGTCACCGTTCACCTCTGGTTCACCTGGTTGTACTGCAATGAAACCTCCATCGGGTGACAGCAGGAGGCGCCATGAGCACGCACGCCCTCGAAGCCGCGGCGCCGGAGCAGGCCGACCCCCACTACGTGCACCTGGAGGCCCGGCTCGGCAGTGACTTCGCGGCCGCGGGGGCGGTGTCGGTGCACGAACTCGTGGAACGCGAGCGCGCGCGGTTCCGCGAGGCGCCGATCCAGGCGTTCGTGCCGATCCTCGTCGAGCGCGCTGTGCGAGCGGCGCTGACCGACCGGCCACTCGCCTGAGCCGGGTGGCGCGGCCCTGAAAATTCAGCCCGGCACCGTCCACTGTGCACTGTCCGCCTGCGCGGCGGGAGCGGGACCGGCGCTGGGTAGGCTCGGGGCGTGACCGCCCGTGACGAGAAGGCCGATCCGCTCAGCGCCCGCGTGGCGGAGCGGTTCGCCGAGCTGTCCCCCGCCGAGCAGCGGGTGGCGGACTACCTGACGCGCCACCAGCAGGCGATCCTGCTCTCCACCGCCGGCGACCTCGGCGCGCTCAGCGGCACGAGCGACGCGACCGTGGTGCGCGCGGTGAAAGCGCTCGGCTACTCCGGCCTGCCCGAGCTCAAGCGCGAGGTCGGCAAGCACGTCGTCGGCGACACCAACCCCGCGACGCGGCTGCGGGAGCGCATCGAGCAGACCGGCGGCGATCCGGCCGCGCTGCTCGACCAGGTCCTCACCGAGTCGGTCGAGCGGCTCACCGAAACCCGCCGGCTGCTGGCCACGCCCGAGTTCACCGCCGCCGTGGACCTGCTCGACGGCGCCGAAGAGGTGCTCGGGTACGGCCTCGGCCCGTCCGAGCTGCCGATGCGCTACCTCGTGACCCGGCTGCACCGGCTCGGCCGGCGCGCGTGGAGCACGTCGGCCACCGGGTTCCGGCTCGCCGACGACCTCGTGCGGCTCACGGCGGGCGACCTCGTGGTGCTGAACGCGCCCGACCGCGTGCTGCACGACATCAAGACGCTCGTCGAGCACGCCCGCGAGGTCGGCGCGCGCGTGCTGCTGATCACCAACTCGGTGCGGCCCGCGCTCGCCGGCCGGGTCGACGTGACGCTCACCGCCGTGCAGTCGCTCAGCGGCCTGTCCCACGACGGGCTCGGCGCGTCGCTCGTCGTCGACTGCCTGCTGGCCGGGCTGGCGCGCAAGGACCCCGAGGCCGTCTCGCAGCGGACGGACCTGCTCGCGGCCCTGCGCACCGCCCTCGCGCCGCGGGACCTGCGCCCGCGGCGGCCCGGCCGGCCCTAACGGCCCATTTCGCTCGCCCGGTCCCGTGCGGCCTCGATGGCCGTCATCACGGCCGCGCGCACGCCGCGCTCCTCGAACTGCCGGATCGCCGCGATGGTCGCGCCGCCCGGGCTCGTCACGGCCGCGCGCATCCGCACCGGATCGGCGCCGGGCTGCTGCAGCATCTCGGCGGCGCCGGCCGCGTTCGTCTTCACGAGCTCTTCGGCGAGCGGCCGCGGCAGGCCCAGCAGGATCCCGGCTTCGATGAGCGCTTCGGTGAGGAAGAAGTAGTACGCGGGACCGCTTCCGGACAGCGCGGTGATCGCGTCCATCCGGCTCTCCTCCACCCGCACCACCTTGCCGACGGGGTCGAACATCGCCTGCGCGCGGTCGAGTTCGGCGTCGCCCGCGTACGTGCCCGCGCTGATCGCGACGAGACCACGGCCGACCGACACCGGCGTGTTCGGCATGCAGCGCACCACGGCCGGCTTGCCGGGCAGCAGCGCCTCGAGCCGGGCGATGCGCACCCCGCCGACGGCGGAGACGAACAGCTGCTCGTCGTTCACGTCGTCGGCGACGGCCGTGAACAGGTCGTCGACGTGGTACGGCTTGACGGTCAGCAGCACAGTGCCCGCCGAGCGGATCGCCGGGCCCGCCTCGGCCGTGGCGACGCCGTAGCGCTCGCGCAAGTACGCGGCGCGCTCCTCGGCGAGTTCGACCACGACGACGTCGGCCGCCGTGAACGTCGGATCCGGTCCGGCGAGCATGCCGGCGAGCAGCGCTTCGCCCATGTTGCCGCCGCCGATGATGGCCAGTTTCGTCATCGCAGGGTGAACCCCGTTCCCAGTTCGTCGTGCGGGTCGAGGCTGAACACGCTCTCGCCCGTGCGGTGTGCGGTGCCTTCGATCTCCGTCACGACACTGCCGTTCTCGCGCGTCGCGAGGATGCGGCCGGTGAAGGTCGTGCCGATGATCGAATCGTGGGTGAGGACGTCGCCCTCGCGCAGCCGGCCCTCGGCGGCGAGCAGCGCCAGGCGCGCGGAAGTGCCGGAGCCGCAAGGGGAACGGTCGACCTGACCGTCGGCGAAGACGGTCACGTTGCGCTGGCGCGGGCCGGGCCCGGTGTCGCCGAGGTCGTCGTGGAAGATGACGCCGTAGACGCCGCTGAGCCGGCTGTCGGCGTGGCGCGCCCATTCGGTGCCGCTCAGCGCGGCCTTGATCTCGCGCCCGGCCGCGACGAGGTCGGTGTGGTGCTCGGGCACCACGGCCAGCCCGACCGAAGAAGCCGGGACACAGGCGTAGATCGCGCCGCCGTACGCGAGATCCACCTTGACCGGCCCGAGTTTCGTGGCCACCTCGACGTCGCGGCCGACCACGAACGCATCGACGTTGCGGAAGGCCACCGTCCGCACCTCGCCGCCTTCGGTCGTCACCGCGGCGACGACGCGACCCGAGGGCACGTCCATCGGCACTTCGGTCACGCCGTCGCGCACGGCCTCGACGCGGCCGGTGCGCACCGCCCACGCGCCGAGGGCGATCGTGCCGTGACCGCAGGCGGTCGAGTAGCCCTCGCGGTGCCAGAACAGCACACCGAAGAGCGAGCCCGGAGTTTCCGGTGGCACGAGGAAACACCCGTACATCGCCGCGTGGCCGCGCGGTTCGTTCACGAGCAGCTCGCGCACCGCGTCGATGCCCGGCGTCGAACGGGCCGACTCGCGCCGCTCGAGCACGGTCGCGCCGGGGATCTCCGGGGCCCCGGCCGTGACGATGCGGAAGGGTTCTCCCGCGGTGTGGTAGTCGGTGACGCTCACCGGATCCACTGTGGACACCTCTTTGTAGTGTTCATGACAGCAGACCATACATGGTAGTTTTCACTACGGGAAGACCTGTGAACGTCGTCACCGGGACCACCGCGCGGAATACTATTCGTGCACGAATAGTTGTAAGAAACATGAAGATGACCACGATCGCCCGGCACCGCTGGTGGTGGCAGCCGCTGGGGATTTCGCTGCTGCTGGTGCTGGTGTTCATCGGGCTCTACGTGGGGTTCCAGCGCAGCCCGCAGCCCTACCGGGTGCCCGTGGCGGTGGCCGGCGGGCAGGTGCGGAGCGGGCTGGCGGGAGCGGCCGGGCAGGCCGTCGACGTCGTGCCGGTGACCGACCGGGCGGCCGGCGACGCGCTGCTGCACCACGGCGACGCCGTCGCGACCCTGACGAGCCAGGCCGGGCACCTGCAGCTGGACGTGGCCGGTGCGAGCGGCGCGACGACGGTGTCGGCGGCCGAAAAGCTGGTGACCGCGTTCGCGCAGCACACCGGGCAGCGCCTGGTGATCACGGACGTGCTGCCGCTGTCGGTGTTCGACAGCAAGGGCATGTCGGGCTTCTACGTGGCGTTCGGCGTGACGCTGGCTTCGTTCGCGCTGGCGCAGAACCTGCTGGCGGCCGCGCGGCGGATCCGGCTGAGCCACCGCCTGACGGCGCTCGCGGGCTTCGCGGTGCTGTCGGGCATCGTCGCGGCGACACTGGCCGGGCCGGTGTTCGGCGCGCTGCCCGCGCCGTTCGTGCCGCTGGCGCTGACGCTGGGCCTGCTGTCCGCGTCGACGGCGCTCGCAACGAAAGCGCTGGGCACGTGGTTCGGCGCGATCGGCATCCCGATGTCGACGCTGCTGCTGATCACCGTCGGCAACTCGACGAGCGGTGGAGTGCTGGGCGTGAACCTGCTGCCCGAACCGGCGCGGTGGGTGTCGGCCGTGCTGCCGCCGGGTGCGGCGGTGCGCGCGCTCGCGGATCTGAACTACTTCCACGGCGCGCACCTGCTGGTGCCGGTCCTCACGCTCGTCGCGTGGTCGCTCGGTGCCACCCTGCTGATCCACGTGCGGGAGCGCGGCCGCGCGCCGCGCACCGTGCCGCAGCCCGTCGGCGGCCTCGCGGGCCGCGTGAACGCCCCGGCGGTCGTCGTGGTGACGGACCCGCTCGGCGCCGTCACGGCCCGCGCCGAAACCGATTCGCGCGGCCGGTTCCACCTGGCCGGCCTCACCCCCGGCGAGGTGACGCTGACCGCCGTCGCCGACGGGTGCCAGCCGGCGACGCGCGCGCTGACCGTCGCGGCGGACACCACCGCGACGGCCGACCTGACGCTCGTGGCGGCACCGCGCCACGCCGAACCGGCGGTGGTCGCCGCGTACTCCCCCGCGGCATGAGGCAGCCTTGAGCACGGCCACCGCGATCCGGCGGTGGCCTCGGGTGGCCGGGAACGCGGGAGGCCGACACACCATGGACACCGATCGGCACGCGGACGCCGAAGCCCCCGAGCGGCCGCTGGGCGAGGCGCCGCTGTACCTGCTGCGGCACGCGTTGCGCAGCTACACGGCGGTCTGGCAGGACACCGTCCGGGAGCTGACTCCGCCGCAGTACGCCGCGTTGCGGGCGTTGCGCGCGTCCCCGGACCTCGACCAGGCCGCGCTCGCGGAGAGCACCGGCACGGACCCCGCCACGCTCACCCCGCTGCTCGCCCGCCTCGAAGATCGCGGGTACCTCGCGCGGCGCGTCGATCCGGCCAACCGCCGGCGCAAGCTGCTGCGCATCACCGACGACGGCGTCCGGGTGCTGCGCCGCGTCGCGCCGCTGGTGGCCGCGACCGAGGAGGCGGTGCTGGGCGAGCTCACCGACGAGCAGCGCACCACGTTCACCGACGTCCTGCGCCGGGTCGCACGGCGCTGATGTCCCTATCGGTGGGGTTCGTGGCCCGTGCGGACGGGGCGGACCCGGGGGTCGCGGCGGCATGCTTCGAGGACCACCCAGTTTCTCGAAGAGGGAGTCGTGATGACCGAGACGATCGCCGGGATCACCGTGCCGGACACCGAACTCGTCGCCGAGGTGACCTCGCTGATCCGCGAGAAGTCCACCGAGCTGCTGTTCAACCACTCGCGCCGCGTGTTCCTGTTCGGCAGCCTGCAGGCGCGCGCCCTCGGCATCGACCCCGACCCGGAACTGCTCTACGTCGCCGCGCTGTTCCACGACACCGGCCTCGTCCCGCCGTGGCGCGGTGAGCAGCAGCGCTTCGAACTCGACGGCGCCGACCACGCCAAGGAGTTCCTGCTCGCGCACGGCCGGTCCACCGCCGACGCCGACGTGGTCTGGACCGCCATCGCCCTGCACACCACGCCCGAGGTGCCGTACAAGATGGCGCCGGAGATCACCGCCACCACGGCCGGCGTGGAAACCGACGTACTGGGCCTCCACCTCGACCGCCTGTCCCGGGCCGACCTCGACGCCGTCACCGCCGCCCACCCGCGCCCGGACTTCAAGCGGCAGATCCTGCAGGCGTTCAAGGACGGCTTCGCCCACCGCCCGGACTCGACCTTCGGCACCGTGAACGCCGACGTGCTGGAGCACTTCGTGCCGGGGTTCAAGCACACCGACTTCGTCGACGTCATCGAGAACTCCGACTGGGCGGAGTGACGCCAACCCCGGTCGCTGCCGCGTCCCGCTCCCCGCAGACACGGCGGCGGCCGGTGCCCGCGGATTCGCTACCGCAGAGGGCGCGAAGGGTCCGCAAACCGACCTGGCACCGGGGATCAGCTCCACCGCGCTCATGGCCGCCACGACCCGCGCGATCGCAACCCCCACCGCCGACCCGCTGTCCCGCGCCGCTGTCCCGCGCCGGCAGGACGCCGATGCCGCACCGGCCGAGTGACCGGACGAACCAGACCACGTACACACGCCGGTCTGGACCACCACCGGCCCCCGCGCACCACCGATCAAGAGTTTCCGCCCCTCCCCGCCCCTCCCGGCCCCGAGACAAAGCCCCGCCCTCCCTGGGGGCTGACCCCGTTCCAGGATATCGGCCCCCACTGACAAAATCCGCTGAGCCGGCACGGAAGGCCAAGGTTGTCCACAACCGACCTTCGATGTGGACAAGCACCCCGAAATCCAGCGAATGCCTTGGCAAGAAAGGAAAATCACTTCGCCAACGTGCGATGCTGGATCACCATCGCGGCCGTTCGGCGCGGTCACCCGACCGCTCGACGATCACTCGCCTGAGTCGTCGGCGAGGGCGCGCGCCCCACCCGGGGCGCGGCTTGCCCGCGGCGGTGCAGACCGAGTTCGAACCCTCGGCACGCACCCGGACCCCCGGACGGCATCTCGTGTACTCGACGCGCTGTCGGCACCCGGCAGCCGCTTCGGGATCGAAATGATGCCGGGACAGGAAGCCGACCAGGTGCGCGAACACGCGCTGTTCGAGACGTCGGCGGACAAGACCGGCGCGCACCTCGGCCGGCTCTTCGACACCGATCCCCGCCCCGATTCACCCCGCGCGCTGCGCGCTGCCGGGTGGACGGTGACGAGCTCGCCGGTGGCGGAGTTCACCGCCCGCTACGGCCGGGGCCCGGATCCCGGCGTCGACGACCCGATCCGCCGGACCCGCTTCGTGTTCGGGGAGAAAGTGTGCTG
The DNA here is from genome assembly GCF_044452505.1 of Amycolatopsis sp. NPDC051903. Taxonomy (NCBI): domain Bacteria; kingdom Bacillati; phylum Actinomycetota; class Actinomycetes; order Pseudonocardiales; family Pseudonocardiaceae; genus Amycolatopsis; species Amycolatopsis sp. NPDC051903. The sequence continues at coordinate 139,214 of NZ_JBITBT010000014.1, read as the reverse complement.
AGCAAACCGGTCGTGCGCGCAACCCGTCCTGTCGTGATCGAGCCACGCCGGAGGAAAAGGCCCGACCGTCCTCGCGCGGTGAGCGCGCCCAGCGGGCCGAGAGCCCGCCGTCGGGAAAACCCTGAAACCCTTCGCTGGTAACACGCCGAAGCGGCGCGAGCCGGGTGGTTGCGCCACGCGCTGTCGACCGAACCAGCCGACCGGCCCGCGGCCGAAGCGGCGATCAGCGTCCGCCACGCCCTCGCGGACCAGCCGGGGCCGACGATTCCCGTGCGGCGGCAAGGGAAATCGTGCCCCGGACGCGGCGCTGTCGATGGCGCACGGGCCTACGCTCGAAGGCCTGATCGCGAACGCGCTGGCCGCACTGCGGCGCAAGCTGGACCACAAGATCGGGTTCGTCGCGAACCCGTGGCCCGGCACCCCGCCGCCCGAGGATCTCCTCAGCGTGCTGGACCACCTCGAACGCCGAACCGCCGTCCCCGTGCTCGACGGGCTCCAGGGCGCCGCGGGCCGCAACCCGCACACCCTCGTCGCCGATCCCGGCACGTGCCGGTGGACCGCGGCGGTGCGCGATCCACTCGGGCTCGGCATCGCGGCGTTCGAGAACACGGCGCCGGTGTACCTGATCCACCCCGAGCACGGCGGCAGCGGCGTGGCGCCGGGCAGCTGGCTCGTGCGGCGCCAGCAGGAGGGCGACACCGCCCGGACCCGGCGGCTGATCGCCGACTGACCGCCGGGTTTGTACGTCCCTTGTATCCCGATCCGTGATCCTTCGTCCGGAACGACCCCGGACGAGGAGGATGGATGATCGCGAAAGCCGCCGCGCTGACGGCGCTCGTGGCCGCGGCGCTGGGCATCGCCGGACCGGTGCAGGCCGGTGCGGCGACCGAGCTGCCGGCCGCGAACATGGAGGCCGTGCTGAAGGCCGCGCAGATCGACCCGCGGCGCACGGACAGCACGCAGACGCCGGGGGCGCACGACAGCGTGCTGCTGGTCGAGCAGGCGTTGCGGGACAAGGGTTTGCTCGACGCGCAGTGGGTCGACGGGTACTTCGGCACCACGACGATCACCGCGTACTCGCAGTACCAGAAATCCTTGGGGTACACGGGAATCGACGCGTCGGGGCTGCCCGGGCGGACGTCGCTGGAGAAGCTCGGCGCCGGCCGCTACACGGTGACAGCGGTGCTCACGCCGGGCAGCCACGTGACCTACCACGGCGTCACGCTCAACACGCGCACGAAGGCGATGCTGGTGGCCGCCGAAGGGCTGCTCGGCCGGCAGTTGAGCCTCACCCAGGGTTCGTACAACCCGGGCGGGGTCGACGCGTCGGCGGGCACGCACGACGGTGGCGGCGCGTTCGACGTCTCGGTGGCGGGCATGTCGGCCGCGACCCGCACGAGCGTCGCCGAGGCGCTGCGGCAGGTCGGGTTCGCGGCGTGGATCCGCACGCCGGAGCAGGCCGACTGGGGTTACCACATCCACGCGATCGCGATCTCCGACCCGGACCTGTCCTCGGGCGCGCAGCACCAGGCCGGCGACTACTACCTCGGTCTCAACGGTCTCGCCGGCCGCGGCCCCGACGACGGCCCGGTGGTGAACCCCAAGCTGACCTGGGAGGAGTACCAGCGCGGCTGAACCCACCGTGTCCTCGCCGGCCCGGGAAGCGGTCCGGCGCCGGCGAGGACACGGTGGCCAGGTGCGGCGCTCGGTGGTTGTATCGAGGGCACCGTCAACCTGGGGAGTGGTGCCATGTCGAAGAAGGCGTTCCGGTTCGGAGTGGTCGCGGCCGCGGAAGGCGGCGGCGCGAAGTGGGTCGAGACGGCCCGTCGCGCGGAGGAACTGGGGTACTCGACGCTGCTCTCGCCGGACAACTTGAACCTGCCGTCGGCGACGATCGCGCTGGGCGTCGCCGCGGCGGCGACCACGACGTTGCGCGTGGGTTCGTTCGTGCTGGCGAGCCCGTTGCGCACGCCGCGAGCCGCGGCGTGGGAAGCCCACAGCCTCACCCAGCTCACCGACGGCCGGTTCGAGCTCGGCCTGGGCACCGGCCTGCCCACGATGAAGCAGCAGGCCGAGGAACTGGGCCTGCCCTACGGGACGGGGCCGGAGCGGCTCGACCAGGTGTCCGAGACCATCGACCACGTCCGGCGCCTCGACGGCACCGCGCACACCCCGGTGATGGTCGCCGCCGGCGGGCCCAAGGCGCGCCGGCTGGCGGCGGCCAAGGCGGACGTCGTCACGCTCGCCGGCGGGGTCTTGACCACGCGCGAGGAGATGGCCGGCTACGTCGACGAGGTCCGCACCGCGGCGGGCGAGCGCGCCGACGCCATCGAGTTCGCCCTCAACCTCTTCGTGGTCGGCGACGAGGCACCCCCGTGGCTGAGCCGGTTCCTGGGCGGTCTGGACGTGAAGACGCTCGTCGAACAGGATTCGCTGACGGTGCTGCGCGGCGACGTCGACGCCATGGCCGCCGAACTCGAGCGGCGGCGCGAAGAGCTCGGTGTGTCGTACTTCAGCGTCAACGGCGCGTTCCTCGAGGAGTTCGCACCGCTCGTGGAGCGCCTTTCCGGGAAGTGACGCCCGTCCACTTCGGACCCCGCGGTGGTTGAAACCTCGTGACCGTTCCGTGTCCCGAGTGGTGTTTTCTCCTGCTCCGCCCGCCTTACCGTGGGTGAGAGGTGGGTGCCATGTCACTACGTCACCGGACCGGCGCCTTGCTGGGTGCCGCTTTACTCACGCTGGCGACCGCGTGCGGCGCCTCGGGCCCGGGCGGGCCGGCTTCCGGCGGCGGCGCCGGCACGGCGACCACTGAGGCCACGGCGACCACGGACTCGAGCCCGAGCACCGAGGGCACGGGAACCGAACAGCCGCTGCCGCCCGGCAAGGGCGGCTCAGTGCAGCTCGCGGGTCTGCCGATCGGCGGCGGCAACGACGGACAGGGCAAAGACGACTGCGTCGGAGTCAGCCTGCTCGACAGCGCGGTCCCCGAGGGCGCCGCCATCGTCGTGGGTCAGGTCGACGCCGGTCCCGGCGACGTCGTGACGACGGCCGGCGGTTCGTGCGACTCCGCCCCACCGTGCGCGTCCTACACCTTCACGTCGCAGGCCAACGCGTGCTCGGTCGCGATCACCTGGCGCAAGCCCGGCGACGACGGCTGGCTGGCGATGCGGGGCACCGTCACGTGCGGCGGCGACCAGAGCGCGTGCGACCTCTTCCGCAGCGAGCTCACCGAGCAGCCGCTCACCTTGACGAACCCGCTCGGCGCCACGACAACGACCACGACCACCCGATCTTCGCCGGAGACCTCCGAGACGACGGCTTCCGAAACCACCACCGCGTCGACGACCTCGGGCTGAGCGCCGTGCCCGACGAGGGAGAGGTCCCCGGCCGGCTCGAGCACTGGATCCGGGCGGCCGGCACCGTCGTCGCGCCCGCGACCCTGGTGTCGGCGCTGCTGTTCTACTTCGGCTACGTCTCCACCCGTTCGCAGTACGAGTACTTCGGCGTCGACGTCGACACGATCGGCCTGGCGACGCGGGACTACGTGATGCGCAGCCCGCAACCCCTGCTGACGCCGCTGCTCGTGCTCACGTTCGCGAGCGTGGGCGCACTGGCACTGCATTCGGCGGTGCAGAAGCGCATCGCGGCAGGCGAAAACACGGCGCGGATCCGCGCCGTGGTGCGCGCGGGCACCGCGGCCGGCCTCACGCTCCTGGCGGCGGGGGTCGTTTTGCTGCTGCTGTACGCGGTTCTGCGCGACTGGCTCTCCTACCCCCTGGTCACCCCGCTGCTCATCGCCGCCGGCGGCGTGCTGGTCGTCTACGGCTGCCGCGTCCTGCGACGCCTGGACACCGGGGCGCCGCCCGCGTCGACCGTGCGGCGGGTGTCGCTGGGACTGGTGCTCGTGGTCGTCGCGGTGAGCCTGTTCTGGACGACGGCGACGATCGCGCAGTGGTCCGGCCGCGGCGTCGCGATGGCCCAGGCGCGCGACCTCGACGAGCTGCCCAGCGTGATCGTGGACACGAAAGAACGGCTCTTCCTGCGCAGCCCGGGGATCGAGGAAACCGCGCTGCCCCCGTCGGAGGGCCAGAGCTTCCACTACCGCTACCGCAATTTGCGGCTGCTCGTGCACGGACAGGACCGCATGTTCCTGGTGTCGCGCACGTGGTCGGCGAGCGACACGACGCTCGTGGTGCCGTTCGACGGATCCGTGCGCGTGCAGTTCCAGTTCCAGAACCAGCGGCCCTGACCACGGTTCACGGGCCGCAGCCGCGCGGGCCCGCTAACCTGGTGGGAACGACACGGGGAGGAGCACGGTGGGCCGGGCGGAAGTTCGCGGGACGAAACGGCAGCCGACGCCGTCGGCGCGCCCGAACCGCCGCGCCGAGCTGCTCGCCGCCGCCGCGCGGTTGTTCCGCGAGCGCGGCTACGGCGGTGTGTCCGTGGCGGACATCGCCGAGCAGGTCGGCATCACGGCCGGCGCCGTGTACAAGCACTTCCCCGACAAGCGCGCGCTGCTCGCCGAGCCGATCCGCGAGATGGTCCTCACGTGGCGCAACCGCGAGGTGCTCGCGATCGCCGAGGGCGGCGCGCCCGACGTCGTGCTGCGGCGCCTCGCGACCTCGGTGGTCGGAGTCGCGCTGGAGCGCCCGGACGTGGTGCGCCTGTGGCACCAGGAAGCCCACTACCTCACCAGCGAAGTGCGCGAAGAACTGGTGGCCGTGCGCGTCGAGGGCGTCGGCCTGTGGCTGCGCGTGCTCGTGGACGCGCGCCCGGAACTGACCACGAGCCAGGCGGAGTTCCGCATCCGCGCCGCGCTGGGCCTGCTCAACAGCGTGCCGGGGCTGCCGGCGCGGCGGCTGGCCGACCACGCGGCAACGCTGGAAACCGTGCTGCTGGCCACGCTCCTGGCGCCGGAGCCGCCGGCGCGGCTGCCGGAAATCCGCGTGGTGGACCGGGAATCCCGCGCCGCGGCGGAGCACACGCGCGGGCGCGCCATCCTCGACGAAGCGGCGAAGCTGTTCCGCGACCGCGGTTACCACGCGGTGGGCATCGACGACATCGCGGCGGGCGTCGGCATCGCGGGACCCTCGATCTACAGCCACTTCCCCAGCAAAGCCGCCGTGCTCACCGCGGTCGTCGAGGAGATCGCCGACGAACTCTGCTGGGGCGGCGCCCTCGCGCTGGCGTCCGGCGGCACCGCCCACGACGCGCTCGAGCTGCTCGTGACCACGCACGTGCGCACGGCGCTGGCGAAGAGCGACCTGATCGCCGTGTGGATGACCGAAGAACACCACGTGCCGCACGACCTCGGCGAGGCCGTGCGCCGCGACCGCAAGCGCTACCTGGACTACTGGGTCGGTGCCGTGCTCGCCGTCAACCCCGGGGTCGAGGAGGCGGCCGCGCAGACGGCGAGCCTGGCGGTGATGGAGCTCATCGACGCGGTCGCCCGGTCCCGCCGGTTCGCGGCGGTGCCGCAGCGTCCGGAGTGGACGGTGGGGCTGGCCCTGGCCGCGCTGACGAGCATCGCGCCCTGAGCAAGGTCTACAGTAGACGCCGAGGGCGGGAGCGGACCTTCCCCCTCGGAAAATCCGCTCCCGCCGCCGGTTTCTCGGTCAGCCTCCTCGCCCGTCGGCTGGTTTGGGGGCGGGCGAGTCAGTCGCTCGCGCGTTCGCTGCCCTGCCAGCGGTCGGAACCCTTGCGGGCGAACGACCACAGCTGCGCGCTCTGCTCCAGCGGCACCGCCGCCGGCCACCCGATGGCGGGCGGGCCGACCTCGGCGCGCAGGCTGCGGATCGCGGCGCGGGTGAGGGCGGGATCGGTGCCGCCGCGGGCGGCGAGGGCGAGGGCGCGCGGTTCGACCTCCGCGTCGGGCCGGGCTTCGTAGGCCAGGCCGAGTTCGACGGCGCGCAGCCCGCTCACCGTCTCCCCCAGCACGCCCAGCACGGTCGCCGCCTCGGGGGTCACGACGCGGGTCAGCAGGGTGTAGTGGCCGCCGCCCGGGTGGACGCCCAGGCGCGTGAACCCGGAGGCGAGCCGGGCGTCTTCGGCCACCACGCGCACGTCGGCGGCCAGCGCGAGGTTCATGCCCGCGCCCACGGCCCCGCCGCGCACGGCCGCGACGGTCGGCACCCGCACGCGGCCGAAGCGGAGGAACGCGTCGTAGATCCGTTGCGTGGCGCGGATTCCCTCGTCCGACGCGGGCGCCGCCGAGATCGCCGCGAGCTCGTCGCGGTCGCCGCCCGAGCAGAAGTAGCCGCCCGCGCCCTGGACCACGGCGGCACCGATCGAGAGGTCGGCGTCGATGCGGTCGCACGCGTCGATCAGCGCGCCCGCGAGCGCGCCGTCGATGGCGTTGCGTTTGTGCGGCGCGTTGAGGGTGAGCACGGCGACGCCGTCGCGCACCTCGAACAGCACGGGTTCGGTCACGAGCGGGCTCCCCTGAGGTCGACGTCGTCGGATTCGTGCGTGCGCAGCAGGGCCGAGCGGACCTTCTGCGTCGCGGTCTTCGGCAGGGCCGGGCGCACCGAGACGTAGCGCGGCCAGGCGAACTTCGGGAGCTTGCCCTCGAGGAACGCGGGCAGCCCGAGCGGGTCGAACTCGCCGCGCGGCACGATCACGGCCCGCACCTCCTGGCCCACGACCTCGTCGGGCACGCCGACCACGGCCACCTCGTCCACGGCCGGGTGCCCCGCGATCGCGGCTTCGACGTCGGAGGGAAGCACGTTCTCGCCGGCGCGGCGGATCATGTCGTCGGCCCGGCCGTGGAAGACCAGGTAGCCCTCGTCGTCCAGGGCGCCCAGGTCGCCGGTGTGGAACCACAGGTTGCGGAACTTCTGCAGCGTCAGCTCGGATTTGCCGTGGTAACCGTCGAAGAGCACGAACGGCTCCCGCGGGCGCACGCAGATCTGCCCCGGTTCGCCGGGCGCCACGGGCGCGTCGTTCGCGTCGAGGATCGCCAGCTCCATGTCGGGCCGGACGGTACCGCAGGTGCCGCGGCGGCGCTGCCCGAGCCGGTTGGCCGTGACCCAGCCACCCGTCTCGGTCATGCCGTAGAGCTCGTGGACCTCCACGCCCACGCGGTCCTCGATCGTCGTCCACAGCCCGAGCGGCGCGCCGCCGCCCGTGCAGAAGCGGAGCTTGTGCGGCGGGACGTCACCGGGGAGCTTGCGCACGAGCATGGCCAGCATCGTGCCGACGTAGGTGAACCCCGTGGCTTCGTACCGGATCGCCTGCTCGAGGAACCTCGCCGGTTCGAACTTCTCCAGCAGCGCCAGCGAACAGCCCGTGGCGATCGCCGTCATCACGGCGTACACCTGCGGGTTGGTGTGGAACAGCGGCAGCGCCACCATGATCCGGTCGTCGGCGCGGATCCCGATCGCGGCCGCGAGCTCGCGCCCGCCGGCGAGGAACGCCCCGTCGGACAGCACGGCGCCCTTGGGCGGGCCGGTCGTGCCCGAGGTGTAGAGCAGGCTGCTCTCGGCGTCGGGCTCGGCCGGGTGCAGCGGGTGCGGCGCGAGCCCGGCGACGGACTGCTCCAGCTCGTCGGCCGTGGCGAACGCCAACGTGTGCCCGGGGTCGAACCCGGCGTCGGCCACGAGCCGCTCGACGCTCGGGGTGTCGCCGGCCGCGAACTCGATGCCCGCGTCGGCCACGACCTGGCGGATGTGCGCGCCGGTCGCCTGGTTGTGCAGCGGCACGCACGTGGCGCCGAGCCAGCGCAGCGCGAACCACAGGTACGGGAACGTCGGTGTGTTGCCGCACGCGAGCAGCACCCGGTCGCCCGGCCGCACGCCGTTTCCGTGCAGCAGCGTGGCCGTGCGGGTGACCACGTCGAGCAGGCCGGCCCAGGTGATGACCTTGTCGTCCTGCAGCAGGAAGGGCGCGTCGCCGCTCGCCTCGCACCGCTGCCGCAGAGTTGCCGCGAACATCTACCGATCCTCCACCCTGACGGCCTTCACCAGGCTCTTCGCGACGGTGTTCTTGAGCACCTCGGCCGATCCCCCGGCCACCTCGTACGCCTTGGCGTCGCGCAGGTAGCGGCCGAAGGGCTGCGTTTCGCGGGTGCCGTGGGCGCCGCACACCTGCACGGCGGTGGAGGCGACCTTCGTGGCGAGCGAGGCCGCGAGCAGCTTCGCCGACGACGACGAACGCGCGATGTCGCGGCCCGCGTCGAGGTCGCGCGCGGCCTCGTACGTCAGCAGCCGGGTGGCGTCGATCTGCGCGGCCAGCTCCGCGAAGTACCACTGGATCCCCTGGAAGTCGAGGACCTTCGTGCCGAACGCCGAGCGCTGGTCCACGTACTGCAGCGCGCCTTCGAACGCGGCGCGCGCGATGCCGAGGCTGATGCCGGCGGCGAGGGTGCGGGAGTTGGCCAGCGTGACCATCACCTGCTTGAGCCCGCGGCCCTCGGTGCCGATGAGGTGGTCGGCGGGCACCTCGACGTCCTCGAGCACGAGGTTCACGTGCGGGCCGTTGCGCAGCCCGAACGTCTCCGCGTCCTGGCCCTCGTAACTGGACACGCCCGGGGTGTCCTTGGCGACGGCGAACGTCGACACGCCCACGGGTGTCTCGGCGAGCACCACGAACAGCTCGGCGGCCGCGCCCGAGGTGATGAACGCCTTCTCGCCGTTGAGGACCCAGCCGCGCTCGGTGCGGTGCGCCTTGGTGTCGAGCTGGCGGATGTCGCTGCCGTGCGCGTCCTCGGTGAGCGCGAACGACGCGGGCAGCCCGCCGGCGTAGCGCGGCAGGTAGCGCTCCTTGAGCGATTCCTCGCCGTAGAGCTCGATGCAGCGCTGGCTCTGGAAGATCGTGATGAGCGAGATGCCCAGGATCGCGCTGGCGCACGAGAGTTCTTCCAGCACGGCCAGCAGTTCGGTCATGGGCCGGCCCCCGCCGCCGTGGCGGGGGTCCAGCGTCATCGCGTTCCAGCCGCGTTCGGCGGTGAGCCGCACGAGGTCGAGCGGGTAGCGGTCGTCGCGGTCGAGCGCGTCCGCGACGGGAGCCACGTGCTCGCGGGTGAACTCGCGGGCTTCGAGCGCGAGGCGCTCGTCGACGTGGTCCCTCCACAGGTGCTGCAAATCGGTCCCCTTCCTCGAACCCGGTTCATTCGACCGAGGTGATGGCCCGGCCGGAGCGGTCGGCCAGGAACAGCGCGGTGATCATCATCAGCGCGACGGCGAACAGCCCGGTCGAGATGCCGCCGCCGAGGCCGTAACGGGCGGCGAGCAGGCCCACGACACCCGGGCCGAAGCTCGCGATGCCGCGGCCCACCGAGTAGCAGAAGCTCGAGCCCGTGGCGCGGATCGGCGTCGCGAACAGCTCGCCGAACCACGTGCCGAACACGGCGAAGTAGCCCAGGCCGAAGGAGATCACGAAGTACATCGCGATCACGGCCCCGGTCGAGGCGCCCGTGGCGATCAGCACCGCGAACGCGATGAACGCGACCAGCTGCACCGACGCGAAGGCCAGCAGTGCCTTGCGCCGGCCCCACGCGTCGCCCGCCGCACCGGCGGCGACGTAGGACACGAGCGAGATCGCGGCGCTGACGTAGAGCACCGTCTGCGTCGGCCCGGCACCCAGGTGCAGGCCGGTCTTGAGGAACGTCGGCATCCAGGACGAGTAGACGTAGTACGAGTACTGCGCCCCGAACACCACGATCGTGCCGAGCACGACCATCTTCAGCGCGTTCTTCCGGAACAGCAGGGCAAGCCCGGCGGTGGCGGGTTCGCGGGCCGCGGTGGTGCCGCCTTCCGCGCGCACGCGCTGCAGTTCCAGCCACTGCTTCGACTCCGGGCACGCGAGCCGGATCGCGATCGCCGCGAGGGCGGGCAGCGCGCCGATGGCGAACGCCCAGCGCCAGTTCGGCACCGCGCCCGCGACGAAGATGCCGATGGCGTAGGCCGGCCAGATCGCGGCCTGCACCGCGCCGCCCGCGAGGCCGCGGCGCTTCGGCGACCACGCCTCGTTGAGCAGGGCGAACCCGATGGCCCACTCGCCGCCGATGCCGATCCCGGCGATCATCCGGCACACCACGAACAAGCCGAAGTTCGGCGCCAGCGCCCCGAGCCCGGTGCCGATCGCGAAGATCCAGATCGTCCACGTGAGCACGCGGCGCCGGCCGAAGCGGTCCGCGAGCGGGCCGAACAGCACGCCGCCCACCGCCGTGGCGGCGAGCTGGGCCGTGAACACCGCGCCCACCGCGGCCGTCGAGACCCCGAACGTCTTGCCCACGTCGCCGGCCACGAGCGACAGGATCACCAGGTCGAAGTACTCCATCCCCCAGCCGCTGACCGCGGCCGCGATGATCAGTCCCCGCTCTCTACGGGTGTAGGCGGACCCGGCCACGCTGGCCGGCGCGTTGGTCGCCACTTCGGACATCGGCCACCTGCTTCTTTGCGGGAGGTGAATACTGGTTAGGCGGACGGTAACTGCTCGTTAGTCAGAACTCAAGGGCACCCGGGTCACGGATCGGGAGCGGGCGTGGCGCGGACGACGGATCCCCGCGGCCGTCCGGCTGACGTACGATGAAATCCCCGAATCCCGGCCCGGCCGGTGACCCCTTGGCGGCAGGAGGCGCAGAATGACTCTGCGCAGTGTTTTTCTCGACGGCGAACTGATCCTCACCGTCGACGGCGCGCTCGACGGTAGCCTCGCCCGCGACTACCGCCGCGTGACGGAAGAGGCGCTCTCGCACGACGCGAGCCGCGTCGTGGTGGACCTCACGCGCACCACCTCGGTCGACGGCAACGGCTCCGCGATGCTCGCCGCGACGGCGGCCGCGTGCGTCTCCCGCGACGTGCACTTCATCCTCGCCGTGCCCGGCGGCGTCGAAGCCGACGTCACGGATCCCGAGCAGGTCGGCCTGACGCTGGGCGGCGTCGAAACCTGGCGCGACGCCGGTTAACCGACCCGCACCGTCACGCTGAAGCGCCGCGTCACCGCGTCCGGCGCCCAGGGCCGGGCCTCCCGCAGCCGGACCACCGTCTCCCCCGGTTCATCGGCGTGCAGGACGAAGACGTGCGCACCGGTCGCGCCGGCGCGGCTCAGCGCCGGGTCCAGCGACTCCTGTCGCACGTGGACGGTGGAGCCGAGCGGCTCGATCATCCACAGGTAACCGGTTCCGGGGTTCTCCGGCAGGCGCAGCACGAACTCGTCGCCGGGCTCGAGCGCCAGCTCCCGGCCGTCGTCGTCGATCGTCAGCACGTGCATGCGCGCTCCCGCCCGGCGCCGTCCTGTCCGTCGGCCGGTGGTGAGGGGCGCCCGTGCACCCGGTGTACCTCCGGGCCGCGAAAGGTCACCAGGCTCCTCACCCCTCTGCCGACGCGGAGTTTTGTGGTGCACCGGTTCCCACTGGGTGTTCGCGCGACGGACCGGCGCCGGGCTCAGAGCGGGAACTCCGCCACCAGCAACGTCGGGCCGCCGACGGGTGAGTCGATCGTGAACTGGCCGTCCAGGGCGTCGACGCGGTCGGCGAGACCGGCGAGACCCGAGCCCGAGCCGCCCGGGGCCGCGCCGCCGACGCCGTCGTCGTGGACCTCGACGGTGAACTGCGGTTCGCGGGCCGTCACCGTGACCACGACGTGGGACGCGTGAGAGTGCTTCACCGCGTTGGTCAGAGCTTCGGCGACGAAGAAGTACGCGCACGCCTCGAGCCCCTCGGTGAGCTCGACCTCGACCGCGCCGGTCACGAGCACCGGCAGGGCGGACCGCGCGGCGAGGGCCTTGAGCGCGGAGACGAGCCCGCGCGAGGCCAGTGCCGCCGGGTGGATGCCGGAGGCGAGCTCGCGCAGCTCGTCGATCGCCCGCTGCGTGTGCTCGGCGGCCTCGTCGAGCAGCCGCCGGGCGCGCGCCGGGTCGGTGCCGAGTTCTTCGCGGATGAGCCGCAGCTCCAGGAGCAGGCTGACGAGCTGCTGCTGCGCGCCGTCGTGCAGGTTCCTCGCCAGCTGCCGCCGGACCGCGGTGGCGCTCTCCATGATGCGGCGCCCGGTGGCCCGCGACTCGGCCGCGCGGATCCGGGCCGCGTCGCGCTCCCGCAGCGCCTGCTCGGCCGCCCGCCGTTCGGTCGTGTCCACGAACGCGACCACCGCGCCCCGGCCGTCCGGCAGCTCCAGCGGCGCCGACCGCCACGCGATCGGGATCATCGAGCCGTCGCGCCGGAAGAACCAGTCGTCGTCGCACCGGACGGACTCGCCCGACATCCGCGGTCTCAGCAGCGGGCACTGTTCCGCCGGGTACACCGAGCCATCGGGGCGGTGGTGGTGCACCGTCTGGTGGCTCGGTTTGCCCTTCAGCTCGGCGAAGTCGTCGTACCCGAGCACGGCCACGGCCGCCGGATTGGCGAAGACGAGCTCGCCCGCGTGATCGACCACCCACACCGGTTGGGGCACCGTGTCCAGGATCAGCTCGAGCAGAGCGTGAGGAGACTCCACGGCACCCTCCGAGCGGTGTGGGCGACGGCCACCCCCACGGTACCCACCGGCGCCCCGAACCGAGGAGGCGGAATACGCGGACCCGCGACGGGTTTGCACCGGGCATGAGAGCTGTCACCTACACCCGCGTCGGCGGGCCGGAAGTGCTGTCGGTCGTGGAGCGGGACCTCGTGGAGCCGGGGGCGGGCGAGGTGCGCGTGCGCGTCGTCGTGTCGGCGGTGAACCCGACGGACTGGAAGCAGCGGCGCGGGCCGGGCGAGCTCACCGGGCCCGCGGTGCCCAACCAGGACGGCGCGGGCGTGGTGGACGCCGTCGGGCCGGACGTCTCGGAGTTCGCCGTGGGCGATCGCGTGTGGGTCATCCTGGCGGCGGCGCACTCGCCGTTGTCCGGGACCGCGCAGGAGTACACCGTGCTCCCGGCTTCGCGGGTCGTGCGCCTGCCCGACGACGTCGGCTTCGACGAAGGTGCCGCGTTCGCCATCCCGGCGCTGACCGCGCACCGCGCCCTGACCGTCGCCGAGGACGGGCCGGCTCGGCTCGGCCCGGGCGCCCTCGCGGGCCGCACCGTGCTCGTGACCGGTGGCGCGGGCGCCGTCGGCAACGCCGCCATCCAGCTCGCCCGCTGGGCCGGCGCCACGGTGCTGACCACCGTCTCCACCGACGAAAAGGCCGCGCTCGCCCGCGCGGCCGGGGCGCACCACGTGCTGCGCTACACCGCCGCCGACCCGGCCGCCGAGATCAAGGCGCTCGCGCCCGAAGGCGTGGACCTCGTCGTCGAAGTCGCCGCCGGGGTCAACGCGGGCCTGCACGTCGAGGTCCTGCGCCCCCGCGGCACCGTCGCGGCCTACGGCGACGACCGCGGCACGGGCACCCTGACGCTCGACTTCCGGCAGAACCTGTGGCTCAACACGCGCTACCAGTTCCTGGTCCTGTACACGGTCGGGCTGGACAAGCTGCGCGCCGGCGCCGAGGACGTGACCACCGCACTGCGCGCGGGTGCCCTGCGGCTGGGCGATTCGCGCGGGTTGCCCGTACACCGGTTCCCGCTGGCCGAGACGGCCCGGGCGCACGAGGCGTCGGAGCAGGGCATCACCGGCAAGGTGCTCATCGACGTGGCTCCGGCCGGCTGAGGGTCCTTCACGCGGGCGCGGTGACGAAACCGGGGTCCACTCCGGTCAGTTCCGCGCTCGCGGCCCACAGCCGCGCGGCTGTCTCCGCGTCGGCGAGCGGGCCCTTCGCGCGTTCGAGCCGGGGGCGACCGCGCAGACCGAAAAAGCGCGGTCCCCACAGCTGTCCATTGCGGACGGACGGGTCGAGTGCCGCGTGGACAGCCGGGCGGGCGCCGGCGTGTTTTCCCTGCAGCACCAGGCCGGCGGGTACCGCGCGCAGGGCCTGCGCAGTCGTGCGCACGTGGACGGGCGGACGGGACGGAGTCAGCGCGTCGAGCGCGCCGCCGGGGTGGACCGCGAGGCCGGCGGCACCGCTGCCGGCCGCTTCGAGGCGGCGGGCGAGTTCGAAGGCGAAGAGCAGCTGGGCGAGCTTCGAGCGTTCGTAGGCGCGCTTCGGGTCGTACGACCGGGTGCTCTGCAGGTCACCGAGATCGAGGGTGGCCGAGCGGGCCGTGAAGCTGCCCTGCGTGACGATGCGGGCCTTCGCGAGCCGGGGCCACAGCAGCGCGACGAGGGCGAAGTGGCCGAGGTGGTTGGTGGCGAACGTCAGCTCGTGGCCGGCGGCGGTCTCGCGCCGGATCGGGTCGGCGAGCAGGACGCCCGCGTTGAGGACGACGACGTCGAGGTGGTCGGCCGGCACCGCGGCCACGGAGGTCGTGAGCGAGGACAGGTCGGCGAGGTCGAGCGGCACGCACGCGACCCGGGCGCCCGGCACCCGCGCGCGGATCGCGCCGGCGGCGGCCCGGCCGCGGGCCGCGGACCGGCTGCCCAGCACCACCTCGAGCCCGGCCGCCGCCAGGTGTTCGGCGATGAAGTAGCCGATGCCCGCGTTGCCGCCCGTCACCAGTGCCGTGCGCATGATCGCCCCCAAAACTATAGTCATTCTGATTTCATAGTCATTATGACTTCAGCACCGCTTGGGCGCTAGGATCTCCGGCGTGACGGACACGGGGCGCCGCGAGCGCAAGAAGGCCCGGACCCGGCGGGCTCTCGACGAAGCAGCCCTGCGGCTGTTCCTCGAGCACGGCTACGACCACGTCACCGTGGCCCGGATCGCCGACGAGGCCGACGTCTCGGTGGCCACGCTGTTCGCCCACGTGCCCGACGGCAAGGAGGCGCTGATCTTCGACGACGGCACCGAACGCCGCGAGGGCGTCGTCGCGGCGGTGCGCGACCGCGCGCCCGGCGAGGAGGTGCTCACGGCGCTGCACCGGTTCTTCGCGAGCCGCGGGCCCTTCGCCGCGCAGCTGCCGCCGGAGCTGGAGCGCAAGCGCGCGCTGATCGTGAACACACCCGCGCTGCGCGGCTACGCCCGGCGGCTCTGGATCGCGTGCGAGGTGCCGCTGGCCGAAGCGATCGCCGAGGCCGGCGGGCTCGACGCGACCGACCCGTCCGTGCGCGCACTCGCCCGCTTCGTACTGGAGATCCCCGACCTCACCGGCGCGGATCCCGACCCGCTCGCCGCGCTGGCCACCGTGTTCGGCCACCTGGCCCGCGGCTGGCCGGCCAACACCTGACTTTCGCAGGGTACCGAGCCGCCACCGGACCGGGTATACCAAATAGGTCTGGACCATTCAGGACGCGGCCGGCGGGCGACCCGGTCGCGCCCGCGCACTGTCCTGTGTGGAGGCACCATGAACCGGCTGGACGCGATCCGCGACCACGCGATCGGGCTCTTCCGCATCGTCATCGGGTTCCTCTTCGCGTGCCACGGCGTGAAGACGATCTTCGGGCTCCTCGGCGCCCACGCGCCGGCCGCCGTGGGGCAGTGGCCCGGGTGGTGGGCCGCGCTCATCCAGCTCGTCGCCGGCACGCTCGTGTTCCTGGGCATCGGCACGCGGGGTGCGGCGCTGCTCGGCTCGGGGTCGATGGCGTTCGCCTACTTCACCGTGCACGCGCCGAACAGCCTGTGGCCCATCCAGAACGGCGGCGAGCAGGCCGCGTTGTTCTGCTGGACGTTGCTGGTCCTCGCCTTCACCGGACCGGGCCGGTTCTCGCTCGGCGGGTGCTGAGCGCGCGGCGCGCGGGCCGGGCAGAGGAAGGCCCCCGCGCACCCGTACGGGGGTGAGGCGCGCGGGGGCCGTGGCTCGGCCGGGCTTCAGGCGACGCTCGGGCCCATCCCGAGCGACTGGGGTGTGCTGGCGTCCGGCGACGGCTGGTGCAGCCCTTCGTCCAGCGGCCCGAACTCCGTCATCAGCGCCGGGCTGCCACCCCACGGGGTCTGCTCCTCGGCGATCAGCGAGTTGGTGGTGAGCAGCAGGCCCGCCACCGAAGCGCCGTTCTGCAGCGCCGAGCGGCACACGCGCAGCGGGTCGATGATGCCCATCTCGACCAGGTCGCCGAAGCGCCCGTACAGCGCGTCGAAGCCCTCGTCATCGCGGAGTTTTCTCGTCTGCGCCACGATCTCCGACGCCGCGTAACCGGCGTTGCTCGCGATCAGCATCGCCGGCGCGCTCAGCGCCCGCCGCACGATGTCGGCGCCGATCGCGTAGTCGCCTTCGAGATCGAGGCCTTCCAGCACCTTTTCGGCGTGCAGCAGCGTCGCGCCGCCGCCGGCGACGACGCCTTCGGCGATCGCGGCCCGCGTGGCCGACAGCGCGTCCTCCACCCGGTGCTGCAACTCCTTGAGCTCGGCCGGCGTCGCCGCGCCGACCCGGATCACGGCCACCTTCCCCGTCAGCGCGCCGATCCGCTCGGTCAGCACGTCCTCGTCGACGCCGAACTGCGCGCGGGCCAGCTCCGCGCGCAACTGGTTCACGCGGAACTCGATGTCGTCGGCGGAGCCCGCTCCCCCGACGATCTGCGTCGCGTTCTCCGTCACCCGCACCTGCTTGGCGCGCCCGAGGTGCTCGATCTTCATCGTCTCCAGCGAGAACCCCGAGTGCTTCGACAACACGGCCCCGCCGACGACCGCCGCGAGGTCCTCCAGCTTGTGCAGCCGCCGGTCGCCGAAACCCGGCGCCCGCACCGCGACGGCCTGGAACGTGCGGTTCACGTGGTTGTGCACCAGCATGCTCAGCGCCGTGCCCTCCACGGTCTCCGCGATCAGCACGAGCGGCCGCGGGTTGCGCATCACCTTGTCCAGCACGGGCATCAGCTGCTGGACGTTCGTGATCTTCTCGGCGCACATGAGGATGTACGGGTCGTCGAGCACCGCTTCCAGGCGCCCGGGATCCGTCACCAGGTACGGCGACACGTAGCCGTTGTCGAATTCGAAGCCCTCCACGAACTCCACCGACATGCCGATGCGCGGCGACTCCTCGATCGTCACCACCCCGGTCTCCCCCACCGTGTGCAGCGCCTTGGCGATCACCGAACCGACGGCACCGTCGTCGTTCGCGGAGATCGCGGCCACCCTCGCGTAGTCCACTTCGGACTTCACCGGGTGCGCCATGGTCTCCAGGTGCTCCACGAGCCGCCCCACGGCCTGGTCGATGCCGCGCTTGACGAGCACCGGGTTGCCACCCTGGGCGATCGCCTTCATGCCTTCGCCGACGATCGCCTGCGCGAGCACGGTGGCCGTGGTGGTGCCGTCGCCGACGACGTCGTTGGTCTTGATCGCGGCTTCCTTCACCAGCTGGGCGCCCATGTTCTCGAACTGGTCGCGCAGGTGCACCTCGCGCGCGATCGTCACGCCGTCGTTGGTGACCACGGGCGAACCGGTGATCTTCTCGATGATGACGTTGCGCCCCTTGGGACCCAGCGTCGACTTCACGGCTTCCGCCAGTTTGTCCACCCCGGCCACCAGCAGGTCGCGGGCTTCCGAGCCGAAGCGAAGTTCCTTGGCCATGCTGCTCCTCCTGTGTGTGTGGACCCTGTGTTGTGGACCGGGGATTCAGGGGACGAGGATCGCTCGGCCCCGCACCCGGCCGGCGTCGAGGTCGGCCAGCGCGTCGAGCGCCGCGTCGAGCGGGTACTGCCGGGTGTGCAGGGTGACCTTGCCCGCCTGGGCGAGCACCATCAGCTCGACGAGGTCGTTGTAGGTGCCCACGAGGTTGCCCACGATGTTGCGCTCGGTGGAGATGATGTCGATCGTCGGGATGTCGATGTTGCTGCCGTAGCCGATCACGAAGTCCGAACCGTTGCGGCGCGTCATCGCGAACGCGTCCTGCTGCGCGCCCTGCTCGGCGACGAAGTCGAGCACGACCTCGGCGCCGTGGCCACCGGTCAGGTCGAGCACGGCCCCGACCTGGCTGCCGTCGGCGAGCACCGTGTGGTCGGCCCCGAGTTCCGCGGCCAGCTTGAGCGCCTCGGCGTTGCGGTCCACCACGACGACGGTCGCCGCGGTCAGCGCGCGCAGCGACTGGATGCCGATGTGCCCCAGCCCGCCGGCGCCGTTGACCACGCACACCGTGCCGGGTGGCAGCAGCGGCACGGCCTTGCGCACGGCGTGGTAGGCCGTGATGCCCGCGTCGGCCAGCGCCGCGACGTCCTGGGGCTGGGTGCCCGGGTCGAGCTTGATGCACGCCCGCGCGGAGGTGAGCAGGTACTCGGCCATGCCGCCGTCGGAGTCGATGCCGGGGAACGCGTTGTTCTCGCAGTGCATGTCGTTGCCGGCGCGGCAGGCGTGGCAGAGCCCGCACGTCGGCGTCGGGTGCAGGATCACGGTGTCGCCCACGGCCACGTTGGTCACCGCGGAGCCGACCTCGTGCACCCAGCCGGCGTTCTCGTGCCCGATCGTGTAAGGCAGGGCGACGCCGGACTTCTCGGCCCACTGGCCCTCGATGATGTGCAGGTCCGTCCGGCACACGCCGGCCCCGCCGATCTTCACGACGACGTCGAGCGGTCCCGCGGCCCTCGGTTCCGGTACGTCCTCGAGCACGGGCTGCTGGTGGTAGGAGTGCAACCGGACGGCCCTCATGGCGTCTCCTCCGTTTCGCCGATCTCCGGGTAGCGGACGCGCAGCATCCCGCGGCACACCCCCGAGTTCGCGTCCTGGCTCACCCGCGTGACGCGGGCCAGCCCCAGGTGCCGGCGCAGGTCCGCCGGCGAGACGGCTTCGCCGGTGCCCGGGTCGAGCACCAGCGGGTCGGTGTCTTCGCTGGGCAGGCCCAGCTCACGGCGGCGGCCCCGCAACCGCTCGCGGTCCGGGCCGTCCGGCGCGTCGCCGAGCGTGAGCTCCGCCAGCCGTTCGCGGTCCACGCCGGCGGACACCAGCCCGCGGCACACGCGGTCGGTGCCGGCGAGCACGGCCTTGCGGATGAAGTCCGCGCGCAGGTCGTCGAGCTCGTTCGCGGCCTCCCGGCCGAAGGACCCGACGAACCCCGCCCGCGCCGCGACGCCGTGGTTGATCACGTCGGCGGCGAAGTGGTCCTTCAGCCGCACCACGGCCCGCGTCACCCCCGGCACCGCCGACACCGCGTCGTAGGCGTCGGCCACCATCAGGAAGGCGAAGTTCGGTGCGCAGAAGTACGTCGGCAAGCACAGCTCGACGACCGCTTCACCGTCGGGGTCCACGGCGTGCGACGCCACGAACCCCAGATCGGTGAGCGGTGCGTCCAGCTCGGGGTCGCGCACTGTCCCCAGCGCCGACCAGACCGCCGCGGTGATCGCGGCGGCCTGGTCGGTGCGCGCGCCGGCGGAACCGGGCGCCATCACGGCGACGGGACCCCGACGGCCTCGACGGTCTCGGGCTTCTCCAGCCCCAGTCCTTCCGGCACCTCGATGCCGTACAGCCGGGCCGCGTTCAGCCCGAGGATCTTCTTCTTGGTCTCGACCGTGAGCTTCCCGTAGTCCGAGAACTCCTCGCCCTCGGGCATCTGCCAGTCGACGAAGCCCTCGACCTGCCACTTCGGTTCCCAGATGGCGTAGTCGGCGCCGAAGAGCATCTTGTCCTCACCGACCCAGAACAGCAGCTCTCCCATGACCTTCGCGAAGAAGCGCGGCCGCGCGTGCATCAGCCCGCCGATGACCACGGACAGGCCGGCGTAGACGTTGGGCTCCTGCGTCGCCATGAAGCAGAAGTCCTCGATCCGCGGCAGGCCGACGTGCTCGACGATGAAGTTGAGCTCCGGGAAGTTCGTGGCCGCGTAGTCCACGTCCTTCACGTCGAACGCGTCCTTGTCCAGCGGCCAGATCGTCGGTCCCTTGTGGACGTGGATGTTCTTCACGCCCAGTTCCTGGCACTTCTCCAGGTAGTACGCGGCCTCCGGGTCACGCAGGCTCCAGCCGCGCGAGTCACCGTGCCACTCGGCGGTGTAGAGCTTCACTCCCTTGCAACCCCAGCGCTTGACGCGCGCCTCGAACGCCTGCAGCCCCGGCTCGCCGTCACGCGGATCCCAGTTCGTGTTCACGATGAACCGGCCCGGGTACTTCTCCGCGAGCGCGCCGTTGACCTCCGTCGTGTTGAAACCCTCCTTGTACCACTGGCGGAGGCTGGTGGGCTGGAAGATGGCGATGTCCACGTGACCCGCGTCGAACAGGTCGTGCATCATCGTTTCTTCGTCGTACTTCTGGAACTTCTCGATGGGCCAGTGGGTCTCCTTCGGTCCCAGGCCCTGGTAGGCGTGGAAGCACTCGATCCAGCCCTTCGCGTACTCCTCCTGTCCCGGTATCCAGTTGGCCGGGCTCGCGTCCCAGAAGTGGGTGTGGCTGTCGACCACGAAGTACTTCTCGCCGTCCTTTTCGTACACGATGCTCCTCCCGGATTGGCTCGAGTGCGTCCCCGCTCGCTGCTGTTACGACCGGGCCACGAGGTCGAAGTCGAGGTACTCGGCTGCGTCCTCGGGGTTGGCGAACATGATGGTGCGGTCGTCGAGGTGGACCATGCGGCCGTAGTGGGTCGACATGTTCTCCTCGAACTCCGCCGAATTGAACCAGCCGTCCTCCTCGCCGGCGGCCTCGTCGATCTCGGAGTAGACCACGTCCATGCGGCCATCCGCGTCGACGCGGATCATCGAGGGCAGCGGCGTGATCGTCACGTTGTCCTTCCCGCCCATCACCTCCGCCACGATCACGCCGACCTGGTTGTTCATCAAGGTGAACCCGCACCGGTTCGACGCGGTGTTGTTGGACTTGAACGGGCTTTTCGCCGTCTTGAACGTGGTCACTGGCTGAGCTCCTTCGGTGCCTGCAAACCCAGGTCGGACAGGATGCCGCCGAAACGGCTCTTGGCGCGGTCGAGGCCGTCTTCGAACCGCATGGGTTTCGCGTCGGGCTGCGACCACAGCGGCTGCATCGTGCGCGCCGCGGACAGGCACTTGGGCACCCACGCCGACAGCCACTGGTCCAACAGCTGCCGGTTGTGGTCGGCGAACTCCTTGTCGTTGACGAGCAAATCGAACATCGCCTTGGTGTAGCGCAGGTCGCGCTCGGAGTAGTCGAACTCCTCCGCGCCGATGAGCGTCGGCGTCACGAAGTCGCCGTTGGCCGGCGCCGCCTGCTGCACGAGCCGGCTGCGGAAGAGCTCACCCACGAGCGGCTCGAAGACGATGTTCGCGGCGAAGATCGCTTCGCACCAGTCCCAGATCTCGGTGAGCGCCTCGGCCGTCTCGCGCACGCCCTGCCACGCCGGGTCCTCGTTCCACGTCTCGAGGTGCGCGGTGCCGTCGAACCCGTCGATCTCCTCGGACAGCGTGAGGTTGTACAGCGCGAGGTCCTGCGCCGCACGGATGCGGTGCATGCTGTTCACGGAGATCGCGTTGTTGTGCATGTTGGTCGGCGCCCGCCGGTTGGCGTTGGCGAACAGGTACAGCCCCAATCCGTGGTCCACGTGCATCCACGCACCGACGTGCTGAGCGACGAAGCTGACCCAGTTGGGGTTCCACTGCTCGAACGCCTTCGACTGACGGGCCGCGTCGACGTTCTGGTTGAGCTGGCGGACCACGTTGGCGTTGTAGCGGTAGAGGGTGAGCTCCCACTCCTCGTTGGGGTCGCGGAACTCGTGCCAGCCGAGCGCGGGCCACGGGTAGCCGGCGCCGCCGGAACCGGGACTGCGGACGGGCTCGGGCCGGTCCGAGCCCCACGCCTTGAGCGCGGTCCACTCGAGCGGGTAGCCGCCCTTGCCGTCGGAGAAGCCGTACAGCCAGCCTTGGCTCAGGTAGTGCCGCGGGTCGGGTTGCACCTCGACGGTGACGTCCTCGTAGTGGCTCTGCTTGCGCTTCTTCGGAGTGAAGTAGTTGAAGTGCCGCTCCGCCGAATCGGGGAACTCCCGGGCACCAGCCTCGGCATCGGTGAAGACGGGCTTGGGCACACTGCGTTCTGCCGTCGTTGTCATCGGTTTCTTTCCTTCGCGTCGGGCACGGGTCTCGTCGTTACCCCGATTTCTCGGTTTCCACCGGCACGGGCGCTCACGTCTCGTCCGCGTCGCCGGTGGTGGTGAACTTGTCGTAGAAGATCCGCTTCTCCGGCACGCCCAGCGCCGGCAGCAGCTCCAGGGCCGCCTCCACCATGGGAGGAGGCCCGCACACGTAGACGTCGGTGCGGCCCAGGTCGGCTTCGAGCCGCCGCACGACGTCGGTGATCATCCCGGTCTCGCCGTCCCAGCCGTCGCCGTCCGCCGGCTCCGACAGGGCCGGCACGAACCGGAACCCGGGAATCTTCTCCTCGAGGGCGCGCAGTTCGTCCTCGAAGCACAGGTCCCGCTCGCGGCGGGCGCCGTAGTAGTAGGTCGCCTTCCGCTCGATGCCGCGCTCGGCCATGGACCGCAGCAGCGAGAGGATGGGCGCCATGCCGGCGCCGCCACCGAGGAAGACCAGGTCCCGTTCCGGAGCGTCCCGCAGGGTGAACACGCCGAACGGGCCGGAGAGCTCCAACCGGTCCCCGACCGCAACGCCGGTGTCCAGGAACTGCGAGAACAACCCGTCCGGGTAGATCTTGATGACGAACTCCAGGAGGCCGGAATCCCGGCCGGGGGTGTTCGCCATCGAGAACGACCGGGTTGCTTCGTGTCCCGGGACCGCGAAATCGACGTACTGACCGGGGAAGAACTTGAACGCCGCGGCGTCCTCGAGCCGGACGACGAGCCGCCGGAGGTCGTGGGTGACCTCCTCCAGCGACACGACCTCGCCCGAGGTCTCCACGATGGGCAGTCCGGAGTGGATCATCTCCTCGTCGTAGTTGAGCAGTTCGATCGTCAGGTCCTCGTACGCGTGCGCCCGGCACAGGAGGGTGAACCCCTCCTCCTTCTCGAAGTCGGGCAGCGCGAAGGTCGAGTACTTGTCGTGCTCGAGGTCGTCACCTTCGAGGACGAACGACTTGCAGGAGGCGCACTGCCCCTCCTTGCAGCCGTGCATGAGCATCACGCCCTGTTCGGCGGCACCGCGCAGGATCGTCTGCTCCTCGTCGACCTCGATCTCGATCCCGACCGGCTCGAAGCGCACGTGGTGCTTGTTTCCCATCGTCTTCCCAACTGGACGATCGTGTCGGCTCGGGGTAGCACGCAGCACGGGGCGCCACCGGCGGCGACCGGGGCCGTGAGGGGCACGGCACCCGGTCGCCGGCGGTGACCGGTGAGTCCGATCAGGACGCCGCGCGAGCCGGCCGGCCGGCCGGGCCCTGGCGGTTGTAGTCGTCCTGGAACGCGGCCCGCTCCTCGGCGGTCATCTCGTTGAGGAGCACGTTCGGGCTCTGCAGCGGCGGGCACCGGCGCAGGTGGTCCAGCGTCCACATCTTCTTCGGGTCCAGGTCGAGGTGCGGCTGCGCGACCAGGGTCTTGCCGTCGTCACGGACGTAACCCATGTCGGAGACCACGTCCGCCCAGTTCCAGCCGTGGTAGAGCGTCTCCCACTCGCGCTTCCCGATCAGCTGGCCCATGTTCGGGGTCTCCCGGCCCTGGTACGTCGGGCGGAACGCCTCGACGTCGGTCCACCGGCAGGCCTCGTGGCAGTACGTCCGCCACTGGCCGTTGACCTCGGCCATGACCATGTCCTCGCGCACCAGGCACGGCACCATGCAGGTCCAGCACCGGTGCGGGTAGACGTAGTCGACGTCCTCGAGAGCGATCGGGTTGTGCCCGTTCGGGACCGACAGGCGGCTGTAGTTCTCCCACCACTTGCCGTACTTGTCGTACCAGCCCGGGTACTTGTACTCGAACCACTCGAAGTCCTCGTCCGTCATCGGGTCGATGCGCCAGTAGTTGGCGAGCCACCCGGTGGCGAAGAACTGTGCGACTTCGTGGACGTAACCTTTGTCCCAGATCTGCTTCCACGCCTCTTCGATGAGGTCGTGGGGAATGACCAGACCGTACTTCTCGAGCGGGACGAGGTAACTGCGGTAGTAGTCGTCGTAGATCCACCGGCGCCACATCTCCGCGTAGCTCTCGCGGTCCTTGCGGCGGTCCTTCGTGCCGTACTCGATGAAGGTGCCGATGGCCGCGTCGACGACGCGGTGGTTGTTCCACCACGCGTAGCGCAGGTCGCGCTCGAGCAGCTGGTGGTTGCTCTCATCGGAAAGTGCCATCAGCAGCGTGGCGTACCCGTTGCTGATGTGGCGCGATTCGTCGGACTGCACCGAGTGGAACACCGTCGGCAGCAGGTAGTCGCCGTTGGCGGCCGCCTCGGCGGGCATGGCGACGAACAGCGTGTTGGTGAACGCCGTCTCGGCCACGATCGTCAGGTAGATGCTCGCCGCGGTGATCGCGTCACCCGTGATGAACCCTTCGGCGAACTGCCGGCCGATCGTGCCGCAGTAGTCGTTCTGGAAGTTCCGCAGGCTCGAGTTGAAGCCGGCGGGGTCGATGTAGTTGTTCATGTACAGGCGCTTGAGGTTCTGCTGGATCGTCGAGTGCCGGACCTCGTCGATCATCTGGATCGCCTGGCCGTTGTGCAGCTCCGGGTTCGGCACGGTCCGGAACAGCAGCGGCATCGCCCGCGCGGCCGAGATCTCGGGCAGCGGGATGATCGACAGGAACAGCTTCTGCCACTCGAGCCACCGCTCCTGGACCTGGCGGAACATGTTGCCGCGGATGGCGCCGTCCTCGGCCCCGTAAACGCGGTGGTCCTTTTCCTCCTGCATCGGGAAGTAGGAGCGGAGCACCTGCTTGAGCGGGTCCTTCTTCTTGGCCTTCTGGAACGTGTAATCGGTTCCGTAGTGCGACACCGGCTGGTGGTACACCGGTTCCCACGACAGCTCCTGGATCTTCTGGTGGGCTTTCGCCACGCTCTGGCGGCTCATGGTTTCTCCTTACCCGTCGCGCCACGACGGCTGCTGGCTCGCCCCGGCCCGTACCGCGGTACCCGGTTCACCCGGCGGGACCGGAGCGCGAAGTCCTGCGCCCACGATTAGGGGGGCGGCCAGCCGAAACGCGAGTCTCAATACGAGACAACCGGCGGAGATTTTTTCAGCCGTCCTCCATCATGGTCGCTCGCAGCTGCGCCAGGTGCGACTCCTTCTCGTGCTGCAGGCGCACGTCGCCCTCCGCTGTGGGCGTGATGCCCAGCGCGCGCAGCAATTGCGCCGCCGGCTCGCCGGGCGGTCCCCCGGAGCCCAGCGTCGGGTGCAGTCCGATGTCGACGAGGTGGCGGAACACCACGTCGACGACCGTCCACGGGTTGTAGGTCTCCTCGCCTTCGTGTTCATCCATTCGGGTTCTCCTGCGGTCGTCGGGCAGACACCTCCATGAGAACCCCGCGCGCGCGAGGGGCGCGTCTCAACGTGAGACTCGCGCTGGACACGTGACCTAAGCTGGGCTCGACCCGGTACGCGACACGACGACGTGGGCAGCGACAGGAGGTCGACCGTGGCGACGAGTCCACCCGCACGACGCGAAGCTCCGCCCCCGAGTGCGATCCTCCCCGACGAAGACGGGCTGGCCCGCACCCGGATCCGGTTCCTCACGTCGGAATCCGTCGAGCCGGACCAAGTTCGCGAGGCGATCCTCGCTTCGTGGTGGCGGTCCCGGCACTTCCACGTGCCCGCCGACCGGATCGACCTGCCCTACCTCGGCGAGGTCAACCTCGACACCCCGCTGATCCACAGCGCGAAGCTCGTGATGCAGCGCCTCGGCGACCAGCTGGACGGGCAGCCGATCAGCATGATCCTCGCCGATCCGACCGGCACCGTGCTGAGCCAGCGCAGCGGCGACACCGACCTGCACCGCCACCTCGAACGCGTGGAGCTCGTCCCGGGGTTCAGCTACGGCGAGCGGTTCGTGGGCACCAACGGCATCGGCACCGCGCTCGAGGACGACCAGCCGACGCACGTGTTCGGCCACGAGCACTACGCGGAGCACCTCGAAAACCTCGCGTGCGCGGGCGTGCCGATCCACCACCCCATCTCGGGGAAGCTCATCGGGGCGATCGACCTGACGTGCTGGCGCAAGGACGCCGGCGGGCTGCTGATCGCGCTCGCGCGCAGCACCGCCGAGCAGATCCAGCAGGCGCTGCTGACCCACAGCAACCTGCGCGAGCTGATGCTCTTCCAGTCCTACTTGCAGGCTTGCCGGCGCACGACCGGGATCGTGATGGCGTTCAACGACGACATCGTGATGATGAACGACAGCGCGCGCCAGCTGCTCAACTCCGCCGACCAGTCGATCCTGCTCGGGCACGCCGCGCAGGCGCTTTCCGAGCACCGGCGCAACACCGCGACCGTGGGACTTTCGGGCGGGGGCAAGGTCAAGATGCACTGCCGGCGCGTGGCCGGCCAGCACGAGGACGACGTGGTGGGCGGCGTGCTTTCGGTGAAGCTGCTCGTGTCCGAGGACGAGACGAGCGGCGTGCCCGTGCCGATGCTGCCGATGTTCCTGCCCGGGCTCGTGGGCTCCGCGCCCTCGTGGCTGCGGTGCACGCACGACGTCGACGCCGGGTACAGCCGCGGCGAATGGCTCGTGCTCGCCGGTGAGCCGGGCACCGGGAAGCTGAGCCTGGCCCGCGGTGTGCACCAGCGGCGCAACCCGACCGGGCGGCTGCACACGCTCGACGCGCGCGAGGCGGCGGAGGACGACTGGTTGTCGGACCTGCGGCGCGACCTGGTCGACGACCCGGTCGACTCGCTCGTGGTGCAGCACCTCGAAGCACTGCGCGGCGAACAGCTCAAGGCGTTCACCGCGGTGCTCGACGAGGTCCGCACGGCGTACGGCGCCAACGCACCGTGGCTCGCGGTCACGCTCGCGCCCGAGGCCGAGACGACCCCGGATCTCGCGGAGCCGCTGGCCTTCTTCCCGCGCACCGTCACCGTGCCGCCGCTGCGCCGGCACGTCGACGACCTCACCGAGCTCGTGCCGTTCTTCCTCGCGAAGCTCTCGCGGTCCAACCGGCTGACGTGCTCGCCGACGGCGCTGCACCTGCTGATGCGGGCCGACTGGCCGGGCAACACCGCGCAGCTGAACCAGGTGCTGCGCAAGGTCGCGCAGCACCGGCGGCTCGGCTCGATCCAGCCGAGCGACCTGCCGGCCGAGTACCAGGCCGTGGCGAAGCGCCCGTTGAAGGGCCTCGAATCGATCGAGCGTGACGCGATCGTGCGCAGTCTCGAAGAGGCGCACGGCAACAAACCGCGCGCGGCGCAGCTGCTCGGCATCTCGCGCGCCACGATCTACCGCAAGATCCACGAGTACGGGATCGTCACGCCCGATCACTGATCAGCGGGCCCACCGTCCCCTTAGGGTGACGGCATGGATCTCGCGCGGCGCTACGCGGCGGGCACGCTCGCCGACGTCGTCCCCTCGGCTCTGGCCGGGCTCGGCGTGCCCGGCGAACGCGACGCCCTCGGGCTTCCCGCCGCCGAGCGCGTGTGCGTGCTGCTCGTCGACGGGCTCGGCTGGGAACTGCTGCGCCGCCACGCCGAGACGGCGCCGTTCCTGTCCTCGCTGGCGGCTCGCCCGCTCACGGCCGGGTTCCCGAGCACGACGGCGACGAGCGTCGCGTCGCTGGGCACCGGGCTCACCCCGGGCGAGCACGGCGTGGTCGGCTACGCGTTCGAAGCCGGGCGCGACGTGCTCAACGTGCTCGGCTGGCGGCGCCACACCGGGGGCAAGCCGATCGATCTTCGCCGGCGCGTGGTGCCCGAAGAACTGCAGCCGCGCCCGACCGCGTTCGAGCGCGCGGCCGCCGCGGGCGTCGGCGTGTGCGTGGTGGGGCCACGCGACCAGCGCGACAGCGGCCTGACCCGCGCGGCTCTGCGCGGCGGCGAATTCCGTGGCGTGCACGCCTTCGGCGACCTGGTCTCGGCGGTCGGCGCGGCGCTCGCCGAGCCCCGGTCGCTGTGCTACGCCTACCACGCGGACCTCGACCTGCTCGGCCACGTCCACGGCCCGGGCAGCGAGCCGTGGCGCTTCCAGCTGTCCTTCGTCGACCGCCTCGTCGAGACGATCGCCGGCACGCTGCCGGCCGGCTCGGCGCTGGTGGTCACGGCCGACCACGGCATGGTGACCGTCGGCGAGCGCGTCGACTTCGACGCGACGGCGGACTTGCAGGCCGGGGTGCGCGCGGTCGCGGGCGAGGCGCGGGCCCGCCACGTCTACGCGAGCGACGGCGCCGCGCCCGACGTGCTGGCCGCCTGGCGCGAAACGCTCGGCGAGCGCGCGTGGGTGCTCGGCCGCGACGAGGCGGTCGCCGCGGGCTGGTTCGGCCCGCGCGTGAGCGCGGAAGTGCTGCCGCGCATCGGCGACGTCGTGGCCGCGGCCCGCGGCACGGCGGCCGTCGTGCGCACCGAGGCCGAACCGCGGCTGAGCCGCATGATCGGCCAGCACGGTTCGGTGACCGACGAGGAACTGGTGGTACCACTGCTGATCGCGCGGCGCTGACCGTCCCTTGTGGACAGCCGGACGCGCTCAGCCGGCGGTGTGCGGCGTGCCGTGCTCCGCGAGCTGGTCGATCGCCCCCACCAGTTCCGCGAGCGCCGGCACGGCCGACGCGATCAGGTGCCGCCACGCCGGGTGCAGGCGGTCGATCGCCGCGGCGAGGATCTCGGCGTTGTGGTGCTGCCAGCGGTCCACGGCGGCGCGGCCGCTGTCGGTGAGCTCGAGTTCGACCGTGCGGCGGTCCGCGCTGCCGCTGGTGCGGGTCACGAGGTCACGCGCGCGCAGGCCGGTGACCATCGTCGTCACGGAGTTGGGTGCGAGCTTCAGCAACTGGGCGACGCGGCTGGGCCGCGCGCCGGGGTTCTCGGCCAGGCACGAGAGCAGTTCGAGCTGCGCGACCGACAGCGTGTTGTCCGGGTCGGCGGTGCGCGCGGCGCGGCGCATGGCGCGCCGCAGCCGGGCGACGACGTCGGCGAGGTTCGGTTCGGGGGTCATGCGGTGCGAGGGGTGCGCGGCGAAGCCAGTCCCGTGACGGCGGCGAGCACGGCCGCCCCGGCGAGGACACCGAGCGCGAGCGCCTGACCGCCGGTGCCGCCGGCGTGGAGGCAGAGCGTCACGAGCGCTACCCCGAGCGCCGTGCCGAGACCGCGGGCCATGTTCACCAAACCTCCTCCGGTGGCCGACATCCGGGTCGGGATGGCGCCCATGACGGCCGAGTTGTTCGCCGGGATGAACACTCCCAGACCGAGGCCGACCGCGAACAGCGACACGCCAACTTCCCACGGACCGGACACCAGCACCAGGACCACGCAGCCGGCCGCCGCGAGCACGGCGCCGGCGCCGATGCGGGTGCGCGAGCCCAGGCTCGCGGGCAGCACGCGGTCGGCGGCGATCGCCGACCCGGCGAAGCCCGCGGGCAGGCACGTGAGCACCGCTCCGGTCGCGCCGTGCGCACCCAGGACCTGCGGCAACAGCGCGAGCGGGCCGAAGAGCACGAGGTATCCGCACAGCGCCCCGACCAGGCCGAGCGACACGACCGGCGGCCGCAGCACCGACAGGTCCAGGATCGGGCTCGCCGCCGAGCGCTCCCGCACCACGAACGCGGCCGCCGCCGCGGCCCCCGCCACGAACAGCACCGGGATCGCCCACCCGGGCAGCTCCAGGCCCGACAACCCCGACACGGCGAGCAGCACGGCCGTCGACGCGGTCGCCAGCAGCGCGACGCCGGCGCCGTCGAAGCGGCCCAGCGGCGTGCGCTCGCGGGTGCGTGGCAGCAGGTACCGCCCGGCGATCAGCCCCGCGACCCCCACCGGCGCGTTGACGAGGAACACCCACCGCCAGCCGACGGTGTCCACGAGCAGCCCGCCGACCGCCGGCCCGAGCGCGAGGCCGAGCGCCTGCGCGGCGGCCTGCACCCCGAGCGCCGAGCGCATCTTCTCGCGGCGGACGCTGCCCACGACCAGCGCGACGCTGTTGGCCTGCAGCATCGCCGCCCCCAGCGCCTGGACCACGCGGAACACGACGAGCCAGGTCAGCGTCGGCGCGAGGCCGCACGCGACCGACGCCGCGGTGAACACGCCGAAGCCGTAGACGTAGGTGAGCTTGCGCCCGTACGCGTCGGCGAGCCGGCCGACCGCGGCGAGGATCCCCACAAGCGTCAGCAGGTACGCGAGCGACACCCACTGCACGGCCGCCAGCGGCTCCCCGAACTCGCGCTGCAGCGCCGGGAACGTGAGCGTGACGATGCTCGCGTCCAGCTGGCCCATGAACGCGCCGAAGCACACCGCGCCCACCGCGAACCAGCCCGCGAGCCGGTGCTCGCGCACCGCCCGCGGCCGCGGCCGCTCCGCCAGCACTGCCACGGCGTCCCCTTCCCTCGACCATTTCGTTCTCCTACAGAACTATATGGGCGGAGCTTTCGCCAGTGCAGCGCGAGCGACACCACAAAATTAGTTCGAGATCCGAAGCACTATCCCCGACTGTCGCACATTGAGACCCGCACCGGGGCCGAGGTGCGCTCTGATGACGGCAACGTTTGTCGCCGGCAGGACAGGAGCGTCCCGGATGTCCCACCCCACGGCACCGGTCACCAGCGCACGCCAGCTCAAGACACCGCTGGCGCTCTCGCTGGCCGACCTCGCGGCGATCTTCGACGACCTGCAGTTCACGCTGCGCTGCTGCGAGCGCCTGCTCGTGGAGCTGGACCGCGGGGTGCAGAGCGACCCCGCCGTGGTCGAGTCGCTGTGGATCTCGGCCCTGAACTCCTACGCCCGCTGCTTCCGCCCCGGCGAGCGCGGCATGGGGCTGACCGAGGCGGACCTCAAGGCCACCGGCGTCGAGGGCGACGTCGTGGAGTGGCACGGCCTGCTGCGCAAGATCCGCAAGTTCGCCGTCACCGGCGAAACCAACCCGCGCGAGACCTACTCGATCGGGGTCACGCAGGACGCGGACGGACGGCCCGAGGGCATCGTCATCACCTCGGTCGTCAACCCGGTCGTGGACGACGTGACCGTCCGCCAGACCGGCCGGCTCGCGTTCGAGCTGAGCAAACTGCTCGACGAGCGCATCAAGGAGCACCAGAAGAAGGTGTTCGCCGCCGTCGAAGAGCTGCCGCGGGCGAAGCTCGACGAGCTGCCCGCCATCGAAAT
This sequence comes from Amycolatopsis sp. NPDC051903, assembly GCF_044452505.1. Lineage (NCBI taxonomy): Bacteria > Bacillati > Actinomycetota > Actinomycetes > Pseudonocardiales > Pseudonocardiaceae > Amycolatopsis > Amycolatopsis sp. NPDC051903. Next base: position 108,289 of record NZ_JBITBT010000014.1, on the reverse strand, counting down.
CACTTCCTGAGCCCCGCCGGGATGTCCTTCGGGCACCAACCGGCGAGAAACGGGCACTCCCGCCCGGCCGCGCGTGCGCGCGGCGGGGCGGGAGCGATGACCTGGTGTGGACGCGGGTGCGGGAGCCTTCCCTCGCGCACCCGCGTCCTTGCCAACCGGCGGCCGGCACTCAGCCGGTGATGCTGTCCGAACCGTTCTCCAGGTGCCCGACGTAGCGGCGCGACCAGGAGCTGTCGCCGACCAGCGTCACGCTCAGGTCGTACCAGCCGTGGGAGGAAGCGCACGGGTCCACCGAGTGCAGCGCGCGGCCGTGCGCCGGCACGCGGTAGGTGCGCGGGCGGTCGTTCGAGTAGTGGTTCGGCGCGACGGTGAACGTGACGGCGCGCGAGCCGTCGTTGACCAGTTCGAGCAGCAGCCGCGGCGCCGAGCCGAGCCCGCCGTCGTGGTAGGTCGCGGTGACCTGCGCGGTGCGGCCGGCGGCGTCGACGTCACCGGTGAAGTGGCGCAGGAAGCGGTTCGGGCCGACGACCGTGAGGTCGTAGGTCCCGCCGCCGATCTCCACCGAGCCGGGCACGGTCTTGTCCTGGACCGCCTTCGACGGCGCCACCGTGTACTGGCCCGGGAACTTCGCCGGGTAGTCCGCCAGCGACGGGGTCGGCGCGGTGTTGTCGTACACGGAGAAGTGGCTGGCCTTGCTCACGTGCTTGCCGTTGTTGCTGAACGACAGCTTCGCCGTCACCGAACCGCCGGAGCCGAAGGAGAACCCGTCGAGGTTCGCGTTGGGCTGGTAGGGCAGAGCCCGCGCCTTCTTGGTCCCCGCCTCCTGCACCGGCAGCTTGTTCGTGGTCACCGGCGGCTGGTACGCACCACCGGCCGGGTCGCCGATCACGGCGGTCTTCGGCAGCGCCGGCAGGCCGTAGACCGGCGCCTTGAAGTCGAACGCGCCGGTGAGGTCACCGCACACGCTGCGGCGCCACGCGCTGATGTTCGGGCAGTGCGCGGGTTTGCCGAGCGCGTCGGTCCACTTCTCGAGGAACTGGATCACCGACGTGTGGTCGGAGACCTCCGAGGTCACCCAGCCGCCGCGCGTCCACGGCGAGATCAGGATCAGCGGCACGCGGAACCCGAGCCCGACCGGCATCGGCTGCGTGGCGCCGGCGTTGGCGAGCGCGCCGGAGGTCTCGAGGTAGAACTCGTCGGTCGTGCCCGGCGCCGGCACGGGCGGCGGCACGTGGTCGAACTGCCCGTCGTTCTCGTCGTAGTCGATGATCACCAGCGTCGAGTTGAACACGTCGGGGTCGGCGTTGAGCGACTCGAGGACCCGGTTGACGTAGTAGGCGCCGTCGTTCGGCGGGCCGTCGGGGTGCTCGGAGAAGGCCTGGTTGGTGACGACCCACGACACCTGCGGCAGCTTGCCGGCCACGACGTCGGCGCGGACCGCGTCGGCGAGGTTGTCGGCGTTGGCGGACAGGCCGGTGTGCGGTTCGGGGACGATCGCCACGCCCTGGTCGTAGTAGACGTTGCCGGGCGCGGCGGTGCCGCCCTGCGACGGGTCGAGCTTGGCGAAGGTGTCGAAGTACTCGAGGCCGTTGTCGCCGTAGTTGTCCGAGCCCTGGTAGACCTTCCAGCTGTAGCCGGTCTTCTGCAGCGTCTCGGCGTAGCTCTCCCACAGCAGGTGCTTGCCGAGTTCGTCACCGCCGTTGTAGGCCACGTAGTCGCCGTGCTGCTTGGCGGCGTTGATCGAGCCGCTCCACAGGTACGTGCGGTTCGGGCCGGTCGCGCTGAGCACCGAGCAGTGGTAGGCGTCGCCGACGGTGAACGCGTCGGCCAGCGCGTAGTGCCACGGGATGTCGGAGCGGTCGAGGTAGCCGAGCGTGGTCGGGCCGCCCTTGGCGTAGTACCAGCCGTTCATCAGGCCGCCGTACCAGGCGCCGTGCTGGTCGTCCCAGCTGTGCGAGGTGCCGCCGTAACCCTGCGCGCCGACCTCCGAGGTGGGCGGCTGGTGGCCGGCCGGGTAGTCGGCCACCGCGGCGTCGGACAGGTGCCACGGGAACTGCGTGGCCTTCACCGGCGCGCCGGGCGCGGTCGTGGGCTGCTGGAACACCGACAGCCCGCCGGGGAGCCGGATGGTCGAGCGGTCGCCGAAGCCGCGCACGCCCTTGAGGCTGCCGAAGTAGTGGTCGAAGCTGCGGTTCTCCTGCATCAGGATCACCACGTGCTTGATGTCCCGCAGGTCGCCGTTGCGCTGCTGTGGGGCGGACGGCCGGGGCGCGGCCGCGGCTTCGGCGGCGGACGCACGGCCCCCGACGACCGCTGCGCCGGTGACCGCCGCCGCGGCGCCGAGGAAACCTCTACGGGAAAGATCGGACATGGGTGGGAACCTCCGGTAACGGCCGGCACGCGCGCACGGGCGCGTCGGATCCGCCGAAACCTACGGCCGCGGAACAGGTTCGGAGCGAACTTCCCCTGAACACCCGCTGACGTGACCGGGAACCGTGGCCGGGCTCGTCCGACCGGCGCAGTCCACACCGGACAGAGCGGACACCTCGGCTCCGCCGGACGCGCGTCGATCACGGCTCGGTCACGCCCGCAACTTCGCGGCGATCCGGGCGTCTTCTCCCGTACAGCAAGCTCGACCGTTTGGGGGGGGAACCGGAAATGACCCGCGCCACCGTCTTCAGAGCCGCCCTCGCCGCCGCTGCCGTCTCGGCCGCCCTGCTCGCCACGGCGTGCACCGGCGGACCCGCGACGCCGCCCGCGCCCCCGGCGCCCGTGAGCACCTCCGCGGCGCCGACCGCGACCGCGTTCCCGATCATCCCGGCGGCCCCGGTCCCGGCCGCGCAGCCGCCCGCCGGGGCCGCGGGGCCGAAGCCGGCCGACGCGGCGAACGCCGGGCGGCAGTTCCCCGGCAAGAGCCTCGACGTGCGCTTCACCGCGTACGACCGCACGACGAACCTGGCGTCGTTCTACGTCACCAGGACCGTGGCGACCGGCGGCGCTCCCCAGGTGGTCGACGTGCCGGGCCTGCACCGGCTGCCGCTGGCCCCCGCGGCCACGGTCACGTCGGTCGATCCCGGGGGTTTTCCGTTCGAGACCTGCCCTCCGGTCCACTGCACGCCCGCGAACGTGCTCGAGTCCGTGGTCGGCCACTACCCCGGCGGCCTCTTCGCGCGCATGGACGTGAACACCGCCGACCAGATCACCGCGATCACCGAATCGGCGTACTGACGTGCCGGTGCTGCGGACGTCAGGCGCGTCCGCAGCCTCGTCAGCCGTTCTGCTGCGACCGCTTGCGCGCCCGGTACGCCCGCAGGTTCACCGCGTTGCCGCACACCTGAACGTTGTGCCACACACCGCTGTTGTTGCGCGAGCGGTCGTAGAACGCCACCGCGCAGCGGTTGTTGCGGCACGTCTTCAGGCGCCGCCAGCGATCGGCGCGCTGGGCTTCCAGGACCTCGATGAGCGCGATCGACGCCACGCGCCGCCAGCCGGTGCCGCGGGGTTCGAGCCGCAGCCGGCCGCCGGGGCCCGGCTGCAGCAGCACGGGAGCGCTGGAAAGGGCGCCGGCGTCTTCGGTGTCGTGGCCCGTGGCGGCGCGCAGTTCGTCGCGCAGGTCGCGCAGGTGCTCGACGTCGTCGACGGTCAGCTCGACGCGTTCGGCCGGGCGATCGGTGTCCTCGGCCCACCGCTGCAGCGCGGCGTCGAGCCAAGCCTGCGCGTCAGCCACTTCGCCGAGCAGGTCCGTCTCGCGGGGTTTACCCGCCGAGAGCGTGTTGAGCAGGTCGTGCACGAAACCCAGGCCGCCCGGGCTCACCTCGAGCTCGTAGCGGTCCGTGGCCGGCCAGTTCATCCGCGCCCCCTCCGGCATAGTCGTCGATCTGTCGACTCTTTCAATTCGACTATACCCGAGCCGCGCGGCACGGTTGTCCGAACGGAGATCGGCCGGCCTCCGACGCAAGCCGTGGTGCTTCGGTTGCGTCGCCTACTCGCCGTCGAACGCGAGCACCGGGCGGGGCCGCCCCGCTTGGTACGCGGCGATCGCCGACGCGAGACCGCGCCGGACGTCACCGGACTCGAACAGCGGCATCGCGACGTCGAACACCGCGTGGTCCGCCGCCGAGTTCCCCCGTGCGTAGCAGCGCCTTGTGCACGGCGTGCGCACGTCGCCGGCGAAGAGCACGTCCGCCCGCAGCGCGAGCTCGAACCCGCCGCGGGCCATCGGCGCGCAGCACCACGGCTCGCACTCCCCCGGCGGTGATCTCGTCGACCACGGCGACGGTGTCCTCGTGCGCAAGGGAAAGGTGGGCCACAGCGAGGCTCCTCAGGACAGGTGCTCTGCGAACCAGGACCGCGCGGCCGCACTGGAGCGGGCGAATTCGGCGACGTACGGGTCGAAGTGCCCGCCCGGGATCAGCTCGAGTTTCTTCGGCTGCAGCGCGCGTTCGTACGCGGCGAGCGCGAGGTCGGTCACGGTGATCGTGTCGCCCAGCGCGACCACCAGCAGCAGCGGCGTCGGCGACACCCGGCTGATCCACGCGCCCGGCTCGTACATCCGCGCGGCGCGCGTCGAGCGCACGGTGACCTGGTTGTCCCAGATCCCCTCGGGGATGTCCTGCAGGTAGAACTCGACCGCGTCCGGCGCGCGGTACGACGCGGGCACGGCCGGATCGGCGCTCACGATCGCCTGACTGCGCGGCGGCTCGCCGCGGCCGACGGCGCGGTCGTCTTCGGCGAACGCGTGCTCCAGCGCGGCGACCGCGTCCGGCGGCACGCGGCGCAGGCCCTGCTCCACCCCGCTGATCGTCGGCACCTGCGCGACCACGGCCTTGAGGCGCCGGTCGGTGGCGCCCAGCACGAGGGCGTGACCGCCCGCGTAACTGGTGCCCCACAAGCCGATCCGGCCGGCGTCGACCTCCGGCCGGGCCTCGAGGTAGGTGATCGCCCGGCGCCAGTCCGCGATCTGGCGCCACGGATCGACGTCCTGGCGCGGGGTGCCGTCGCTGGTGCCGAACGAGCGGTGGTCGTGCACCAGCACCACGAACCCCGCCTCGGCGAACGCTTTCGCGAAGGGTTCGAGGCCCTGTTCCTTCACCCCGGCGTAGCCGTGGGCCATGGTGATCGCGGGTCGCGGCCCGGGCGCGCCGGGGACGAACAGCCAGCCGCGCAGGGTGGCGCCGTCCTCGCCGGCGAACGCGACGTCGGTGCGGGTGAACGGGGTGGTCATGTCAGGCCTCCTGGTGGAAGTGGCCGGCGTCGAGGTCCGGCAGCCGCCGGCCAAGTTCGGCGGAGAACGCCAGCGCGCCGCCGAGCGGGCGGTGGTGGATGGCGGCGTGGACGATGCGGCCGTCCGCGTCCTTCGTCAGGACGGTGACGCCGGACAGCGCGGTGCCGCCGAACGCGACGGCCTCCCACTCGAGGTAGGTGCGGTCGCCGGCGTCGGTCTGGTGGGTGAACTTGAGCGATTCGTAGATCCCGCTGGCGGCGGCCATCACGCGCTGCACGGCTTTCCGGCCGCGGACGGGCTGGTACAGCGTGGCCGCTTCCAGCGCCACGTCCTCGGCGAAGTTCTCACCGAAGGCGTCCTCGGTCTTGCGCGAGAACCCGCCCGCCCAGCCGCGGGCCCGGCCGCCGGCGAACCGCGCGATCAGCTCGGCGACGCGCCCGGGCGCCTCGGAGTGCGTCCAGTGCCCGGCGCCCTCGACGACCTCGGTGACGGGCGCCGCGAACCGCGGTGCGACCGCGGTGGTCACGAGGTCTTCGGTGATGAACGGGTCGGCGCCGCCGCGGACGATCAGCACCGGGCCGGCGAAACCGCTCGGCGCGTCGCCTTCGGCCGCGCCGTTGTTCCAGCAGTCCGCCAGCGCCCGGACCACCTCCGGGCGCATCCGCAGCCCCGCCCGGCCGATGCGCTCGGACGTCTCCACGCTCAAGTTCGGCGAGAGGTTCGCGCGAGCCGAACGCTGTGCGCCGGCGCCGGCCGCGCCGAGAACGCGGAACGGTTCGATCGCCTCGTCCGCCAGCCCCGTACCCGCGAGCGGAATGGGGTTCACGAGCACCAGCCCGCGCGTGAGCTCGGGCCGCGCCGCCGCGACCAGCTCGGCGACGGCGGCGCCCATGCTGTGCCCCACGAGCACGAACGGGCCGCCGAGTTCGTCCACAGTGGACAGCACGTCGGCGGCGAACCGATCGTAGGTGAAGGGGCCGGCCGCACCGGCGCGCTCGCCACTCCCGGCGAGGTCGACCACTACGCGCTCCCCACCCGAGGGCAGGGCCGCCACGACGCCGTCCCACACGTGGTGGTCGTCCAGGAACCCGTGCACGAAGACAGTCGGTTCGGTCATGATCATCCTCGATCAGGTCGTACCGGCGTCGGGCGACTACCGGGTGGTGACCTAACCGTAAACCGATAGCCTCTGTCGTGTCATGGGCAGCACGAGGTGACACCCGCCACAGGATCTGCTGGCTCAGCCCGCCTTGGGCTCACCCTTCTGACAGAAGTAAAGCGAGTTCACTGCCGGTACGGTGCGGCCGCGGCCTGCGCCGCCGTGATGAACGCGCCCTTGTTCTTCGGCCAGAACGTGCTGTCCACGCAGGAGTAGCGCGGCAGGAACCCGCCGCACGTGCCGCTGGAGGCACCGACCTCGAAGGTGAAGCTGGCGACGCCGAGCGCGCCGTAGGTGAAGTCGTCGGTGGTGCCACTGGTGTCGTAACCGACGGTCTCGCGGTTGGTGCCCACGAGGTAACCGTTGGCCGCGGTGAACTTCGCCCCGAGCTTGCGGTACTGCGCGTCGTTGGGCGATTTCGCCTGGGTGAAGCCCCACGGGATGACGATGTCGTTGCCGTAGCTGTGCAACGTGATCATCGTGCCGCGCGCGGTCGCCGGCGCCGGATCGTCGTTCCCGGTCCCGCGCTGCACCGGGTAGATCGCGCGGAAGAACTTCTCCAGCGCCTGGGTCTCGGGCTCGGACCCGGCGCTCGCGCCCTGGTAGGTCTCGGCGCACGGCGAGTTCGAATCGCCGCCCCACTGGAACGTGGAATTGCGGTTCACGTCGATGCCGATGTTCGCGCCGGTGCAGCCACCGCGACTGTTGTCGGCGTTCTTGCGCTGCAGCTTGGGCGAGTTGCCGCCGGAGGCGACAACGTCGACGCCGTCGGGGTTGGCGATCGGGATCACCCACACCTCGGTGGTGTCCAGGATGGACTTCGCGGTGGCATCGCTCGCGTAGCCGTCGGCGAGGTAGTCGATCCAGCGCCACGCGAGCTCACCCGTCGAGATCTCGCGCGCGTGGATCTGGGCCATCAGCACGAACTTCGGCTTGGGCGAGGTCGTCGAGAGCGCGCAGTCGCCGGCCTGCTTCTCGCTCAGGCAGATCGCCTGGAGGTCGTGCCCGCCCTGGCCCTTCGTCTTCTTCCACGACGGGCCGAGGTCGTACACCGTCGCGAGGTCCGGGTGCGCGGCCGCGACCTGCGCGAGGTGCGCTTCCTGGGCGGCCACCGTGCGGTACCCGCCGTAGAACGTGTCGGCGGCGGCCGCGCGGGAGGTGGTGGCGGGCAGGTCTTTGTAGACGCTGTCGAAGTAGGACGGCCGGTAGCCCAGCGTCCGCAGCCGGGCCGCGACGGATTCGTCGCCCACGACGTAGGCCGCTCCGGCGTCGGACTCGCCGACGTCGAACCCGGCGCGGGCGAGCCCGGCGACCTGGTCCGCCGTCGCCGGCACGCGCCAGAACACGGGGGTGCCGGCGGCCGGCACGGCGGCCGCGGTGCCGGCGGCCGGCCCGGCCACCAGCACTGCGACCGCCGCGAGCGCGGCCTTCCACGACGACCTGACCTTCATCGGGACTCCTCACGACGCGCGTCCGAAGCGGACCGACGGTGACCGGACCGCGACGCACAGTGTGACCGCCGTGGACAAACCCGGCACACCTGCGAAAGTCGGAAGTCCCCCGGGTTCAGCCTTCCGTGAGGATCGTGGCCAGCAGCCCGGCGGCGATGTTGCGCCCCGACACCACGAGCACCACGGGCCGGTCGGCGGGCACGAGGCCCGCCCGCAGCGCGGCGAGCGCCGCCGCGGACGACCCCTCGGCCACGAGCCCGGCCGTGAGCGCGAATTCGCGGACCGACCGGCGGATCGCGGCCTCGTCGACGTCGACCAGCCGCACCCCGGCCTCGCGCACGATCGCCGGCGTGATCGACTCCGGTTCGAGGTTGCCGACGAGCCCGTCGGCGATGGTGTCGCCCACCGGCACGGTCACCACGTGCCCGGCCGCGACGGCGGCGGACACCGCGTGGCACGCCGCGGATTCGACGCCGAGCACCCGCACGTCGGGCCGCGCCCGGCGCGCACCGAGCGCGGTGCCGGCCAGCAGGCCACCGGCACCCGTGGGCACCACGATCGTGAAGTCCTCGCCGAGGGTTTCGGCGACCTCGCCGACGAGCGTGCTCTGGCCCGCGATCACGTGCGGGTCGTTGTAGGCGGACACGAACTTCCGGCCCCCGGCCGCGAGTTCGAGCGCTTTCGCCTCCGCGCCGTCGTACCCACCGGGCGCCAGCACGAGCTCGACCGGGTAGGTGCGCAGGGCCGCGATCTTCGCCGGCGACCCGTCCTCGGGCACGACCACAGTGGACTTCGCGCCGAGCAGGCGCGACGCGTGGGCGATGCCGAGCGCGTGGTTACCCGCCGACGCCGTGACGACGGGGACGCCTTCGGCGGCGTACGCGGTGAGCGCGGCGACCCCGCCGCGGACCTTGAACGAACCGGTGGGCTGCGCGCCCTCGTACTTGAGGTACACCGGCACGTCGAGGCCCGCGGCGTGGTAGGGCAGCAGCGGGGTCGGCGCGAGGTTCCGCGCGACGGTTTCCCTTGCGCGGTCGAGGATTTCGTCAGCGAGCACGGTTCTCCTTGGGGATGGGGGTTCAGGCGTCGCCGGCGAGCTCCCGGCGCAGCCGCGTGAGCAGTTCGTAGGTGTCGAGAGCGGGGTCGCGGCCCGCGGCCATCGTGGCGAGCACCAGCATGTCGGCGATGAGCAGCCCGCCGATCGGTTCGGCCGTGAGCCCACCCGGCGACGCCTCGTCGCGCAGCACGACGTCGACGGCGCCGGTGATCTCCTCGCCGAGGTTCTCGGTCACGAGGATCAGCCCGGCCCCCGCGGCCCGCGCGTGGGCGACGAGCAGCCGGAGCTCGGGCAGCACGCGCCCGGGCGCGAAGATCACCACCGCGTGGTGGGACGAGAGGGCGAGCAGGTCGTCGGCGAGGGTGAAGCCGGTGGCGCCCGAGGAAACGGCGAACTTGCCCGCCCGGTTGAGCTTCAGCGCGAGGTAGCGCGCGGACAGCTCGTTGACACCCCAGCCGTAGCAGAACACCGTCGACGCGGGCGCGATGAGCTGCAGCGCGCGGCCCAGCGCCGCCGGGTCGGTCTTGCGGCCGAGTTCGGCGACGCGGTCGCGGACGTCGGCCACGACGCGGGCGGCGGTCGCCGAGAGGTCACCGGCGGAGCGGGCGAGCTGGAGGCGTTCGCTGATCTGCGGCGCTCCGGTGGCCACCGTCGTCAGGTGCGCGCCGAGAGCCGCTTTGAGGTCCGGCAAGCCCGCGTAGCCGAGGCGGCGCGCGGTGCGCACGACCGTCGCGTCGCTCGCTCCCGTGGCGCGGCCGATGTCGCCGGCGGTGGCCAGCATGACGCGCTGGGGCGGCGCCGCGACCAGGTAGCGGGCGACGACGCGTTCGGTCTTGCTCAGCCGGGTCCACTCGTGGTTCACCCGGCTCGCGAGGGACAACCCCGATTCTGAAGTGTCCAATTCAGCTAGTGCCGTTTCTGTCGTCACTGCTACAGTGACCGCAGCTTAACCCCCGCCGGCCGGAAGCGCACCGGCCGGTTCCCACCCCGGTCCGCCCCGCCGCGAAGAAGGAGCCGCCTTGTCCCCGACCACCGGTGCGATCGCGTCCCCCCACTCGCTGGCCACCCGGGCCGGCGAAGAAGCGTTCCGGGCGGGTGGCAACGCCCTCGACGCCGCACTCGCCGCGGCGACGGCGCTCACCGTCGTCTACCCTCACAACACCGCCCTCGGCGGCGACCTCGTGGCCCTCGTGCGCACGCCCGGCGGCACGATCACGTGCGTCAACGCCACCGGCACCGCCCCGGCCGCGCGCGACCTCGCCGCACTGCGCGCCCGCCACGGCGACCGGCTGCCCGAACGCGGCCCCGACACGATCACCGTGCCCGGCGCCGTCCGCGGCTGGGAGGCGATCCGCCGGCACGGCGCGGCACTGGACTGGGCCGCGCAGTTCTCCGCCGCGATCGGCTACGCGGCCGACGGCGTGCCCGTGGCCCGCTCGCTGGCCGCCGCGTTCGTGACCGACCGCGCCCTGCTGGAGGCCGACGCCGGTGCGCGCGCGGTGTTCGCGCCCGGCGGGGAGTTCGTGCGCGAACGGCTCACGCAGCCCCGGCTGGCCGAGTCGCTGCGGGCCCTCGCGGCCAGCGGCCCCGGCGAGTTCTACGAGGGCGCCGTCGGCGCGGCGCTGGCCCGCGGTTTGCAGGGTCTCGGCTGTCCACTGACGACGGACGACCTCGCGCGTTACCGCGTCCGCGAGACAGCCGCGCTTTCCGCTCCGCTGGGCGGGTTCCGCGTGCACACGAGTCCACCCAACACGCAAGGTTTCGCGCTGCTGCGCACGGTGCGGGCGCTGACCGAACTCGGGCTCGCGGCCGAGCCGTGGACCGCACCCGCCGCCGTGCTGGGCCGCCTGTTCCACGACGGCACCCGCGTCCGCGACACCCTGCTGGCCGACCCGGACTTCGCCGCGACCGACGTGGAGAACGACGGGTTCGCGGACCTGCTCGCCTCGCTGCGGGAGCCGCGCGGCGCCGCCACCGTGTCCGCCCCGGCCATCCCCCGGGGTGACACGGTCGGCGTCGCGGCGGCCGACTCCTCGGGGTACGCGGTGTCGATCATCCAGAGCGTCTTCGACAGCTTCGGCGCCGGCGTGCTCGAACCGGAGACCGGGATCATCCTGCAGAACCGCGGCAGCAGCTTCTCCCTCGACCCGGGCTCGCCCAACGCAATCGCGCCCGGCAAGCGGCCGAAGCACACGCTGATGCCGGTCCTCGTCACGACCGGGGACGACCGCGTCCGCTGGGTCACCTCCACGATGGGCGGGCACGGCCAGCCGCAGATCCACGCCCAGGTGCTGCTTCGCCTGCTCGCCGGCGACCCGCCCCAGGAAGCGGTGAGCGCGCCGCGCTGGGTCGTCGGCGCCCGTGCCGACGGCCAGGCCTCCGACACGGTGCACCACGAAGCCGACCTCGCCCCCGCCGTCGTCGCGAACCTCGCCGCCGACGACTTCCCGCTGCGCGAAGTCCCGCCGCGCACCGAGTTCCTGGGCCACACCAACGTGGTGTCGATCGACGGCGAGGGCGCGTTCACCGCCGGCAGCGATCCGCGCTCCGACGGTTCCGCCGCCGTGGTGCGGCGGTGACCCCTCGCCGCCGGCCGGGTTGAAGGGTGGCGGGCGCGTGCGCACCCGCCACCCGGGCGGCGTCACGCGCCCTGCGCCAGCTCCATCGCCCCGAGGAACGTCTCCAGTGCGACGTTGCGTCCACAAAGGACCACCGCGACCTTCTTGCCCCGGTACTCCTCCGCCGTGCGCAGCAACCCGGCCACCGCGACCCCCGCGGCGCCCTCGACGATCCAGCGCTCGCCTTCGGCGATCGTGCGCATGGCGCGGGCGATCTCGGCCTCCGTGACCGTCACGGTCTCGTCGATCACGTCCTGGCAGATCGGGAACGTGACGGACCCGGGTTCGACCGCGCCGGCCGAACCGTCGGACAGGGTGGGCCGCTCCGGGGTCGCCACGATGTGGCCCGCCCTCAAGGAATCGAGCAGGCACGTCGACGCTTCGGGCCACACGCCGACGACGCGCGTGGCCGGGCTCAGCCGCTTCAGCGCCGTGCCGGTGCCGCCGATCAGCCCGCCGCCGCCGACGCACACGAACACCGCGTCGAGATCCGGCGCCTGCTCGGCCAGCTCGACCCCGACCGTGCCCTGACCGGCGACGGTGTCGAGGTCGTTGTACGGCGCGACGTACGGTTTCCCGGTCAGCTCGGCCTGGCGCCGGGCTTCCTGTTCCGCGTCGAGCGGGTTGCCCTCGACCAGCACGACTTCGGCGCCCAGCGCTTCGATCGCCGCGATCTTGCCCGGCGTCGTGATCGAGGCGACGTACACGGTCACCGCGACACCCGCGAACTGCCCGGCCCGCGCGACGCCCTGGCCGTGGTTGCCCGTGGAGGCCGTGATGACGCCCGTCGCCCGGGCGCTCTCGCCGAGCACGCGGAGCTTGTTCGCCGAGCCCCGCACCTTGAACGAACCGGTGGGCATGAGGTGCTCGGTCTTGAGCCACACGTCGCACTCGAGTTCGCGCGAGAGCCGCGTGCTGCGCTCCAAAGTGGTCAACGGCACCTGCGGACGGATCCCGCGGTGCGCTTCGAGGATGCGGGCGAACAGATCGGACACACCAAGCTCCTGCTGGGTTTCGGCGGCGATTTCGGTGGTGGTTCGGCGGACCCGGCCGGGCCACTGGCCTCCCCTTCGCGGCTAATATAGCCTATAAGCTGTATGGAAGGAGCGCCTTGAGCACACAGCCGTCGTCCGGCAGCTACGCCAGCCTCGCCCACCTCGACCTGGGCGGTGAGCGCTACCGGGTGCACCGCCTCGATGCCGTACCGGGCGCCGAGCGGCTGCCCCTGAGCCACAAGATCCTGCTGGAGAACCTGCTGCGGCACGAGGACGGGCACACCGTCACCGCCGAGCACATCGCGGCCCTCGTGCACGGCGGCGCCGAGCAGGCCCACGACGTCGTCGCGTTCTCGCCGTCACGGGTGTTCCTGCACGACACCAACGGCGTGCCGGTGCTCACGGATCTCGCCGCGCTGCGCGACGCGGTCGCCGCGGCCGGTGGCGATCCCCGCAGCGTGCGCCCGCGCATCCCAAGCCACCTGACCGTCGACCACTCCGTGGCCACCGAGGTGTCCGGCCGCGCCGACGCCCTGCGCCGCAACGTCGAAATCGAGTACGCGCGCAACGCCGAGCGCTACCGCTTCCTCAAGTGGGGCGAGAAGCTCGACGGCGTGCACGTGGTGCCGCCCGGCACCGGGATCATGCACCAGATCAACCTCGAGTACCTCGCGAGCGTCGTGGAACGCCGCGACGGCTGGGCGTTCCCCGACACGTGCGCCGGTACCGATTCCCACACCACGATGGTCAACGCGCTCGGCGTGCTCGCGTGGGGAGTCGGCGGCGTCGAAGCGGAAGTCGCGTTGCTGGGCCAGCCGCTGAGCCTGCTCGTGCCGCCGGTGGTCGGCGTAGAGCTCACGGGCGAACTCGGCCCCGGCGTCACCGCGACCGACCTCGTGCTCACCGTGGTCGAAACCCTGCGCGCGCACGGGGTCGTCGGCAAGTTCGTGGAGTTCACCGGCGACGCCGTGGCGCGGATCCCGCTCGCGCACCGGGCCACGATCGCGAACATGTGCCCCGAGTTCGGGGCCACCGCGGCGATGTTCCCCGTCGACGGCGCGACGCTCGACTACCTCCGCCTCACCGGGCGCACCCCGGACCACGTGTCCACCGTCGAGGTGTACGCGAAGGAACAAGGCCTCTGGCACGATCCCGCCGCGGCCCTCCGGTACGACGAGCGCGTGCGCATCGACCTCTCCGGTGTGACGGCTTCCCTGGCCGGGCCCCGGCGCCCGCAGGACCGCGTCGCGCTGGCCGCGGTGCCCGGCAACGCGACGGCCGCCGTCGAGCGCGTGCGCGCGGCGCGCGAAGAACCCGGCCTGACCGCGAGCCCGGTGCCCGACGGCGCCGTCGCCATCGCCGCCATCACCTCGTGCACCAACACCTCCAACCCGCACGTGATGGTCGCCGCGGGCCTGCTGGCGCGCAACGCCCGCGCCCGCGGGCTGACCACGAAGCCGTGGGTGAAGACGAGCCTCGCGCCGGGGTCGAAGACCGTCACGGAGTACCTCGCGCGCGCCGGGCTGGCCGGGCCGCTGGACGAGCTCGGCTTCCAGCTCGTGGGCTACGGCTGCATGACGTGCATCGGCAACTCCGGCCCGCTGCTGCCCGACGCCGCCGCGGCCGTCGCCGACTACGGCGCGGTCGTGGCGTCCGTGCTGTCGGGCAACCGCAACTTCGACGGCCGCATCAACAACGACGTCTCGCTCAACTACCTCGCCTCTCCCCCGCTGGTCGTCGCCTACGCGCTGGCCGGATCGGTCACCCGCGACCTGACGACCGAACCGCTCGGCACCGACGCCGACGGCCGGGCCGTGCTGCTGGCCGACCTCTGGCCCGACGACGCCGAGATCGACGAGGTCGTCTCCGCGCACCTCACGCCCGAGCTGTTCCGCGAGGCCTACACCGACGTGTTCGCCGGCGACGAGCACTGGCGCGCCGTGCCGGAGTCCGGCGGGCACCACTTCGAGTGGGAACCGGACTCGACGTACCTGCGCCGCCCGCCGTTCCTCGACGCCGTGCCGGAAACCGCCGCGCCACCGCAGGATGTGCTCGGCGCGCGCACGCTGCTGGCGCTCGGCGACTCGGTGACGACCGACCACATCAGCCCCGCCGGCCGCATCCCCCGGGACAGCTGTGCCGGCCGGTACCTCACCGCGCTCGGGGAGACCGACCTCAACACCTACGCCTCGCGGCGCGGCAACTTCGAGGTGATGGTGCGCGGCGGGTTCGCCAACCCCCGGCTGGCCAACCGGCTCGCACCCGGCGCCGGCGGCGGCGTCACGCCGGACTTCACGCGCGGCGGCGAACTCGTTCCGATCCACGACGCTTCGGTCTCCTACGCCGCCGCGGGCGTGCCGTTGATCGTGCTCGCGGGCCAGGAGTACGGCACGGGCTCCTCCCGCGACTGGGCGGCCAAGACGACGGCGCTGCTGAAGGTGAAAGCCGTGCTGGCGCAGTCGTTCGAGCGGATCCACCGCGCCAACCTCGTCGCGCTCGGCGTGCTGCCGCTGCAGTTCGCCGACGGCGACGGTGCCGAATCGCTGGGCCTCGACGGCACGGAGGAGTTCGACCTCGTCGGGATCACCGACGTGGTGCGGGATCCGGCGCGGCCGCTGACCGTGCGCGTGCGCCCGGCGGACCGGCCCGCGTTCGAGTTCGCCGTGCGCGCGCGGCTCGACACCCCGCGAGAGGCCGCGTATTACGCGAACGGAGGAGTGCTGCCGTACGTCCACCGCCTGATCCTGCGAGGTGAGCTTGACTGATCCCGCGCCCGTCGTCGAGCCGCTGCTGCTCGGCTACGGCCTCGCGTCCGAGCAGGGCAGCATCGGCTTCTGCGGGGTCTACCTCGTGCAGACCCCGCGGCGGCGGATCCTGTTCGACTGCGGGCACGCGGGCCGCCGCCGCGCGCTGCTGCGGGCGCTGGCCCGCCACGGGCTCGGCACGCGGGACGTCGACACCCTGGTGCTCTCGCACGCGCACTACGACCACGTGCAGAACGCCGACCTGTTCGCCCACGCCGATGTGCTGCTGCACCCGGCCGAACGCGACTTCCCCGCCGGCGACCCGGTCAAGCCCCCGTGGACGGGCGCCATCTTCGCCGGACTGCGGGTGCTCGACGCCACCGACGGCCTCGAGCTGGCGCCGGGCGTCACCGTCACCGGCCTGCCGGGCCACACGGCGGGTTCGGTCGGCCTGACCGTCGCCACGACGACCGGCACGGCCGTGCTCACCGGCGACGCCCTGCCCTCGGCCCGCGCGCTTCGCGCCGGGCGCGCCACCACCGCGGCGGCGGGCGAAGAGGTGGCTGCCGCGTCGATCGAGCTCGTGAGGCAGCGGGCCGACGTGGTGTACCCCGGCCACGACCGGCCGTTCACGCTCGAGGCCGGGCACCCCGGCCGCTACCTCGTCCCGCGCGTGGACCTCAGCGTGCTCGCGCCCGACCCCCGCACCGAAGACCCCACCACACCAGCAGACCCAGCACCGTCCTGAGTGCGGGCCCACCGGGAAAGGAAGCCCCCAGCATGACCACCGCCACCGGCATCTTCGCCGAACCGGCACCGAAGTTCTCCGCCGAGGGCCTGGCTGCCGTGCTCGCCGAGCACTGGGCGCTCACGGACCCGCAGCTGAAACCGCTCGACAGCGAACGCGACCTCAACGTGCTCGTCGACGGCCGCTTCGTGCTCAAGATCTCCAACCCGGCCGAGGACGCCGCCGTCGTGGACATGGAGACCCGCGCGCTCGAGCACGTGCACGCCGCGGACCCCGGCCTGCCCGTGCCGGAGACGGTCGTGACCGCCTCCGGCGAGCCGGTGGCGCACCCGCGCGACGACGCCGGGCGCACCTGCCTGGCCCGGCTGATCACCCTGCTGCCCGGTTCCCCGCTCGAAGGCGGCCCGCTCGACGAGGACCTCGCGGAGCAGGTCGGAGTGGTGGCTGCGCGAGTTTCGGTTGCGCTGCAAGGGTACTTCCACGCCGCGGCCGGGCGCACGCTGCTGTGGGACATCCGCCGCGTGCCGGAGGTCGTGGCGACGGCGGTCGTCGGCGCGGGCCGGCTGGGCGAACTCGCCGAACGCGTCGCCCCGGCGCTGGCGGCGACGGCCACGCTGCCCTCAGGCGTGCAGCACGCCGACGTGACCCTCACCAACGTGCTCGCCTCGCGCGCCACCGTGACCGGTGTGATCGACTTCGGCGACATGCACCACACGGCGGCGGTCGCGGACCTCGCGGCGACGCTGACGTCGGTGCTGCGGTTCAGCGGCGGCGACGCGAACCGCTTGTGGCGGCTGACCGACGCCGTGCTGCGCGGGTACCAGCGCCACCGCGAGCTCTCGGCCGCCGAAGTCGCGGTGCTGGGCGAGCTGGTGATCGCGCGGCTGCTGACGACGCTCGCCGTGTCGGCGGCCCGGCGCGACGCGCACTCCGACAACCACCGCTACATCACGCAGTACGACACGAACAGCGAACAGGCGCTGGACCTGCTCGCGGCGCTGTCCCCGGCCGAGCTCGCGGACCGGCTCGCGCGGCTGGCCGGCACGCGCGACCTCACGAACGCGATCTCCCCGGAGGACCTGCCCGCGCGGCGCGCGGCGGCCATGGGCGGCAAGCTCTCCCCGCTGTTCTACCGGCACCCGCTCGAACTCGTGCGCGGCGAGGGCCCGTGGCTGGTCGCCCGCGACGGCGCGCGCTACCTCGACGCGTACAACAACGTCGCCGTCATCGGGCACACGCACCCGGCCGTGACGCGCGCGGTGAGCCGGCAGCTGGCCGAGCTGAACACGCATTCGCGCTACCTGCACGCGGGCATCGCCGAGCTGGCCGAGCGGATCCTCGCGACCATGCCGGAGCCGCTCGACACGATCCTGTTCACCACGTCCGGCACCGAGGCCAACGAGCTGGCCTGGCGGCTGGCCACCGAATTCACCGGCGGCGGCGCGGCCGTGATCGCGGAACACGCCTACCACGGCGCGTCGAAGTGGATGGCGGACCTGAGCTCCAACGAGTGGCCCGCCGGGTACCGGCCGGCGCACGTCGCGACCTTCGAGGCGCCGCACGGTGCCCCGGACGAGCTGACGGAAACCGTTGCCGTGGAACGGATCCGGCTGGCCGGCGAGACGCTGAGCGCCGCCGGTGAACGCCCGGCGCTGGTCCTCGCCGACTCGCAGTTCACGTCGGAGGGCATCCTCGACGCGCCGGGCGAGTTCGTCGCGGGCCTGGTCTCCGGCGCCCACGCGGCGGGGGCGCTGTTCCTCGCCGACGAGGTCCAGTCGGGTTACGGCCGCGGCGGCCCGCGGCTGTGGCGGTTCCTGCTCGCCGGTGTGACACCCGACCTCGTCACGCTCGGCAAGCCGATGGGCGCGGGTTATCCCATCGGCGCCGTCGTCACGCGCCGCGAAATCGCCGACGTGCTGGCGCGGGACTACGAGTACTTCTCCACCTTCGCCGCGACCCCGGCGGCCGCCGCGGCCGGCCACGCCGTGCTCGACGTGCTGCAGCTGACGGGCTTGCCCGCGCAGGCCGCCGCGACCGGCGAAGTGCTGCGCTCCGGGCTGCGCGAGGTGGCCGCCGGCGAACCGCTGCTGGGTGCCGTCCGCGGCACCGGCCTGCTCGCCGGCGTCGACGTCCGGTCCTCCGGCGCGACACCGTCGCGCGCGGTCACGAAGGCGCTGCTGGCCGAACTCGTCGCGCAGGGCGTGCTCGCGGGGTCCACCGGCCCGGGCGGCGACGTGCTCAAGGTGCGGCCACCCCTGGTCTGGGAGCAGCGCCACGTGACGCTGTTCCTCGACCGGCTGCGCCGCGCGCTGGCCGCGCTGCGGGACTGACCGCACCGGCCGGACAACTGAAACCGGCCGTGAGGCCCGCCGGCAGTGCGGCAGACCCCACGGCCGGGGGTTCGGGGGAAGAGCTACGCCCGCAGGAGTCCCCGGGCGGGCGGCAGGGCCGCCGGGCCCGAGTTGACGTTCGTGGCGTGCTCGACGGTGACGCCGGCGTCGTCGAACACCAGCCGCAGCCGATCGATGAACGGCGACTCCAGGTAGTGCCACGTCAGCTTCAGCACGTCGGCCGACTCCCACTCGGCGGCGGCGAGCACGGCCGCGACCGGATCCTGGTAGGAGTGGTGCAGGCGCCACCCGCTGACGCCGGTGTCCTGCCGGCGCCACGAGCCGACGCCGTGCTCGAGCGAGTGGCTGCCGAGTTCGTCCTCGACCGTCAGCCGGACCGCGGCACCGGTGACCGAGACGGCCAGCGACACCAGGCCCTGGTCGTTGGGCTCGAAGTCGTACGCCGCGGAGAAGCCGGTGCGCTGCGCGGCCGCGGACACGGCTTCGGGCTCCTGCGCGCGCCGCACCCACTCGGTCACGGCGTCCATTTCGGACTTCTGTTCCGCAGCGTCCACATCGGACTGGTCCGGGGACGGGTCGAACGCGGAGCGGAACGCCGACCGGAGCATCCCCGGCAGGTCGTGGTAGGTACCGTCGCCCATGGCGCCCAGGACGACGACCACGCCGCCGTGGCGCGGGAAGACCATGCACTCCTGGCCGAAGATACCCGAGGCGTTGTAGATGCCGTCCGCGGTGGTCCAGAACTGGTAGCCGTAGCCCTCTTCGGTGACGACGTCGGGTGCGGGCGGCACGAGCTCCTTGCCGTTCCACTCCCCGCTGATCGCGCGGCGCACGTGCAGCGCCGAGGCCTTCTGCACCCAGCCGCTGGGCAGGATGCGGTCCCCCTCCCACACGCCGTCCTGCAGGTGCAGCACGCCGAACTTCAGCAGATCGCGCGGCCGCAGCGAAAGGCCGTTGCCACCGCTGGACACCCCCTCCGGGTCGCGCTCCCACGTGTAGTCCGTGATCCCCAGCGGGTCGAACAGCCGCGGCCGCAGGTACTCGTCCACAGCCCGGCCCGACACCTCCTGCACGATCGCCGACAGCACGTGGCTCGTCGTGCTGCTGTAGGTGAAGTTGCGGCCCGGCAGCTCGACGACCGGTTCTTCGAGGAACTCCCCGACCCAGCCCGTGCGCCGCAGCCGCGTGGTCGCCCCGGACAAGCCGCGCGCGTGCCCCGTGCACATCGTCAGCAGGTCGCGCACGCGCATCCGGTCCAGGTTCGCGCTCGGGTCGGCGGGCAGGCGGCCGCGGAAGAAGCCGACGACCGGGTCGTCCAGCGACAGCAGGCCCTCCGCCTCGGCGAACCCCACGGCCGCCGACGTGAAGCTCTTGGTGGCGGAGTGGATCTTGTGCTTCAGGTCCGGTTCGTGCGGCCACTGCCACAGGTCGAGCACGGTCCGCCCGTGCCGGTGGACGAGCAGGGAGTGCACCCGCATCCCGCGCTTCGCCAGATCCTTCAGCAGGGTGTGGACGGGACGGGGGTCCAGGGCCGGTTCCTCGTGGGTCATGCTCACCGTTCTCGTCGCGATCTTCTTACAGGACTTGCGAAAGGAACGTCTGCAGCCGCGGCGTCTTCGGTTCGGTCAGCAGCTCCCGCGCCGGGCCCTCCTCCGCGATCACGCCGCTGTCCATGAACAGCACGCGGTCGGCGACCTCACGGGCGAAGTTCATCTCGTGGGTCACGACCAGCATCGTCATCCCCGAGTTCTCGGCGAGATCGCGCATCACGTCGAGCACACCCTTCACCAGCTCCGGGTCGAGCGCGGAGGTCGCTTCGTCGAACAGCATGACGTCCGGCTCCATCGCCAGCGACCGCGCGATCGCCACGCGCTGCTGCTGCCCACCCGAAAGGTGCGAGGGCCGCGCCGACGCGAGCGCGCGCAGGCCGACCTTGTCGAGCTGCTCCAGCGCGCGTTCGCGGGCTTCCTCGCGCGACATCTTGCGCACGCGCCGCAGCGCGAGCGTGATGTTGTCGAGCGCGCTCTTGTGCTGGAACAGGTTGAAGTGCTGGAACACCATGCCGGTGCGCGAGCGCACGGCGTTGAGGTCCACCTTCGGGTCGGTGATCGCCTCGCCGTGCAGGCGGATGGTGCCGGAGGTCGGCGGCGACAGCAGGTTCACGCACCGCAGCAGGGTCGACTTGCCCGACCCCGAAGCGCCGATGAGGCACACGGTCTCACCGTGCGCGACGGTCGCGCTCACGCCCTTGAGCACGTCGACCGTGCCGAACGACTTGCAGATGTCCACCAGCTCGATCGCGGGGACTTCGGTGCCCGCCCCGGTGGTTTCGGTCTGGGCCACGGTTGCCTGGTCCATTCTCACGCCCCCGCTTCGAATCCGGTCGCGCCGACGGGTACCAGCGGCTGCGGCGCGGCGCTCGGCCCGGTGCCGCCCGACGTCGGGCGCCGGCCTTCGCGCAGGCGCCGGTCGAACCAGTTCACCAGGTGCGTGAGCGGCACGGTGAACACGATGTAGACGAGGCCCGCGGCCACGAACGACGACGAGTTGTACGAGATCGCTTGCGCCTGCTGGGCGATGAAGTACAGCTCGCGCTCGCCGACGGCCAGGCCGAGCAGGTACACCAGCGAACTTTCCTTGACGGCCACGATGAACTGGTTCGCCAGCGCCGGCAGCACGTTGCGGATGCCCTGCGGCACCACGACGAGCAGCAGCGTGGTCAGGTGGCTCATGCCGAGGCTGCGGCCCGCCTCGGCCTGTCCCGGCGGCACGGCCTGGATGCCCGAGCGGAAGATCTCGGCGATGTAGGCCGCGTTGATGAGGCCGACGGCGAGGATCGCGTAGCCCATGGGCGACTGACCGAACAGGCGCACGCCCGCCGACGGCAGCCCGATGCCGATCAGGCTCACCGTCACGATCGCCGGCAGGCCGCGGAACACGTCGACGTAGATCCGGGCGGGTGCCCGCAGCCACCAGCGCGCGGAGATCAGCAGCATCGCCAGCAGCAGGCCCACGGCCAGCCCGAGGACCAGCGCGAGCGAAGCGATGATCAGCGTGTTGCGCAGTCCTTCGCCGAGCAGCGCGGGCAGCACGGCGAGGATCTGGTGGATGTCGAAGAACGAATGCAGGAAATCGCCCATGGGACCAGGTGTCCTTACCTCGGTTCGGCCGGGCCGCGGGAGACGGTGCGGCCCCGGCTTCCGCGGCCGGTGAGCAGCACCGAATCGCGGTGGGTCTTATAGACTATAAGTATGGCGTGGCGCTCACTGTAGCAGGTTCGACAGGACAGTCAACGGCTGAAATGCCTGTTTCAGCTGGTCCCTCCGGCCAGCAGCCCGGCGACGAAGTCCTGCACCACGGGGATGACCTGGCTGCCCTTGTGCGCGACGCCCGGCACCACGTCGAACCGCACCGGGATCCCGTTGCGCTCGAAGCTCGCCCGCAGCGTCTCGAGCCGCTCGATCCGCGTGCGGCCGGTCTTCTCCACGCCGTCCATCCAGTTCGGGCCGCCGGCGTTGTTGATCTCCCAGGTCTCCACGTCCTCGGAGCCCACGAGCATCTGCACCGGCACTCGCCGCAGCGCGTCGAGGTCCACGTCGATGCCGAACTTCTCCTTGAACCCGCCCGTGCCGAGCCACCACGGCAGCGAGTCGTCCAGCTGCGTGATGCGCCCCGGCGCGCCGATCGAGACGCCGGCCAGCCGGTCGGGGTGGGCGTAGCAGAAGCGGTGCGCGAACTGACCGCCGCCCGAGAAGCCGTGGAGGATGAACTTCGCGGTCTCGGTGGCGAACTCCTCGCCGACCTCCTCGACCATGTGCAGCAGCTCTTCGTCGAACCGGATCCCCTGGTACTCCAGGAACTTGAAGCTGTGCAGCTCGCGCCGCTCGACGATCCCGGCCGGGAACAACGGCGTGAGGATCACGCAGCGGTGCAGTTCGGCGAACTCCGCCCACTGGTTGCGGTAGAGCTCGGCGGAGCGCCCCGTGCCGTGCTGCACGACGACGAGCGGCAACGGCGCGGCGTCGGGCGTGTGGTCCTTCGGCACGTACAGCCCGTAGGACAGCCGCTGGTCGTGGCGGGACGCGAAGAACGGCGTCCCGCCGACGAAGTGGGCACCCTGCGAATCGGGTTCGGTCGTGGTGGTCATGGTGCCGGGACTCCTCGGTCGATCGATGGGGACGGAAACGGAGGACTTCGCGAGCAGAGAATATAAGCTATAGAATCACCGGATGAGCTCCGCGAACCCGCCGGGGGCTCCGGCCCGGCGCGCCCGGCCGGTCGTCCGGGCGCGACAGGATGCAGCCCGCAGGCCACAGCTTGCCCGCGTGCCGGGCCCGCGCTCGGTATCCTGGCGCATTGCCCGTTCCGAGCGCGGTTCCCGAACACCGGTCCGCCGGTCCGATCCCCCAGCCGTCCGGGCGCCAGCCCGCGAGAGATTGTCAGGTCGATGAGCGTCAACCCCCGCCCAGCCCTCACGAAGAACGCGTACGTCTACGAGGAGCTGCGCCGGCGCATCCTGGCCGGCGAGCTGGTCCAGGGCCAGTCCATCTCCCAGGAACAGCTCGCGGCGGAGCTCGGCGTGAGCACCACTCCCCTGCGCGAGGCGCTGCGGCGACTGGACGCCGAGGGGCTCGTCACGATCGACGCGCACCGCGACGCACGCGTGAGCCGGCTCAACGCCGAGGAGGCCCGCAGCCTGTTCGAGGTCCGGGAACGGCTCGACCCGCTGGCCACCAAGCTCGCCGCCGCACGGCGGACCGACGCCGACATCGCGGCGATCGGGTCGGCGCTCAAGGACCTCGAGCCGCTGAGCACGTCCACCGGCTTCGAGTCGCTGCTCGTGCACCGCGCGTTCCACCGCAGCATCTACACGGCCTCGCACAACCCGCTGCTGATGACGCTGCTGGAAGGCCTGTGGGACAAGGCCGACCGCTACCGGCTGATCGGGCTGCAGTCCAAGCCGGACTCCCCGCAGGACCAGGAACGCGTGCGGCGCGAGCACATCGAGATCGCCGAGGCCGTGATCGCGGGCGACGCGCGCACGGCCGAGCGGGCGATGAAGAAGCACGTGCAGGGCAGCCTCGGGCGCCGGGCGATCGCCGCACTGGACGCCTGAGCGCCCCCGCGCCGGTCACAGGAGCGCCAACGGGTTGACCGGCGACCCCGTCCCGCCCTCGACCACGAGCGGCGCGAGCACGAAGAGGAACTCGTGACGACCTTCCTGGGCACACGCGGCGACGAGCGGTTCCAGCTCGCAGTTGTCCACCAGGGCGAGGCCGTAGGCGAAGATCGCGCCGTGCACGGTCCACGGCACGCCGCCGTCGTTCGGGGCGCGGTCGAGCATGTCCCAGGCCAGCACCGCGCAGTCGTGGTCGCGCAGGAAGGCCAGGCACGACGCGTGCAGGCCCGGCCGCGTGGCTTCGGTGCCCCACGCGGGGTTCTCGCGGTCCCACGCGTCGCGTCCGGAGTGGACGACCAGCGCGTCGCCGGGCCCGACGCGCACGCCCTGCGCCTTCGCGACGGCCTCGAGTTCGTCGCCGTGCACCGGCCGGTCCAGCGTCACGTAGGGCTCGCCGCGGAAGGCCGGCACGTCGAGCAGCACACCGCGGGTGACGATGCCCTCGCGCCAGTGGTCGACCGACCCCCAGCGGCTGCCGCGCGAAGTCAGCTCGGCGTCGGGGTCCCGGCCCTGCCACAGGCCGCGCTCGTCCCAGACGTGGCAGAGCGCGTCGACGTGGGTGGAGGCGACGCCGTGGTACTCGATGCCGTAGTAGTCGCCCGAAATGCCGCCGGTGCCCCGTGGTGTCTTGGTCGTGTAGTGCGAAGCCGGGCGCGGGTTGTTCTCGTGCGGCCGCGTCGGGAACGGGCGGCTCAGCGAGACCGGCCGGCCGCTGCGCACCAGCCCCGCGGCCTCGACGCGCTTGGCGCCGGTGATGAGGTTGACGGCGCCGACCTGGTCTTCTTCACCCCAGCGGCCCCAGTTGCTGCGGCCGTGGAGCTGCCGATCGACCTCGGCGCGAGTCCAGTCGCGCACCGCGGCAGGCGCTTCGCGCTCGGCCACGCCGGCACCCGCCTTTCCGTACGTCCTTTGTGGACGCCCTTCCGCAGGGCATCCCAGTGTTGGTATTTTCTAAGCGACAAGTACCAACTTGTCAACCGCGCGAAAGGTGGCCACCGGTGAAGAAGATCGTCCTGTTCGGCGACAGCATGCTGGGCCGGTTCACGAAACCGCGCATCGACCAGCTCGAAGCCGAGGCCGGCGACGTCGTGGTGTTCAACTGCGCCGCGGGCGGCTGGAAGAGCGACGACGGGGCCCGGCGCGCCGCCGGCATCGCGCTCATCGAACCCGACGTGGTGGTGCTGTCGTTCGGCGCGAACGACTGCGCCCCGGACCGGCTCGTCGAGCTCCCGGCGTACGAGAAGAACATGCGCGTGATCGCCGAGGCGTTCGCGCCGGCCGCGCTCGTCGCCTTCCTGCCGCCGGCCATCGAGGAGATCGACGGGATCGGCAAACGCGGCCGGACCAACGCCGTGCTCGACACCTACCGCGGCGTGCTGCGCGGGCTCGTTTCGGCGCCGAACGCGGTCGACACCGACGCGGCGCTGGCGCCGCTGATCGCGCGCGGCGAGCCGGTCCACGAGGACGGCCTGCACCTCACCGGCGACGCGTACCGGCTCGTGATCTCGGCGCTGGCCGAGCGCATCGCCGCTGTCACGGCAGGCTCCGACCTGCGCTGATCCACTTCAGCTTTCGGGAATTCCGTCGTTGACGCTACAGAGTCTTATAGCCTATAGTTCCGCTCCACCGTCGATGTGCTCCCCGTTTCCCCAGAGCTGTTCCCGTTCCCTCCCCCGGTCCCGCCCAAGGAGACCCATGTACCGACTCCCCTTCCGACGCCTGCTGGGTGTCCTCGGCATCGCCGCGCTGTCCGCGGCCACGGTCACCGCGTGCGGTGGCGGCGACTCCTCCGCCGGCGCCGACGACTACGGCCTCGCGCAGCCCGGCACGATCACCGCGGCGGTCACGGCGGGCGACTACCCGTTCGTCTCCCCCGACGCCAGCGGCAAGCCCGTCGGCATGCTCGTCGACCTGAACAACCTCATCGCCGACCGCATGCACCTCAAGATCGTCTACAAGACCACTACCGTCGCGGCCGGGCTGCCGGGCCTCACGAGCGGCCAGTACGACATGATGTCGGTCGGCCTGGTGGCGAGCGCCGAGCGCAAGAAGAGCGTGGCGTTCACGAAGGCGATCTTCTGGGGCCAGAACGTGGTCGTGGTGCCGGCGAACTCGACGGTGAAGGCCATCGGCGACCTCACGGGCAAGCGGGTCGGCGCGGGCGCGAACAGCACCCAGGAGGACTTCGCGAAGAAGAAGCTGTCGAACGCGCAGCTCGTGTCCGAGGCCACCGACGGCGCGGGCGTGAACCAGATCCTCGCGGGCAACCTCGACGCGATGGTGCTGGGCTCGACGCACGTCGGCCAGATCTTCAAGGAACACCCCGGGGCGCTGAAGGTCGCGATCACCTCGCCGCAGGACCAGCCGGGCGCGGAGGCGGTCAACAAGAAGCTGACCAAGTTCCTCGACGCCTACAACAAGGAACTCACCGATCTCGCCAACGACGGCACGTTCCTGAAGCTGTACCAGAAGTACTTCCCGGACCTGCCCTACCCGACGCAGATGTACCAGTTCTGGCCGTCCATCAAGGACCAGATCGAGAAGCAGGGCGGCAAGCCGACCCCGTAGCCGGACGGGGTTTCCCGCTCGCGCCGCAGGTCGTTCCCGCGGTGCGCGGCGCGAGCGGAGACGGACGAGGGGTTTCCCGCCGGCAGTGGCGGGAAACCCCTTGTCGCGTCAGGGGGTGCGGCACCGGCCTCAGCAGGTGACGGACACCTTGGCCCCGGACTTGAAGGACACGTGCACGTGGTCGAAGTGGTTCGCGGTGGGGCTGCCGCGATCCTCCATGGCCGTCCAGCCGCTGCCCAGGTTGATGCGCTGGCGCCAGATCACGTACGTGACACCGAACTGGCTCTGGTGCGCCAGCACGTAGTCGGCGAGCGCGTTGCCGGTCGCGGTGTCGACCATGAAGTCGAGCGCGAGGCCCGCGGGGTGGTCGCTCGTGCCGGAGCGCCCGGCGCGCCCGCCCACGGAACCCACCTTGAACTTGGTGAGGATGTGGTTGCCCACCTGGGCGGCGTTGGGCTGCGCACCGGCCAGGGTGGACGAACAGGCTTTGCCTGCGGACAGCGTCTGCTGCGCGGTCACCGGAGCCGGGGGCTTGGTCTTCGGGACCGGCTTCTTCGTCGGCGTCGACGGTTTCAGGGTCGGCTTCTCGGCCGGTGTCGACGTGCTCGGGGTCGTCGGCGTTGTCGGGGTTGTGCTCGGGGTCGTCAGGGTCGTGGGCGTCGTGGGCACCGTCGAGCTCGTCGGAGTGGAGCTCGTCGGCGTGCTGAGCGCCAGGCGGTCGGCGGCGGCGACGGGTTCGCCGCCCGGAGTGCCGCCGATCAGCCACCCGACCGTCGCCAGGCCGAGGGCGGCGAGCACGCCGACCACGACGGGCAACCGCCACGACAGCGACCGGAGGCGATGTCGTCCGGACATCCTTGTCTGCACCATTTTCTTCGCTCGGGGAACGGACGCCGCGAATTCGGGGGATACGGTGTCCGCAAAGCCCGTCCGACATTACGAATCGGACACGGCGATGTCACGGCCGAGTGATTGTCGGCACAGATCAACACCGATCTCCAGTGGTCAGCACCTCTCCGAGGTTCCGGCTAGCCGCCATTGACACACGGCAGGCGACATTTTCCGCCGGTGTCGATCACTTTCCGCGAACCCGCCGTCACGCCTTTTCCGCACCGTTTCCGATGGTCACCACCACCCGCTCGACCGAAGCCGATGTTGCTTCGGAACCGATACCGATGGGTGGTCCCGGTTGACGTGGGACCGTTTTGGATCCAAACTTCCCCGCAACCTGACCCGACCACTGGAGGCGGTATGTCGTTCTCGTTCCTGTCCCATCTGGAGTGCTCCCGCACCGGCGAGCGGTACGAGGCCGACCAGGTGGCGGGCACGTCGGCCGCGGGGGCGCCCCTGCTCGCGCGGTACGACCTGGAGCGGGTGCGGGAGACCGTGACGCGCGAGGACCTCGCCGCCCGCGAGCCCAGCCTGTGGCGCTACCACGAGGTGCTGCCCGTGCGCTCGCCCGAACACGTCGTGAGCCTCGGCGAAGGCCTGACCCCCCTGCTGCCGCTGCCGAACCAGGGCAAGCAGTCCGGCGTGCCGAAGCTGCTGATGAAGGACGAGGGCCTCGTGCCCACCGGGTCGTTCAAGGCGCGCGGCGCGGCCGTGGGCGTGTCGCGCGCGGCCGAGCTCGGCGTGCGCGGCGTGGCGATGCCGACCAACGGCAACGCCGGCGCGGCCTGGGCCCTCTACGCCGCCCGCGCCGGGCTCGACAGCCTGATCGCGATGCCCGCCGACGCGCCCGCGATCACCATGAAGGAGTGCCTCGCCGCCGGCGCCGAGCTCTACCGCGTCGACGGGCTGATCGGCGACGCGGGCAAGCTCGTCGGCGCCGCCGTCGCCGAGCGCGGCGGCTACCAGGACGTGTCGACGCTCAAGGAGCCCTACCGGCTCGAGGGCAAGAAGACGATGGGTTACGAGATCGTCGAGCAGCTCGGCTGGCGGGTGCCCGACGTGATCCTCTACCCGACCGGCGGCGGTGTCGGCATCATCGGCATCTACAAGGCCCTGCTCGAGATGCGGGAGCTGGGCTGGATCTCCGGCGACCTGCCGCGCCTGGTCGCGGTGCAGGCCACGGGCTGCGCGCCGATCGTCGAAGCGTTCAAGGCCGGTGCCGCCGAGAGCACGATGTTCCCGGACGCCCACACCGTCGCGTTCGGGATCACGGTACCCAAGGCGCTCGGCGACTTCCTCGTCCTCGACGCGGTCCGCGCGACCGAGGGCACCGCGATCGCCGTGACCGACGACGAGCTCCTCGCCGCGCAGCGCCGCCTGGCCGCGCTCGAGGGCGCGTTCATCTGCCCCGAGGGCGCGGCCTGCTTCGCCGCGCTCGACCAGCTGCGGGAATCCGGCTGGGTGAGCGAGGACGACGAGGTCGTCGTCCTCAACACCGGTGCCGGCATCAAGTACCCCGAGACGATCGAGGTCGACGCCCCGCTGCTGGCCAAGACCGGCGCCATCCCGCCCCGCGGCGTGTTGCGGGCGGATTAACTCCTCGCGCAGGCCTTTGCCCTCCCGATTGGATCTGATCTGATGTCCCCACCCCAGGCTCCACCTCAGCCCCCGAACTGACAGGGACCAGCCCATGAACCGACGACGTTTCCGTGCGGCCCTGCTCCTAGCCACGGCGCTCGCCCTGGGTACCGCCTCGTGCGGCATCCAGCCGGCGAGCGCCGGGCGCGGCCCCGACACCATCACGATCGACACCGCGAACTACCCGTCCACCCTGGACCCCGGCAAGCAGTACGACACCGACACGTACTCGGTGTACCGCAACATCTTCGACCAGCTGCTGCGCCGGAACCCGAAGACCAACGCGATCGTGCCGTGGCTCGCCACCGCGTGGCACCAGACCGATCCGCGGACCTGGCGCTTCACGATGCGCCCCGGCGTGACCTTCAGCGACGGCAGCCCGCTGACGGCCGAGGACGCGGCGTTCTCGATCAGCCGGATCTTCGACAAGAAGTTCGGCAGCCAGCAGTACGCGAACTTCTCCGTGATCGACAAGGCGAGCGCCGACGGCAGCGACCTCGTGGTGCACACCTCCGTGCCCTCCCCCACACTGCTGAGCTACCTGACCACGCTGTCCGTGGTGCCGAAGGCCTACGTGCAGCGCGTCGGGGCCAAGCAGTTCGCCGTGAAGCCGGTCGGGTCCGGCCCGTACGTGCTGCAGTCGGCGACGGCCGGGTCAGAAGTGGTCCTCAAGGCCAACCCGAAGTGGTGGGGCCCGCAGCCGCAGATCCGCACCGCCGTGTTCCGCGCGGTGCCCAACGTGGCCAGCCGCGTGGCCGACCTGCAATCGCGCAAGGTCGACCTCGCGACGACGCTGACGCCGGACGCCGCCGACCAGATCCGCCGCGACCCCACGCTGCAGATCCTGTCGACGCCTACCGAACGCGTGGCTTACCTGGCGTACAACACGATCAAGGGCGGCGCGACGAACGACCCGCGCGTGCGCAAGGCCATCGCCGAGGCGATCGACTACAACGCCATCATCCAGAACCTGGAACGCGGGTACGCCGAGCCGATCAACTCGATGGCCACCCCGCTCGCCTTCGGCTACGACAAGTCGTTGCCGGACAACCGGCACGACGCCGAGGACGCGAAGAAGCTGTTGCAAGAGGCCCACGCGGTGGGCGCGAAACTCGTGATGGCGACCTCGCCGTCATTCGACCCGCAGGTGGTGCAGGCGATCCAGGCCGATCTCGGCGCGGTGGGGCTGCAGGTGGAGATCCAGAACAGCGACCAGGCCACGTACCTGAAGAAGGTGCAGGACCCCTCACACGACTGGGGGTCCATCCGGTTCGGCAAGTGGTCGTGTTCGTGCCTCGACTCCGACGGCGTAATCTACCCGCTCTTCCACACCGGTGAGATCTGGAGTTCCTACAGCAACCCGGACTTCGACAAGATCGTGGAGCAGGCGCGCGAGACGACCGACTCGGCCAAGCGGAGCGAGCTCTACCGCTCGGCGTTCGAACTGCTCAACCGCGACCTGCCGGGGATCGGCCTGTTCCAGTCCTACGCCGTGTACGGCGCGAACTCGCGTCTGAAGTGGACACCCGACGCGTCGGAAAGCCTGTTCCTCGACCAGATGAAGGTGAGCTGACATGACGGCGATCGCGGTGTCCGCCCGCCCGCGGCGGACGAGGAGCGTGCCGGCGACCCCCCGGTACGTCGCCGGCCGGCTCGGGCAGGCCGTGCTCGCGCTGTTCGGCGTGACCACCATCGTGTTCTTCGCGTTGCGCCTGTCGGGCGACCCGGCCCGGCTGCTGGTGCCCGAGGGCGCCACGGGGGCCGACATCGAGCGCGTGCGCGAACAGCTCGGCCTGAGCGATTCCCTGTGGCACCAGTACGTCTCGTTCCTCGGCAACGCGGTGCGCGGCGACCTGGGCTACTCCTACGTGCAGAACCGGCCGGCCACGGCGCTCATCGCCGAACGGCTGCCCTACACGGCGAACCTGGCCGTGGCGGCGCTGATCCTGTCCGTGGTGTTCGGGGTGACGATCGGCGTGATCACGGCGCTGCGCCGCGGCCGGTGGCAGGAGCGGGTGCTGATGCCGATCGTCCTCATCGGACAGGCGATGCCCGCGTTCTGGACCGGGCTGCTGCTCGTGCTGGTGTTCTCGGTGGCCCTGCGCTGGCTGCCTTCGACCGGCTACGACGGGCCGCTGTCGCTCGTGCTGCCCGCCGTCACGCTCGCGTCGCTGTCCGCGGCGGCGATCGCCCGCGTGACGCGCGGCGCGGTGCTCGAACAGCTGTCGCAGGACTACGTGCGCACGGCGCGGGCCAAGGGCGCGAGCACGACGCGGCTGGTACTGCGCCACCTCGCGCGCAACAGCGCGATCCCGGTGCTCACCGTCGCCGCGCTGGAGCTGGCGAACCTGCTCGGCGGCGCGGTGGTGACCGAGGTGATCTTCGCGTGGCCCGGCATCGGGCAGCTGACGATCCAGTCGGTCTCGGCCCGCGATTTCCCCGTGGTGCAGGCGATCGTGCTGTTCGCGTCCACTGTGTACATCGTGGTGAACCTGGCGACCGATCTACTCTACGGCGTGCTCGACCGGCGCGTGACCGCCGGCGGCCGGGGAGGTGCGGCGTGAAGCGGCTCGTGATCCCTTCGGTGGTGCTGCTCGTCTACGTGCTGGCGGCGGTGTTCGCACCGCTCCTCGCACCGTTCGACCCGAACAAGGTGACGCTCGCGCAGCGGCTGCTGCCCCCGGGCGCGCACCACTGGCTCGGCACCGACGCGCTCGGGCGCGACGTGCTTTCGCGCGTCATCTACGGCACGCAGGTGTCGCTGCTCGTGGCGATCGGCGCGGTCGTCATCGGCGGCGTGGTCGGCGTGGCGCTCGGCGTCATCGCCGGGTGGCGCGGCGGCTGGCTCGGCGCGGTGATCATGCGGGTGGTCGACATCGTGCTGTCGGTACCGTTCTTCCTGCTCGCGATCCTCGTCGTGGCGGTGCTCGGGCCGAGCCTGCTCAACGTCGTGGTGTGCCTCGCGCTCGTGCGCTGGCCGCGCTACGCCCGCGTCGCGCACTCCGCGACGCTGCAGGCCCGCGGCCGCGGGTTCGTCCGCGCGGCCACGGCGACCGGCGCACCGGCGTGGTGGATCGTGCTGCGGCACGTGCTGCCGGAGGTCCTCCCGGTGTCCATCGTGGTCGGCACGCTGGAGCTGGGCCTGATGGTGATCTACGAGGCGTCGCTGTCGTTCCTCGGCCTCGGTGTGCAGCCGCCCACCGCGTCGTGGGGCTCGATCCTCTCCGACGGCCAGCAGTACATCGCGTCGGCCTGGTGGCTCGCGACCTTCCCGGGCATCGCGCTGTTCCTGCTCGTGCTGGCCGTGAACCTGCTGGGCGACGCCGCCCGCGACCGGCTGGACCCGGCGAAACGCGCCGAGCTGCCGCGCCCGCGGCTCCTGCGGCGCACGACACGGATGGCGAG
This sequence comes from Amycolatopsis sp. NPDC051903, assembly GCF_044452505.1. Lineage (NCBI taxonomy): Bacteria > Bacillati > Actinomycetota > Actinomycetes > Pseudonocardiales > Pseudonocardiaceae > Amycolatopsis > Amycolatopsis sp. NPDC051903. The sequence continues at coordinate 76,261 of NZ_JBITBT010000014.1, read as the reverse complement.
GCAGACCGCATGATCCCCGACTACCGAGGTGAGTTCACCGGCAAGCGCGTGGTCGTCACCGGCGCCGCCGGGCTGATCGGCACGTGGACGGCCGAGGCGTTCCGCGACCAGGGCGCCGAGCTGCTGCTGTCGGACAACCGGGAGGAACCACTGCAGGAGCTGGCCGGGCGGCTCGGCGCGCACACCGCCGTGGCCGACCTGGACACCGGCGCCGGCGTCGACGGGCTGATCGCGGCGATCGACGAACGCTGGGACACGGCCGACATCCTGGTCAACAACGCCGGGGTCTACCCGCGCACCCCCGTCGCGACGACCGACCGCGCGACCGTGGAGGCCATCTTCGCGATCAACGTGCTGGCGCCGTACCAGCTGGCGCGCCACGTGATCGGCACGATGACCCGCACCGGCACCCCCGGCTGCATCGTCAACCTCTCCTCCGGTGCGGCGAAACGCCCCACCCGCACCGGCGGCGTGTACTCCGCCAGCAAGGCGGCGCTGGAGATGCTCACGCGCTCGCTCGCGCTCGAGACCGGCGAGGCCGGGATCCGCGTGAACAGCGTGGGCCCGGGTTTCGCGCCCGGCAGCGAGGTGAGCGAGCTGCCCGAGGAGCACGTCGCGAAGATGCGGCGCGCGATCCCGCTGGGCCGCACGTCCGGGCCGGGCGACGCGCCGTCGGCGATCCTGTGGCTGTGCTCCAGCGCCGCGTCGTTCGTCACCGGCACCACGCTCGACGTCGACGGCGGCCGCACCGCCGGCGACTTCACCCCGTCGGGAGGCAAGCCGTGACCCACCCCTGGCCCGGCGGCGCCCGCGCGGCCGTCTGCTTCACGCTCGACTTCGATCGGTGTTACAGCCCCGCACCGTCCCCGACCGCCACACCCGCGGGAGGCAAGCCGTGACCCACCCCTGGCCCAGCGGCGCCCGCGCGGCCGTCTGCTTCACGCTCGACTTCGATCGGTGTTACAGCCCCGCACCGTCCCCGACCGCCACACCCGCGGGAGGCACATCGTGACCCACCCCTGGCCCGGCGGCGCCCGCGCGGCCGTCTGCTTCACGCTCGATTTCGACGGCGAATCCCCGCACCTGTGGCGCACGCGGGCGAACCCGCCGGCGTCCGTCGGCGAGCTGGAGCAGCGGCGCTACGGTCCGCGGCGCGGGATCCGCAACCTGCTGTCCATGATGGACAACTTGAACCTGCGGGCAACGGTGTTCGTCCCCGGCTGGATCGCCGCGAAGTACCCGGAGCAGGTCGCCGAGGTGCATGCGCGGGGCCACGAGCTCGCGCTGCACGGCTGGTGCCACGAAGCACCGACCGGGCTGACGCGCGACGAGCTGCACCGGACGCTGGCGCGCGCGGCGGACACGCTCACCGGGATCTCCGGGGTGCGGCCCACCGGCTACCGCTCCCCCAGCTGGGACATGACCACCGACGTCTTCGGGGTGCTGCACGAGCTCGGGCTGACCTACGACAGCTCGCTGATGGGCGACGACCGGCCCTACGTCGTCGACGGGCTGGTCGAGGTCCCCGTGGACTGGGCCACCGACGACGCGCCCTACTACCGCTACGTCGGCGGTGATCCGCGGCCGCCCGCGACCACGCCCGAGGTGCTCTCGGGCTGGGCCGCGGAGATCGCGGCGGCGAAGAAGCTCAGCACGCTGTGCATGCTCACCGTCCACCCGTGGCTCTCGGGCCGGCCCGCCCGCGTGGCCGCGCTCGAAGAGCTGCTCGCCCCCGTCGTCGCCGATCCCGAACTGGCCACGCCGACCGCCGGCGAGCTCGCGGCGCACCACCTCAAGTACGGCGGTGGCTACACCGTCCCCCTCGAAGAGTTGGGCAGGCCCGGTCATGACTGAGCTGCTGGAAGTGCAGGACCTGAAGGTGTCCTTCGGCGCCCGGCGCGAAGCGGTGCGCGGTGTGAACCTCACCGTCGGGCGCGGCGAAACGCTGGCCGTGGTCGGGGAATCCGGCTGCGGCAAGAGCCTCACCGCGCTGTCGCTGCTCGGCCTCGCCCCCGCCGCCGCGCAGGTGTCGGGGTCGGCGACGCTCGGCGGCACAGAGCTGATCGGGCGCGGCGAGCGCGAGCTGCGGCGCATCCGCGGCGACCGCGCCGCGATGATCTTCCAGGACCCGATGAGCTCGCTGAACCCGACCACGCGCATCGGCACGCAGATCGCCGAGGTGCTTTCGATCCACACGCCGATGCGGCGCGCGGCGCGCTTGCGCCACGCCGTGGAGCTCATGGAGTCCGTCGGGATCACCGACGCGGCGGCCCGGGCGCGGCAGATGCCGCACGAGCTCTCCGGCGGCATGCGCCAGCGCGTGATGATCTCGATCGCGCTGGCCGGTAGTCCCGAACTGCTGATCGCCGACGAGCCGACGACGGCGCTCGACGTGACGGTGCAGGCCCAGGTGCTGGCGCTGCTGCGCGAACGCACCCGGGACACCGCGCTGCTGTTCATCACGCACGACATGGGCGTGGTCGCCGAGATCGCCGACCGCGTGGCCGTGATGTACGCGGGCAAGGTCGTCGAGACCGGCACCGTGCGCGAGGTCCTCGAAACCCCGCGCCACCCCTACACCGCGGCGCTGCTGCGCTCGGTGCCCGACCCCGACCGCCCCGTCGACGGCGAACTGCCCACCATCCCCGGGCAGGTCCCCGCCGTCGGGGCGATCATCGAGGGCTGCCCGTTCCGGCCGCGCTGCGAGCGGGCCGACGACACCTGCGCCACGGCGCCGCCGCTCGAAGACGACGTGGCGTGCTGGCACCCCCACCCCGGCTATCGAACGGAGGTCGCGTGATGTCGGATCTCGTGGTCGCGGACGGACTCGTGAAGCGCTACCCGGTGCGCGGCGGCACGGTCGCCGCCGTCGACGGGGTCAGCCTGCGGGTGGCGCGCGGGACGACGCTGGCGCTCGTCGGCGAGTCCGGCTGCGGGAAGTCCACCACCGGACGGCTGCTGCTCGCGCTCGAACGGCCGGACGAGGGCCGGGTCGAGGTCGCCGGCCGGGCCGTGCACTCGATCGGCAAGCGGGAGCTGCGCGAACTGCGGCGCACGATGCAGCCGGTGTTCCAGGACCCGTACGACTCGCTCAACGGCCGCATGACCGTGGGGCAGATCGTCGCCGAACCGCTGCGCGTGCACCGGTTCCGCGGAGATCTCGAGGCGCGGGTGCGGGAGCTGCTGGAGGCCGTGACGCTGGCGCCCGAGCTGGCGCAACGCTACCCGCACGAGCTGTCGGGCGGGCAGCGCCAGCGCGTGGCGATCGCGCGGGCCATCGCGCTCGACCCGGAGTTCCTCGTGTGCGACGAACCCGTGTCCGCTTTGGACGTCTCGGTGCAGGCGCAAGTCGTGAACCTGTTGCGGCGCTTGCAGGACGAGCGCGGCATCAGTTACCTGTTCATCAGCCACGACCTCGCGCTGGTGCGCCACCTCGCCCACCGCGTCGCCGTGATGTACCTCGGCCGGATCGTCGAGGAAGGCGACACCGAGGAGCTCTTCGCCGACCCACGCCACCCGTACACGCAGCTGCTGCTGGCAGCCGCGCCCCGGCCGCGCGTGCGCGAGCACTCCCGCGAAGACCCGGTGGAGCAGCTCGGTGAAGCGACGAGCGTGCTGACGCGCTCGGGCGGCTGCTCGTTCGCCCCGAGGTGTCCCCTCGCAACGGACCGCTGCCGCGCCGAAGACCCCGCGCTGCGCACGCTGGAGGGCACGCGCACCGCGGCGTGCCACTTCGCCGAAACCGCGCAGGTCGGCGCCGCATGATCACGAGGGACGCGTACGGGATCCCCACCATCGAGGCGGAAACCGAGGAGCAGGCGTGGTTCGAGCTCGGTCGCGCCGCCGCCGAGGACCGGCTGTGGCAGCTGGAGTACGACCGCCGCCGGGCGCGCGGCCGGTGGGCGGAGGTCGTGGGCGAACCCGCGGTGGCCGCCGACCGGCTGGCGCGCCGGCTGCGGCTGGCCGACGCCGCCGAGCGCGACCTCGCCGCGATGGACCCGCGCACGCTCGCGACGTTCGAGGCGTACGCGGCGGGGATCAACGCCCACGTCGCCGAGCACGGCACGCCCGTGGAGTACGAGCGCGGCGGGATCGGCTGGGAGGCGTGGACCCCGCGTGACTCCCTGCTGATGTTCAAGATCCGCCACGTGCTCATGGGCGTGTGGCAGTACAAGATCGCGCGGGCCGTGCTGCGCGCGAGCGCCGGCGCCGAAGCGACCGCGAAGCTGGATCCGACGCCGCTGCCCGGGATGCGTGTGACCGTGCCGCCGGGCGGGCGGGTCGACGGCGCCCGGGCCGACCTGCTCGAGCAGGCCCGGGCGGACGTCGAGGCGGCGGCCGGGCACCTGGGGTTCCTGAGCGAATCCGAGGGCGGGTCCAACGCGTGGGTGCTCGGTCCGAGCCGCACCGCGAGCGGGAAACCGTTGCTGGTCAACGACTCCCACCGCGCGCTGGACGTGCCGAACGCCTACTGGCAGGCGCACGTGCGCTGCCCGGAGTTCACGGTGTCGGGCGCGACCTTCCCCGGCCTGCCCGGCTTCCCGCACTTCGGGCACAACGGCCGCGTCGGCTGGGCGATCACCAACGCGGCGGCCGACGCGCAGGACCTGTACGTGGAGCACTTCGACGGCGAGCGCGTGCGCACGGCCGAGGGCTGGGCCCCCGCGCAGGTGCGCGACGAGGTCATCCACGTGCGCGACGGCGAAGACCGCGTCGAGCGCTGCTGGCTGACCCCGAACGGCCCCGTCGTGCACGGCGACCCCGCGAGCGGCGCCGCGCTGTCGTTGCGCTGGACCGCCACCGACGGGCCGTGCGAACAGTTCGGCGTGCTGCGGCGCATGCTGCTCGCGCCGGACGTGCGCACGCTGCTCGACGGGCAGGACGGCTGGGTCGACCCCGTCAACAACCTCGTCGCGGCCGACGTCGACGGGCACCTCGGTTACCTGTTGCGCGGGCAGCTGCCCGCCCGCGACCGGCTCGCCGCCACGCAGGTGCCGGTGCCGGGCTGGGCACCGGAGTTCGGGTGGCGCGGCCGGGTGCCGTTCACCGGGATGCCGCGCACGGAGGACCCGGCCGACGACCTGATCGTCACCTCGAACAACACGGTGACCGCCGACGTCCGGCCGTTCGTGTCGCACGCGGTCAACGACGCCTACCGCGTGGAGCGCATCCACGAACTGGCCGCGGCGACGGAGCGCGCGACCGCCGCCGACATGCGCGCGTGGCAGGGCGACACGACCTCGGTCGCGGCCCGGCGCTGGGCGGAGCTGTTCGCCGGGCGCGGCCCGTTCACCGGCGACGCCGAGCTCGCCCGGGCCGCCCTCGTGGCCGGGCGGGGCGACCTGGGCCCGGCCGGGACGACGGGGCTCGTGCACGCGTGTGTCCGCCGCGAGCTCGCGCAGCGCGTGCTCGACCAGGAGATCGGCGCCGCCGCGAGGGCGTGGCTGATGAAGTGCGGCCTGCCGGGCCTGCCCGTGGTGCTGCGCCGCTGGTTCGCGAGCCTGACCTGGCCGCGCGAGGACCGGTGGCCGGCCGCGGACCTGTCCGACGAGCTGCTCACCGACGCGCTGGCCGCGGGCTGGCGCCGGGCGCGGGAAGCCGGGTTGCGGCCGTGGGGCGAGGTGCACCGCACCGCCGCTCGGCACCCGCTGCACCCCGTGACGGGCGCGGAGTTCGACCCGCCGGCCGCCGGCATCGGCGGGGACAACGAAACGATCCAGAACGGCGCGTACGGCTGGGCGCCGGGTGGGTCGTTCGCCATCACCAACCTCTCGGTCTACCGGCAGGTGCTCGACCTGGCCGAACTCGACGCCGCCGGGTGGGTGATTCCCGGCGGGGCGTCCGGCTCGCCCGGTTCCGAGCACTATTCTGACCAGTTGACCTCGTGGCAACGGCACGAGCTCGTCCCGATGACGCCGACGACAGGAGCCCCGACGCGGTGAGTGCCCAGCCACCCGAACCGGCCAGCCTGGTCCGCACCGCGTACCGGGCGATCCGCGAAGCGGTGCTGGAACGCGAGCTGTTGCCCGGCGAGCGCGTGACCGTGCGCCCGCTCGCCGAGCGCCTCGGCATCTCCCCCACGCCCGTGAAGGCCGCGCTGGCGATCCTCGAACGCGAGGGGTTCCTGGTCGCGCGGCAGCACTCGGGCTACTTCGTGGCCGAGCTGAGCGTGGCCGACATGCGCGACATCTACGAACTGCGCTCCGCCGTGGACATCCTGGCCGCGCGGGACGTCGCCCGCGCCCGACCGGCCGAGCTGCTCGAGCGCCTCAGCGGCCTCGTCGCCGGCCAGCACGCCGCCCTCGCCGAAGGGGACGTCCCCCGCTACGCCGAGCTCGACCGCGAGTTCCACGCCCTCATCTGGCAGGGCTCCGCCAACCGCCGGCTCCTCGCGATCGCCGACCTGCTCGGCGCACAGCTCCAGCTGGGTCAGAACGTGACCATCACCGTGCCCGGCCGCCCCGAAGCCAGCCTCGGCGAGCACCAGGAGATCCTGGACGCGCTCCGCTCGGGCGACACGGCGGCCGCGGAACAGGCGACGCGCAGACACGTCGCGCAGGTGATCCGCGCGCTGGAGTCGGCACTGCCCGAATGACAGTGCCTGCGAGCCGAATCGGAGGTGACGGGTGGACTTCGCGTTCACCGAAGACCAGGAAGCGGTGCGCCGCGGCGCCCGTGAGCTCGCGGCGAAGTTCCCCGACGAGTACTGGGCCCGCTGCGACGCCGAGGGCGAGTTCCCGTGGGACTTCTACACCGCGTTCGCCGACGCCGGCTGGCTCGGCGTCGCGATCCCCGAGGAGTACGGCGGGGGCGGGCTCGGGATCTTCGAAGCCGCGCTGCTGCTGGAGGAGGTCGCCGCGTCCGGCGCCGGGATGAACGGGTGCAGCACCATGCACCTGACCATCTTCGGGCTCAACACGATCGTCAAGCACGGCAGCGCCGAACTGCGCGAGGAGATCCTGCCGAGAGCGGCCGACGGGTCGCTGCACGTCTGCTTCGGCGTCACCGAACCGGACGCGGGCACCGACACCACGCGCATCCGCACCTTCGCCCGCCGCGACGGCGGTGCCAACGGGGGCTACGTGATCGACGGCCGCAAGGTCTGGATCACCAAGGCCGGGCAGTCGCAGAAGATGGTGCTCATCGCGCGCACCACGCCGCTCGAGGAAGTCACGCGCCCGACCGACGGGATGTCGCTGTTCCTCGTGGACGTCGACCCGGCCGCGATCACGCTGAACGCGATCCCCAAGCTGGGCCGCAACGCCGTCAGCTCGTACGAGGTCGCGATCGACGGCCTGCGCGTGCCGGCCTCGGCGCGGATCGGCGAGGAGGGGCAGGGGTTCAAGTACCTGCTCGACGGGCTGAACCCGGAGCGCATCCTGCTTGCCCACGAGGCGCTCGGCATCGGGCGCGCCGCCGTCGAGCACGCGGTGTCCTACGCGAAGGACCGCGTGGTGTTCAACCGGCCGATCGGGCAGAACCAGGGCATCGCGTTCCCCCTCGCCGAAGCCCAGACCCGGCTCGACGCCGCCGCGCTCATGGCCCGCAACGCCGCCTGGCGCTACGATCGCGGGCTCTCGTGCGGCCGCGAGGCCAACATGGCCAAGTTCCTCTGCGCCGACGCGGGGTTCACGGCCGCCGACCAGGCCATCCAGACCCTCGGCGGCATGGGCTACGCCAAGGAGTACCACGTCGAACGCTACTTCCGCGAAGCGCGGCTGCTGCGGCTGGCGCCGGTCAGCCAGGAGATGGTGCTGAACTACGTCTCGACGCACGTGCTCGGGCTGCCGAAGTCCTACTGACGGCTCCGAAGGCGAGCGGTCCCGCCCGGAGGTGTCCGGACCGGACCGCTCGTTCTCCTTGCCCTGCCTAGATCTTCGGCAACGCCACGTCCGTCACCGTGGCTTGCCCGGCTTGCACCTTCGTCTGCCGGAACTGCGGCTGGTAACCGTTGGCGGCGACCGTGACCACCAGCGGGTTGTAACCCTTGTCCAGCCACAGCCGGTAGTGGCCGTGCGCGTCGGTCTTGAGGGTGTAAGACACTTCGCCGCACACTCCGTTGTGGACCATCGTGCACACCTGCACCGTGGCGTTCGCGATCGGCGCCCCGGACGCGGCGTCGGTCACGTCACCCGACAGCTCGCCCCACGCCTTGGGCGGCGCGGCCTGCAGCGAGACGGGCAGGGCCGCCACGGCGTACGGCGAATCGGTGTCGAGCGCGATCGTCGCCGTGTACTTGCCGGGCTGGGTGACCTTGCCCGAGTCGACGGTCACCGTGACCTTGGTCGTGGCGCCGGGCGCGAGGTCCAGCTCCGTGCTCGCTTCCGACAGCCAGCCGGCGTCGTCGTCTCCGCACTGGTCGTAGCCCGTCAGCACCGCCGTGGTGCGCAGCGCCGGCACGAATGAACCGACCTGGTACAGCGCGCAGGCACCGCGGCCACCACCGTAGTACTCCTGGGGCAGGTCCGGCAGCGACGACCACTTGTCGCTCACCGGGTCGTACTCGACGGTGTGCGCGGTTTCGCCGAGCGGCACCTTCGGGCCGCCGCCGGTGAACCCACCGGCGAGCTGCAGGCGGCCGTTCGCCCCGCTGTAGGCCATCTGCGAAACGGTGTAGGGCGCGTCGGTCACCTTCGTCCACGTGCCGGCGGCGGGCTTGAACACGTAGGTCGAGCTCGTGTTCACCCCGCCGGAGAGGTAACCGCCCGCGCAGACGAGTTCACTGTGGACACCCGCGCACGCCGCGTCGCTCTCGGCCTCCGGGTAGTCCGGAAGCGCTGACCACGTGTTGCGCGCGGGGTCGTAGACGTAGGCCGACTTCACCGGGTCCTGGCCGCACACCGTCACGCAACCGCCGACCACGTACAGCTTCCCGCCGAGCGTGGCGGCGGTGCCGCCGTAGAGCTTCGCCGGCAGGTCCGCCAGCCGCGACCACGTGTCCGTCTCCGGGTGGTAGGCGTACGTCGTGGACAGGATTCCGGGCATCCCGGCTCCCCCGACGACGTAGAGCGAACCGTTCAGGAACGCCGCTGCGCCGCGCATCACCGGTTCCGGCATGTCCGCGATCGGCGACCACGCCGCGGTGACCGGGTCGTACACGTAGCTGCGCGCCGAGGGCGAGAGCATGTGCATGGGCATGCCGCCCGCGCTGTAGACCTTGCCCTGGTACGCCCCGAGTGCGCTGTTGTACGTGAACTCCGGGACGTTCGCCATCGGCTGCCAGCCCGCGGCCGCCGACGGGTCGACCGCCGTGAACCCGGTGGCGTGCTCCCCGAGCGACACGTGCAGCGCTGCCGTGCCCGAGTTGGTGAGCTTCACCGTCTGGGTCGCGACCTGCCCCATCGTCTTGCTCACGGCCAGCCCCGTCGAGCCGACGGCCAGCTGCCCGGCCTTGAGCTCGACGTCCTGGCGCGCCACGGAGTTCAGCCCCGTGGTCGTCGACAGCGCCGGCGACGTGTAGCGCGGCAGGCTCGCCGTGTACTGGTGGGCGCCGGTGGTGTCGAACAGTTCGTAGAAGCCGTCCGCCAGCGCCGCGTCGTCCGGCGTCGCCGTGCTGACCGCCGAGTGCGCCGCGGCAGCCGCGTCGGCGACCGTCGCGTCGTCGAGCGGCTGACCGGTGTTGGCGTCGGTGACGGCACCCGCGACCAGGCCACCGTCGACGGGTGAGCACGAGCCGATCACGACGTCGTCGACCTCGGCGAGCGAACCGCCGCCGCCCTTGAAGTGGAACCGCACGCGCACGGACTGCTTGCCCGCGGCCTGCGGAACCGGGATCGACACCTGCGACTGCACGACGCTCGTGGTCTGGTGCCACACATTCGCCCACGTGGCGCCGCCGTCGAGGGACAGGTCGGCGTCGAACGAGGTCCCGGCGTCCGGCACGTACACGCCACCGAACGACAGCACCGGCGCGGAGTCGCCGGTCAGGTCCACGGCCGGCGAGCCGAGCGTGGTGTCCTCCGCCTTGCCGTCGCGGGTCAGCGGGCTGGCGAGCGCGTAGTTGCCGCTGCTGATGAAGTTGTACAGCTCGGTGTCGTCGTCGAAGACCCACCCGGTCGAGGCCGGGTCGGCGTTGCTGAGGGTCCAGCCGTCCTTCGGCGTGGTGCCGAGCCAGCCGTCGAAGTGCGTCAGCGCGGCGTGGCCGTAACCGAGCGCGGTGCACGCGTCCGGATCGATCGTCGCGGTGAAGTTCTGCCGCACCCCGGCGTCGCCGACGGTCACCTTCGGGTCGAGCTGCCGGTAGCCGGGCAGGACCGGGCTGACGTGCAGCTGGTAGTCCGCGCCCTGGGGCAGGTCGACGCTGTAGCGGCCCGAGAACGGATCGGTGTACACCGCGCCATCGGGGTAACCGTCGATGGTGATCTTGGCGTAGAGCGGCCAGCCGTGGCCGGAGCCGTCGGTGACGGTGCCCGAGACGGTCTGCGTGGCGATCTTCGTGACCGCGTAGTCCGCCGTGGCCGCCTGACCGTCCACGATGGACAGCGAGCCGCTGCCGGCTTCGTACCCGAACCGGGTCACCTGGACCTGGTAGGAGTCGGCCGCGACGGCGAGGTGGTAGGCGCCCTGCGCGTCGGTCGTGGCGTGGTAGACGTTGCCGGTCACCGTGCCCGTCGCGGTCACCGTGGCGCCCGCGATCGCCGCGCCCGCGGAGTCGCGGACGTGCCCGTCAACCGTCCCTTGTGGAGTGTAGGCGAGCGTGGCGACGCCGTGCGGCGAGCCGAGGCCGGTCGGGCCGTCCCAGCCGGGGCCGGCGGTGCACAGCACGGTGCCGCACGTGCCGTTGGTGCCCTCGGTAACGTCGTAGAGGTCGTTGCCGTGGTTGAAGTACGGGTAGGTCGCGGGGTTCGTGCCCGGCCGCGGGTCGCCGGCCAGCGCGTACATCGCGGCGATCAGCGGCGAGGACAGGCTCGTGCCGCCGACCTGGCCCCAGCCGCCGGTCTTGCCGGTGTCGTAGATCGCGAAGCCGCTCGCCGGGTCGGCGATCGCGGAGACGTCGGCGATGGCGCGGTTCGCGCACCCGGTGGCCACGTCCTGCTGGTAAGCGGGTTTCGCCTCGTACGGGGAGCAGCCCGAGCCGGCGTCGGACCAGGCCTGCTCGCTCCAGCCGCGCGGGTTCGCCGGGTCGCGGTAGAGGTTCGTGCCCCCGGCGGCGACCACGTCCGGGTTCGACGCGGGCCAGTCCTGCCTGGCGTAGGCGTGGTCACCGGTCGAGGCGACCATCGCGACGCCGGGCACGCTGTAGTGCGAGTCGAGCGTGCCCTCCTCCGGGTCCTCGCCGTCGATGCCGTAGGAGTTCGACACGAACTTCGCGCCCAGCTTCACCGCGGTGTCCACGGCCACGACGATGTCGTACGGGCTCGTCGAATCCGCTTCCACGAGCAGGATGTGGCACGCGGGGCAGGCGGCCGACACGGCGTCGAGGTCCAGCGAGGTCTCCTGCGCCCAGCCCTCGTCGTCGGCCGGGAAGTAGATCCCGCCGCGCTGGTCGACCTTGCGGAAACAGCCGTTGTCGCCGGTGCAGGCGGGCAGGCCGTACTGCGCGCGGTACACGGCGAGGTCGGCTTCGGCGTGGGAGTCGCCGAGGGCGTCGACGATCGCGACGGTCTTGCCCGCGCCACCGTCGGGCAGGTCGTAGGCGGCCCGGATGTCGGCCGGGCCGAGCGAATCCGCCAGCGGGCCGGTGGCGCTGGTCAGCGGGCGGAGGTCCGTGCCCGCCTTGAACAGCGAGTTGCACGTGACGGTGTGCGGCTTCGGCTTGGCCGGGTTGCAGCCGGCCGGCGCGTACAGCGCCTTCGGCGGCTTCGCGGGGGTTTTGCCGGTCGTGGCCTGGGTCGCCTTGGCGGTGGCGGCGGGCTTGGCGTCGCCGGACGTGGCGGTCGCGTCGCGCGCGGTGTGCGCGGCCGACGACGCGGACGCCGGCGCGGTGGCCGCGATCGGGTCGTCACCGCCGGGTGAGAGGGCGGGTTGGGTGGTGCCGACGACCAGCGCCAGGCCGGCCAGCACCGGGACAGCGAGCGCCAGCAGGCGCCCCCGGGGGACTCTCAAGGAGGGTTTCCTTCCGTTCGCCCGCGCGGGCCGGGGCGTCACAGGGGTTCGTAACCCGCGGGCAGTTCGCGCCCGTGGTCCTCGTCCGCGCGGCCGGACCGTTCGCCGGGCCGCGGTGCGGCTGCGGCGGGATCCGCGGTGGTGGAGTGGGGATCCGTTCCCGCGGCGGGCCGGGGAGGCACGGTGCCGCCGGTGACAGTGGTGCAGTCCACCGCGCGGTCATCGTCGGGTCTCGTCGCGTTCACCGGCGAAGTATCGGGGCGCCCACGCCGTGTTCGCGATTGGGCGGATGACCTAATTTGCGGGCGCGGTCCGGGTGGCGGGCTTGATCCCGGCCTGGGTCGCGCTCACCGCGAGCGCCGTGCGCGAGGTGACGCGGTGCTTGCGCATCGCCGAGTTCAGCTGCGCGGCCACGGTTTTCGGCGAGCGCGAGAGCACCTGCGCGATCTCCGGGTTGGTCAGGCCGGTCAGCAGCAGCCGCACCACTTCCAGCTCCCGCGGGGAGAGCTGGTCGCCGTAACCGCGCCGGCCGCCGCGCCACACGGGCGGGGTGGCGCCGTGCTCGCCCCGGGTGGCGCGGACGCGTTCGGCGGCGGCCGTCGCGCCGAGCCTTTCGTAGCCGGTCAGGACTTCTTCGAGGCGATCGAGCCCTTCGGCCCGCGTGCCGGTACCGGCGAACAGGCACGCGGCTTCGCGTTCGCGGGCCAGTAACGCGTCGTAGGGCCGGGGCAGCTCCGCCCACGCGCTCGCGGCGGCGGCCCACTCCGCCGCGGCCCGCACCTGCTCCCCGCTCGCCTGCGTCACGAGCGCCCGGCAGACCAGCGCCGCCGCCGCGACCGTCGCGCCGGAACGGCTCGCGGCGAACTCCGTCGTGAGGTGTTCCGCTTCCGCGCCGCGCCCGGCGGCGAGCAGCGCTTCGACGCGCACGGGCGCGAGTTCCTGCGCCCACAGCCAGATCTGCTTGTGCGCCACCACGGCCATCGGTTCCTCGGTGACCTCGAGCGCCTCGGCGACGCGGCCGGCGGCGAGGTGCAGCCGGGCGAGCGCGGCCGCGGGTTCGAGCGGCATGTCGGCGATCCCGCGCTTTTTGGTCTCGTCGAGCACGAGCGTCAGCCTCCGGCCGACGTCTGGCCCCGGCGCGGTGGCCGCCGCCAGCAACGCGCCCACGAGCGTCGTGTCGAGCTGGATGAGCGGTTCCTCGGCGAGGTCGGCGAATTCGGCGACGCGCTCGGCGAGCCCGCGCCACTCGCCGGTGAGCCAGTCGAGACGGATGAGCGTCGCCAGGACCATGTCGCGCAGCCGCTGCAGCCCGTGCCGCTGCGCCAGTTCGGCCCCGCGCGTGAGCTTGGCGCGGGCTTCGCCGTAACGGCCCCAGTGCAGGGCGGCGTCGCCGAAGTTCAGCAGGCCGCGGGTGCTCTGCAGCGGATCGCGCGGGTCGTCTTCGGGCACGGTCGCCGCGACGGCCCAGCCCGCTTCGTCGCCCATCTCCAGCAACGCCGTCGCCCGGTCCACGATGAACGACAGCCGTTCGTCCTCGGGCACGGCCGAACGGATGACGGTTTCGGCGCGGTCGAGCCATTCCCGGTGCTCCGGTGCGGACCACGCCGTGCCGGCGGGACGGCCGAGCACCGCCATCGCCTGTGCGACCGCGACCGGGTTGTCCGCCAGGTCGGGGATCGCGCGGGTCAGCTCGGCGGCGCCGGTCGCGTAGTCCCCCGCGTGCATCAGCAACCGGCCGAGCTGGCTGCGGATCTCGGCGCGCTCGTGGCGGTCGAGCACCGCGCTGTCGAGCACGCCGCGCACCGTGCGCACGAGGTCGACGCGGCCGAGGTACCCGGTGAACGCGAACAGCGGGGTCTTGCGCGCGAGCCGCGCCACCGCCGTCGGTGGCAGTTCGGGTTCGGCGAGCAGGCCGTGCAGGAACGACACGGCGGTGTGGTGGTCACCGGACGCGAGCGCGAGATCCGCCGCGCGTTCGGCGTACTCGCACCACTTCGCCGTCTCGCCCGCCTCGCGGAAGTGGTGCGCCAGCACGGCGACCGGCGCCGGATTTCGCGCGGCGAGCGCCCGGCCCGAGCGCCGGTGCAGCTCACGGCGTTCGCGTCCGCCGATGCCGTCGTACACGGCTTTGGCGGCCAGCAGGTGCCGGAACGCGAGCCGGCCGCGCTCGTCGTCGGCGAGCAGGCCGCTGCGCGCCGCCTCGTCGATCGCCCGGTCCGCCCGCTCGGCGGGCAGCCCGCAGACCTCGGTGACGTCGTCCTCCGTCGCGGGGGTCGACAGCGCGGCGCAGGCTTTGAGCACCGCCTGCGCGTCGGGCGTGAGCCGCCCCAGGCGCTCGGCGACGGCGTCGCGGATCGTCGGCGGCACGGCGATCTCGTCGAGGGACCGGCGGATCCACTCGCCGCCCTGGCGGATGAGGTCGGCGCGGTCGCGCAGCAGCCGCACGGACTCCTCGAGCGCGAACGGGATGCCGTCGCTGTGCCGGTGCAGGAACCGCGCGAACGGTTCCGACACGCGCTCGTCGCCCAGCATCGACGACACCAGGTCCGCGGTCTGGGCCACGTCGAGCGCGCCGAGCGTGATGCGCGGGTAACGCGAAGACAGGCGCAGCAGCAGGCTGTCGTCGCCCACCTCGTCGGGCCGGTACGTCAGCACGAGCCCGGGGCGCCGGTCCTGGCGGGCGGCGAGGAAGAGCAGGAACTCCAGCGTCGTCTCGTCGGCCCAGTGCACGTCCTCGACCACGAGCACGCCGACCTCGAAGCGGTCGAGCAGTTCGCCGAGCGCGCGCAGCAGCCGGTGGCGGGCCGCCCCCGCGTCGGCGAGGCCTTCGGGCGCCGGCGGCAGGTCCCATTCGGGGAAGAGCGGGCGCAGCGTGCCGGCCAGCGGGCTCAGGTCCAGACCGGCGACGCCGGGGCGGGCTTGGCGCAGCGCGTCGACGATCGGACCGAGCGTGAGAGCTTCCCGCAGCGGCGGGCACCGGGCGACCAGCACACCCGGCGAAGGCAGCAGTTCCCGCACGAGCCTGCTCTTGCCGATGCCCGCTTCGCCGGAGACGAGCACGACACCGGGCTCGTCGAGGGCGGCGGTGAGCCGGGAGAGCTCGTGGTCGCGGCCGATGAGCCGGGGCGTGCCGACGGCGGGGAGATCACGCGCGTCAGCCGTCACCTCTCCCCCGTTCCTCCGCCACCGGATGCACCGTCGGAGGATTCTGGGCGGGCAGGGCACCGGCGGGCAAGCGTTCCGGGTCGGGTTTCACACGTCTGCAACGTCGTTCCGACAAAAAAGGACAACCCCGCGGGAGCCGGGGCCGAGGCCGAACGGCGCAGCACCCTGCGCCGTTCGGCGGTGTCCGAAGAGGACGGTCGTCAGAGCGAAGGCGGGATCTCCGCGGAGTCGGTGAGGCGCAGCTTGCGGCGCGCGCGCTGGAAGAACGTGGTGCGGCCCAGGCGGACCACGCGGGCGGCGCTGGGCCGGGCGCACAGTTCGATGCGCTCGCCCGGGTCGACGTACCCCTCGACGATGCCGTCGACCTCCACCGCGAGGCGGCCGCTGTTCGGCAGGACCTCGAGGGCGAGCGTGTCGTGCACGGACAGGACCACGCCGCGGCCGTACGCCGAGTGCGGGGCGGCCGGCGTGACGAGCAGGGCCTCGACGGCGGGGCTCGTGATCGGGCCGCCGGCGGAGAAGCTGTAGGCGGTCGAGCCGGTGGGCGTGGCGACGATGACCGCGTCGGCCGCGTAGCTCACGAACTGCTCTTCGTTCACCCGCACCGCGACGAGCGCGCCGCCGTCACCGGGCACCCGGACCACGGCCACGTCGTTGAAGGCGGTCACGGACCGGCCGCCGATCGTCGCGTCGACGGCGAGGCGGGGTTCGACGGTGAACTCGTGCGCGTCGATGGCCGACAGCGCGCCAGGCAGGTCCGGCACGTCGACCTCGGCGAGGAAGCCGAGCTTGCCGAGGTTCACGCCGAGCACGGGCGCGTGCTGGCCGTCGGCCAGGCGCATCGCGCGCAGCATCGTGCCGTCGCCGCCGAGGCTCACCAGCAGGTCGGACTGCGTGGCGAGCTCGTCGGCCGACACGCCGACGGCCTTGCAGTCGAGCCGCACGATCTCCTCGGCGATCCCGAGGATCTTGATCCCGCGGTTCGCGGCCCACCCGAGGACGGCCTCGACCGCCGGGGCCGAGTCCCGCTTCGGGTGCAGTACCAAGCCGGCCGAATGCATGTCAGCGCTCCGTGAGTTCGGGAAGCATGAAGACAAGTCTGCCCGGATCCGCCGCCGTTGGCGAGCCCGGCCTAGGCTGGGCGTTCGTGATCGACAGTGCGCGCACCAACTGGGCCGGAAACCTCACCTACGGGGCCCGCGAGGTCCTGACCCCGCGGTCGCTCGACGAAGCCGGGGAGCTCGTCGCGGCCGCCGACCGGGTCAAGGCGCTGGGCAGCCGGCACAGCTTCAACGACGTCGCCGACACCCCGGGTCTGCTGCTCGACCCGTCGGGGCTCGACGTCCCGGTGACGATCGACGCGGAGGCGGCCACGGTGACGCTCGGCGGCGCTGCCCGCTACGGCGACGTCGTGCGGCAGCTGGACGAGGCCGGGTTCGCGCTGGAAAACCTCGCGTCGCTGCCGCACATCACCGTCGCGGGCAGCGTCGCCACGGGCACCCACGGCTCGGGCGAACGCCACCCCGGCCTCGCCGCGGCCGTGTCCGCCGTCGAACTGCTCGCCGCCGACGGTTCGCCGCACACCTTTTCCCGCGGCGACACCGACTTCGCCGGGGTAGTGGTCGGCGTCGGCGCGCTCGGCGTCGTCACCCGGCTGACGCTCGACCTGGTGCCGGCGTTCTCCGTGCGCCAGGACGTGTACGACGCCCTGCCGTGGTCCGAAGCGCTGGCGCACTTCGACGAGATCCAGGCGGCGGGCTACAGCGTCAGCCTGTTCACCAACTGGGCCCGCGACGTGGTCGACCAGGTGTGGCTGAAGAACCGCGTGCCGGGGGCCGAGCCGCCGGGCTCGCTGTTCGGCGCCGTCCCCGCCGACGGCCCCCGCCACCCCGCCCACGCCGCCGGCGTCCCGGCCGGCAACACCACCGAGCAGCACGGGGTCCCGGGCCCCTGGTACGACCGCCTCCCCCACTTCCGCCTCGGCTTCACCCCGAGCGTCGGCGCCGAACTGCAGACGGAGTACTTCGTGCCGCGCGCGCACGCCGCCGCGGCCTTCGAGGCCCTGCGCGGCATCGGCGACCGCATCGCCGAACTGCTGCTGGTCTCCGAAATCCGCACCATCGCGTCCGACGAGTTCTGGCTCAGTCCCACCACCGGCGGCGACCGCGTCGCGCTGCACTTCACCTGGCAGCCGCGCCAGCCCGAGGTCGAGGCGCTCCTGCCGCTCATCGAAGCCCGCCTCGCCCCGTTCGCCGCCCGCCCGCACTGGGGCAAGCTCTTCCACGGCGAAGCGCTCGACCTGGCCTACCCGGGCCTGCCCGCGTTCCGCGCCCTGGCCACCCGCCTCGACCCGGCGGGCAAGTTCCGCAACGCGTTCCTCGACCGGCACGTCTTCGCCGGCTGATCCCCCCGACCACGGCGCCGCGCACCCTCGTCCGGCCGACGGGGACGAAGTGCTGCCGCGAGCCGAGTTCCCCTGATCACACCGCACGGCAATATCCAGCGCGTGCAACTATTGTCAACGACGGTAGTTGTCCACGCATCAGGAGGAAGTCCCATGCCGCTTGCCCTGCTCGCGCTGGCCATCGGCGCGTTCGGCATCGGCACGACGGAGTTCGTCATCGCCGGGCTGTTGCCCGAGGTGGCCGCCGACTTCGGCGTGTCCATCCCCGCCGCGGGGTGGCTGATCACGGGGTACGCGCTCGGCGTCGCGGCCGGCGCCCTGCCGATGACCGCCCTCGGCACGCGCATGCGCCGCAAGCACCTGCTCATGCTGCTGATGGCCGTGTTCATCGCCGGCAACGCGCTGTCTGCGCTGGCCCCCACCTACGGAGTGCTCGTGGTCGGGCGGATCGTCGCCGCCCTCACGCACGGCGCGTTCTTCGGCGTCGGCGCCGTCGTGGCGGCCGACCTCGTGAAACCCGAGAAGAAGGCCAGCGCGATCGCGCTCATGTTCACCGGCCTCACGCTCGCCAACGTCCTCGGCGTGCCGATGGGCACCTTCATCGGCCAGGGCCTCGGCTGGCGCGCGACGTTCTGGGTCGTCGCCGGGCTCGGAGTGCTCGGCCTCCTCGGCGTCGCCGCGCTCGTGCCCGACACGCCGCGCCCGGAAGGCACGCGCATCGCCGCGGAGTTCGCCGTGTTCCGCCACGCCCGCGTGTGGCTCGCGATCGGCACGACGGTGCTCGGCTTCGGGGGCGTATTCGCGAGCTTCACCTACATCGCGCCCATGATGACGGACGTGGCCGGCCTGCCCGCGGGTGCCGTCAGCTGGCTGCTCGTGCTGTTCGGCGTCGGGCTCGTGCTCGGCAACCTGCTCGGCGGCAAGTTCGCCGACCGCGCGCTCATGCCGACGATGTACACCGTGCTCGTGGCGCTCGCGGTGGTCCTGGCCGTGTTCGCCTTCACCGCCCACGCGGCCGTGCCCGCGATCGTCACGCTGTTCCTGCTCGGCGGGTTCGGCTTCGCGACCGTGCCACCGCTGCAGATGCGGATGCTGGCGAGCGCGGAGGCCGCTCCCACGGTCGCCTCGGCGGTGAACATCGGCGCCTTCAACCTCGGCAACGCGCTCGCCGCGTGGCTCGGCGGCGTCGTCATCGCCGCTGGGTACGGCTACGCCTCGACCAACTGGGTCGGCGCCGCCATGACGGTCGTCGCGCTGGCGCTGGCCGTCGCCTCGGGCACGCTCGACCGCCGGGCAGCGGCGCGCCCGGAACCGGTCCCGGCCCGCTGACCACTGTGGACGGTGCGGGGCCCGGGCGCGCACGCCGGGCCCCGCACCGCGGTCACACCAGCTCGCGCAGCTTCGGCAGGATCTCGGTGCCGTAGGCCTTGAGGAACCGCTCCTGGTCCGGCCCGGGGGCGTGGAACACCAGGTGCGTGAACCCCAGGTCCAAGTAGCGCTTGATCGCCGCCACGTGCTCGTCCGGGTCGGACGACACGATGAACCGGCTCGCGGCCCGCTCGATCGGCAGCGCGTCGGCCAGCCGCTGCATTTCGACCGGGTCCTCGACGCCCGTCTTCTCCTCCGGCTTCAGCGCGAGCGCGCCCCAGAACCGCGTGTCCTGCAGCGCGCGCCCGGCGTCGGCGTCGAAGGACACCTTGACCTCGATCATCAGGTCGAGGTCACCGATCGCGCGGCCCGACTGCTCCACACCTTCGCGCACCGCGGGCAGCAGCGTGTCCGTGTACAGCGACGGCGCCTTGCCGCTCGTGGTGATGAAGCCGTCACCGCGGCGGCCGGCCAGGCGCGTGGCCGCCGGGCCGGACCCCGCGATGTACAGCGGCACCGGGACGTCGGGGCGGTCGTACACGGTCGCCTTCTCGGTGCGGTAGTACGTGCCCTCGAAGTCCACGCGCTCCTCCGTCCACAACGTGCGGATGAGCTCGATCGCCTCCTTCAGCCGCCCGAAGCGCACCTTCGGCTCCGGCCACTCGATGCCCAGCGGCGACTCGTTCATCGACTCGCCCGACCCGATGCCCAGCACCACCCGGCCCGGGAAGAGGCACCCGAGCGTCGCGAACGCCTGCGCCACCACGGCCGGGTGGTAGCGGAACGTCGGCGTCAGCACGCTCGTGCCGAGCACCACCCGCTGCGTCGCCGAGCCGAGGGCGCCGAGCCACGGCAGCGCGGCGGGCGCGTGCCCGCCGTCGTGGCGCCACGGCTGCAGGTGGTCGCTCACGAACACCGAGTCGAACCCGTTCTCCTCGGCCAGCACGCCGTAGCGCAGCAGCTCGGCCGGCGCGAACTGCTCGGCCGACGCCTTGTACCCGAACCTCACCATGGACCTCGTCCTCTCTCAGACTCCCGCGTTCACCTTGCCGATGATCTCCGACCCCAGCAGCTCGATCTGATCGAACCACCGGTCGAACTTGAACCGGAAGTCGAACACCAGGTGTTCCACCCCCGTAGCGGCGAAGCGGTCGATCTCCTCCAGTGCATCTTGGGGGGTCCCGACGATGAGCTGACCTGAGAGATCCTTCACGGTCTCGAACCGGCCGGACGGCGGCTTGACCGCGAACTTGGCTTTGTTCGCCCAGGCCAGCAGGCCCGGGATGTTCACGTGCTTCACCGCCTCCTCGTACGTGCGCTCGATCGACGTGGGCGGGATCACGGCCACCGTCGGCGTCGTCCGGCCGGCCTGCTCCGACAGGTCCCGCATCGTCCGCACGCGCTTGTCGAGCGTCGCCATCGAGATGCGGCCCGGCATCCAGCCGTCGCAGAACTCCACCGCGAGCCGCGCCGACCGCGGCGTCGCGCCGCAATACCAGAACGGTACCCGCCCGCCGAGCGGCTTCGGCTCGATCGAGACGTCGGTGAACGAGAAGTTCGCGTCCGAGTAGTCCACGTTGTTCTCGGTGAACACGCGCTTGAAGATCTCCGCGTTGGAGCGCACGAGCTCGACGCGGTCGCGCTCACCCCATTCGATGGCCTCGAATTCGTGGTCGAACGTGCCGGCCCCGAAGCCGAGGATCACGCGCGGGCCGAACAGCTGGGTCATCGTGCCCGTCATGAGCGCGGTGACGAGCGGGTGGCGGAACGGGATCAGCGAACCCGTGCCCAGTTCGATGCGCTCGGTCACCGCACCGATCGCGGTGAGCGTGGTGAGCGCGTCGTAGAACGTGCGGTTGGGCTTCTCCATCTCGCCGTGCGGCTCGAACACCAGGTGGTCGCGCACCCACACCGAGTCGAACCCGGCCTTCTCGGCCATGATCGCGCCCTGGAGCACGTTGTCGCGCGTGGCGTGCTCGCCGAAATGCGGGAGCAGCAGTCCGAACTTCATGCGTTCTGCACCTTTCCTGACACCGCCTGCTTGCCGTGCCCGGCCTCGCCGGTCACCTTGCCGTCCGCGAACACCTCGGTGCCGCGCACGTAGGTCTGCTCGATCGCGGCTGTGAGCTGCCGGCCGTCGTAGGGGGTCCAGCCGATCTTCGACAGCACGCCGTCGCCTGCGATGGTCCACGGCGCGTCGAGGTCCGCGATCACGAAGTCCGCGTCGCAGCCCGGCGTCAGCGCGCCCTTCACCCCCGAGAGACCGAACTTGTCCGCCGGCGCGCCGGCCACCAGCTCCACCGCGCGGTCGAGGGTGAGCAGGCCCTTGTTCACCGCGTCGAGCGTGAGCGGGTAGAAGTACTGGATGCCGGGGGTGCCCGTGTGCGAGCTCCACATCTTCGTCCAGCCGATCTCCTTCTCCTCGCGCGTGTGCGGCGCGTGGTCGGAGGAGAACATGTCGATCGTGCCGTCGCGCAGGCCGTCCCACACGGCTTCGCGGCCGTCGTCGGGCACCCAGTAGGACAGCGCGTACGGGCCGAGCTTCTCGACGTCGTCCCAAGTGGACAGGAACGGCAGCCAGTGGTTCACCTCGCACGTCACGTCCACGCCGTGCTCGCGCGCCCGGCGCACCGCCTCGACCGACCGGCGCGTCTGGATGTGCGCGAGGTGCACGGGGCAGCCCGACGCCTCGGCCAGCCGCAGCACGACCTCGATCGCGGTGTCCCAGATGACGCCGTTGCGCGCGGCGTAGGCCGACGCGTAGCCCTGCGGCGTGTTCTCCCCGCGCGCCAGGTATTCCCCTTCGATGTAGTCCATCAGGGACTGGTCGTGCGGGTGGATGATGAACCGCTTGCCGGTCTTGGCGATCGTGTCCATCATGCGCAGCAGGTCGCCGTGCCCGTGCATGCCGGTGCCCGCCGGGTGCGGGTAGGTGCGGCCGGTGTCCACGACCATGTAGATCTTGTAGGCGTTCACGCCCATCGCGGCCATCGGCGCGATCTCGTCGGGCTGCGTCGCGGCCGGGTTGTGGTTCCAGTCCACGATGGACTTCTCGGCGTAGAGGTCGAACACCTCGCGCAGCGTCTGCGCCGTGGTGGTCGGCGGGTTCAGGTTCGGCATCCCGAAGATCGTGGTGACCCCGCCCGCGGCCGCCTGCAGCGAAGTGGTGTGGATGTCCTCCTTGTGCGTGAACCCGGGCTCACGGGTGTGCACGTGGACGTCGACCATGCCGGGCAGCACGAGTTTCCCGGTGGCGTCGACCGTGCGCCCGACGTCGGCCACCTCCACCGAGCCGGCGACGACGCCGACGACCTTGCCCTCGTTCACCAGCAGGTCGCCGTCGACGGCGCCGCTGGGCAACTGCACGCGGCCACCGGCCACACGGAGATCGATAGTCATGCCTTCACCTCCAGAACGACGGGGTGCTCCCCCCGCTTGCTCGACCGCACGACCACGTCGGCCGGGCGGAGGTACTGCTCGAACCACGCGACGATGCGCGGCGTCGTCGCGGTCCAGTACTTGTCGTACGCGGCGTAGTGGCTCGTGTGCCGCTGCATGATCAGTTCCTTCGGCCCGCGGGCGGCTTCGTAGATCCGCTCCGCGTGGTCGGTCGGCGTGGTGGCGTCGTTCTCCACGCCGATCACGAGCAGCGGCGTGTCCAGCGTCGCCGCCGCCTCGGCCGGGCGGTAGGCGATGATCTCCTCCGCCGCGGCGAGGCGCACCTGCTTCGGCACCCGTCCGTCCACATCGGACTTGACGCTGGTGGCCCGGCGCTCCGAAGTCGGCACCATGATCTCCTCGCGCGGGTTCACGAGCCGGCC
Organism: Amycolatopsis sp. NPDC051903; assembly: GCF_044452505.1. NCBI lineage: Bacteria > Bacillati > Actinomycetota > Actinomycetes > Pseudonocardiales > Pseudonocardiaceae > Amycolatopsis > Amycolatopsis sp. NPDC051903. The sequence goes on along the minus strand of NZ_JBITBT010000014.1, from coordinate 53,458 downwards.
CGCGCCGTGCAGCGTGCGCTCGCGCCGGTCGGCCGCCAGCTCCGCCAGGAAGTCGAGCCACTGGTATTCGCTGCGCATGCGGTGCAGCCAGTCGCCGCCGTCGGCCACGGGCAGCTGGCTCACCGCCGCCCGCACGCGCGGATCGACGGAAGCCAGCAGCACCGCGTTGCCCCCGCCCGTGCCGCCGCTGCCGAACGCGCCGATGCAGTCGGGCAGCACGTCCGGCCGCGCTTCGGCGTAGGTGACGGCGCTGCGCAGATCGGCCAGCTGCCGCGCCGGCGAGAGCAGTTCCGGATCACCCCCGGAGTCGCCGAACCCGCGGTAGTCGAACACCAGCACCGCGAACCCGGCGTCGGTGAGCGCCTGGTGGTAGCGGACGTAGAGCTTCGCGTCCTTCAGGCCCAGCCAGCCGGGGCCCTGCACGACGACGCGGTACGGGCCCTCACCCTCGTCCGGGGTGCGCCACAGGCCGCTGACGCGCTCGCCGTCGCTGAACCAGGAGACCTCGTCAGTTCTCATGCTGTTTCCGTTCCCTCCTGCCCGCCGGATTCCGGGCAGGGGGTACCTGCCCGGCCATTCGGCCGGGTTGACGAACACGTTTGGGGAACACCGCGAAAAACGCGGTGCGGAATTGTTTTTCGAATGCGGTTTTTCGGGTTGCGCGGATACCGTCAGGCGGGGAATTCGCTGTCGGGTTCGCGATCGCTTTCGCCGGAAAGGATCTTCGCGACGCCCTCGCTCACCTCGCGCAGGTGCTCGTGCAGGGAGGCCTCGGCCTTCGCGGCGTCACCGCGCTCCACGTGGTCCACGAGCGTGGTGTGCCGGCCGTGGTGACTGCGGCGGCCCGAGACCCGCCAGCCGAGCAGGTAGCGCCCGACGCTGCTGCGCAGGTCCTCGATCAGCTCCACGAGCCGCGGGTTGTGCTCGGCGTCGTAGAGCTCCCGGTAGAACCGCACCCGGACGTCGAGGAAGCCTTCGCCCTCTTCCTCGGAGTCCAGCACCTCCGCGCTCTTGCGCAGGCTGGCGATCCGCTCCGGGGTCATCGTCTTCATGGACTTGCGCAGCGCGTGGGTCTCGAGCAGGTCGCGCAGCTCGTAGATCTCGATGAGCTGCTCCGGCGTGAGCGTCTTGACCACGGCGCCGCGGCGCGGGTGGAACTCCACCAGCCCCTCGGCGTCGAGCCGCAGCAGCGCCGCCCGCACCGGCAGCCGGGAGACCCCGATCGCGGTGGCGAGCGCCTCCTGCCGGAGGTGCTCCCCGGGGGCGAACGCCCCGGAGAGCAGCGCCTGGCGCAGCACTTCGTAGACCATGTCGCCGATCGACCGGTAACCGCTCGACAACCGCGACACGACCTCGTCGAAACTGGCGCGGCCGGTGATCGCGGAACCCTCACCGGCGCCGCTGCCCGTGCCCCCGCCGGCTCCGCCGGCTCCGCCGGACTGACGCTGAGCCATCGTGACTAGCCTCCCCTCGACCGGCGCACCCGGCCGTCAAGCGATTTCCGTTCGTCCAGGTAGACCGGACAATCGTATCCTGGATCCATTATCGGACCGACCCCGGCGAGCCGATCCCCGGGCGGGTCACCCGAGGTTCATCGCCGCCGTCGCCTTGTCCCAGGTCGCGGTGTCGACCCAGACCGACGTGGCGGGGGCCTTGGTGATCGCGCCGACCTGGTTGGCCAGGTCTTCCTGCGTCTTCGCCGAAGCCTCCGAGTACGCGCTCTTCGACGCCGGGAACGTGTCCGCCGCCTTCAGCGCGTCGTAGGTCGAGGACGCTTCCTTCTGGTCCGCCTTGGCGTAGACGACCGCGGCCTTGACCCACTGGTCCTTGTCGGTGTTGAAGATCTGCGCCGCCTTGATCCACGCCTGGTCGATCGCCACGGCCAGCGCCCCGTGGCTCGCGAGCCACTGCGGCGAGGTCGCGAGGAACGAGTCCGCGAGCTCCGGCGCGGTCTTCGACATCGTCACGAGGTCGTGGAAGCCGGCCGAGGTCAGCTTCGAGACGTCGGTGGCGTGGGCGAACGTCGCGTCGATGTGGTGGGTGAGCATCGCGCTCACGCGCACCGACGCACCACCGGCCACGGTCGTCGTGACCGACTTCGGATCGATCTTGTTCTTCGCCAGCAGGTCGGCGAACATCAGCGCCTCGACGCCGTGCACGTTCGACGTGCCGTAGACGTGGCCCGGCAGGTCCTTCATCGAGGTGAGCGAAGGCGCGCCGATGAAGTGGTAGTCGAGCCGCGGCTGGCTCGGCCCGAAGATCTTCAGGCCCGAGTTGATCGACGACGACACGGCGAGCGTGCCGATGTCGGCGTCGCCGGCGAGCAGCACGCGGATCGCCGCCGGGTCACCGGTCTGGTTCACGATCGTCGCGTCGGCGCCCCAGCCCTTGAGGACCTGGGCGACGAGCGCGATCTTGGTGTCTTCGATGGCGGGGGCCGCGCCGGTCACGATGCGGATGGTGGTGCCCTTGAGGTTCGGCGTGCCGTCGGCCGAGGTCGGCAGCTTGTCGCCGGTCCCGGCGGCCGCGTCGCCGGAGCTGCACGCGGTCGCCAGCGACACGGTCAGCGCGGCGATCGCGCCGGCGACGAGCGCCCTGCGGCGCCGCCGCGAAGCGGGTGCGGACATCGCGGACCCTCCTTTCTGGACGGTTCGGGTGGAGACGGGGAGAGGGGATTCGAGCGGGTGTTTCAGTGCAGGCCGAGCACGATGCCCAGCACGTGGTCGCGCAGCTTCGCCACCTCGGGGTCGCCGAGGAGTTCCGCGTGCGTGCGCGGTTTGGGGAAGGGGACCTCGACCACGTCGCGGACGGAGCCGGGCGAGGTGCCCATCACCACGATGCGATCGGAGAAGAACACGGCCTCGTCGACGTCGTGCGTCACGAGCACCGTGGTCGCGCCGATGCCCTGGATGATCGTGGCGATGTCCTGTTGCAGCCGGCGCCGGGTGAAGGCGTCGAGCGCGGACAGGGGTTCGTCCATGAAGAGCACGTCCGGGTCGCACGCGAGCGCCCGCGCCAGCCCGGCGCGCTGCTGCATGCCGCCGGAGAGCGCCGACGGGTAGTAGCCCGCGAAGTCCTGCAGGCTCGTCATCTCGAGCTTGGCGGCGATCGCGGCGTCGACCTCGGCCGGGCCGAGTTCCTTGGCCTTCAACGCGAAGGCCAGGTTCTCGCGCACCGTCTTCCACGGCAGCAGCGCCGGCTCCTGGAACACGAACCCGATCGAGGGCGGCACGCCGTCCACCGGGTTGCCGTTGATGCGGATCTGCCCGTCGTCGACCGGGATGAGACCGGACATCATGCGCAGCAACGTGGTCTTGCCGCACCCCGACGCCCCGATCAGCGAGATGAACTCGCCCTGGCGGATGTCCAGGTGCACGTCGGAGACGGCGAGGAAGCTCTCGGCCTTGCGGCCCGGGCGCTGGTAGCGCTTGGACACGTGCTCGATCTCGATGCAGGCCGTGGGTGCGCTCATGGCGGACCTTTCGGTGGCTGGCCGGGCTTTCAGACCCGGGTGTGGGCGGAGGCGTTCGAGGACCACGGGGCGAGCCTGCGGCGCAGCACCTCGAGGATGATCGTGCCGACGACGCCGACGATCGAGGAGCTGATGATCGACGCGAGCAGCGGCGCGGTCTGGAACGAGTCGCCGTAGTTCTGGATGAGCCCGCCCAGACCCTTGAGGCTGATGTCCATCTCGCCGATGATCACGCCGATCAGTGCCTTCGCGAGCGCGATGCGCAGCCCGGCGAAGATGTAGGGCACGGCGTTGGGCATCGCCACGTGGCGCACCACCGACCACTCCCCCGCCCGGTAGACCTTCGCCATGTCGAGCAGGATCGCCGGGGTGTTGCGCGTGCCCTCGGCGGTGTTGATGATGATCGACCACACCGCGAGCAGGAACGTGATCGTGATTTCCGAGACGAAGCCGATGCCGGTCCAGATCACCACGAGCGGGGTGAGCGCGATCAGCGGCGTCGCCTGGAAGAAGCTCACGTAGGGGTTGAGCACGCGAGCCACGGTTTCGCGCCGGCCCATCCACACGCCCACCGCGATACCGACCACGGCGGAGATGCCGAAGCCCGCGGCGAGCACCTCCATGGCCCGCAGGAACGCCGCGCCGAGTTCGCCGTTGCCGATGATGTCCACGAAGGACGACGCGACGGCCGACGGGGTGGCCAGCAGGATCGGGTTGACCTGGGCGCCGAAGATCTGCCACACGCCCAGGAACACGACGACCGACGCGATGGGCAGCACCCACCGGCGGACCTTCGCGTTCCACGGGATCCGGAACCTGCGGGTGGCCGGCGCCGGGGGTCCGGCCCGGTCCGGAGCGGAACTGGCCAAGCTCGTGTCTTCGGTGAGGGACACCGCTACCTCCTCCGGTTTGTCAGTTGGAGCCTGGATCCATTCGACACGAGGGTCAACTTATCCGGCCGTGAACTGTTCGGGTTCGGGGATGACGTACGAGTGCACGCGCTGTGCACTGTGGACCTCGAAGGTGCGCACAACGACTGCCGCAGCGGGGTTTCGCGGCTACGGCCGGGTGTAGCGTGCGTCCGATGTGGACGGTGGAGCGGGTCAGGCGGCGAGCACGCCGGCCTGGCGGCCGAGGTGCACGTAGTGGTCCCAGAGCTTGCCGGGGCGGTGCCCGCCGCGGTCGTAGCTCTCGGCCACCTGGGTGATCTCTTCGGGCGTGAGCGGCAGCGGTGTGCCGAGCTGCCGGGCGATGAGCAGCGTGCGGGCGTTCTCCTCGAGGTCGAGGCAGTCCATCAGCAGCTGCTGCACCCGCTTGGCCACCACTACCGTGCCGTGGGAGCGCAGCAGGCACGCGCCGGCGTCACCCAGGGTCTTGGCCACCGCGTCACCCTGCTCGCGGGAGCGGATGTGCGTGGGGTCCGGGTGCACGGCCAGCCCGTCGGGGAACTTGTACGCGAAGTGGCGCATCGGCAGCAGCGGGTGCTCGACCATCGAGAACGACGTCGACAGCGTCGGGTGTCCGTGGCAGACGAAGTTCACGTCCGGCCGCGCCCGGTAGACGCCGGTGTGGATCGCCGTCTCGGCCGGCGGCGGCAGCTCGCCTTCGACGAGGTTGCCGTCCAGGTCCACGACCAGCAGGTCTTCCGGTTTCAGAGCGGCCCGGCTGGCGTCGCGGGGCTGGATGTAGACGCGGTCGGTCGTGCCCGGCACCCGGGCGGACAGGTGGCCGCTGTAGTCGAGGACGCCCTTGAAGACCAGCAGGCTGGTGCAGGTGACGAGATCCGCCCGGACGGAGTGGGGATCGGTCATGGAGGCCCTTCCTCTCGGATTGGCGATTGGATCCAGGATAAAGGAAACATTTTCAAGGCGGAAGTATCTGTTGGGTAGCGAAGTGGAAACGGTGGGACGGGGGTCCCGGGGGGACGGCGGTGGGGACGCCGGTGGGGACCGGTTGCGGGGAAGGTTAGGCCTGCGAAGGGTCTGGGCGCTACGGGGTGGTGTGAAGGTTCGGATTTTCGTGGTGGCCCGGGACCGGGGAAGTTGCCAACGGGTGGAGGGTGGGAGTTGGCAGGGGGCGGCTCGTTGCGCTGGCGCGCAACGTTGCGCCCGGGGTGGTTGCGAGGGGCACCCCGACCCTTGATGGTCGCCACGGTCTGGACCACGTGTCAAGGCGGGAAAGAGTACCTTGACACGTGGTCCAGACCGCGGAGAAGGCGGGGATCGAGGTGCAGGGCGGGGCCTGGGTGCACTGGGGGTTGGGTAGATCGGTGCGGCCGGGGTGGGGTGGGTGCGCTGGTGGGTGGCGTAGGGGCGTTGCCGTGTGCGTTCCGTGTCCTACTTGGCGAAGGCGGTCAGGAAGTGGTCGCGGAAGGTGTCCATTTTCCAGACGGGGGCGGATTGTGCGGGTTTGAGGCCCGGGGTCCAGTGCCAGTCGGAGATGCGGTTCAGGACGGAGGGGTCCTTGGCGACGATGGTGATGGGGACCTGGTGGCTCACGCCGGCGGGGGTGACGACCGGGGGCTGGTGGTCGCCGAGGAAGACGAGGACGGTGTTGGCGGTGCCGTAGGTCTTGAGGTAGGAGACCAGGGTGTCCAAAGTGTACTGAATGGCTTTGCCGTAGGCGTGGCGGATCTGGTTGGGGTCCTTCCAGACCTGTTCGGGGTCCTCCCCCTGGGCGGGCTGCGGGTCGAAGATCGAGCCGTCGCCGACTTTGTTCCAGTCGACGAGGGTGGGGCGCGGGGACCAGGGGGCGTGGCTGGAGACGAAGTCGACTTCGGCCATCACGGGTTTGCGGTTCTGCGCGGCGAGTTCGGTGCGCTGGAGGAACGACAGGGTGTACTGGTCGGGCATCGTGGCGTAGGCGTAGCCCGGGCCCTGGTAGCCGACGTTGCGGAAGTCGTAGTACTGCTGGAAACCGTAGTACTTGCCCTCGGGCCAGGGCTCCGTGTGGGCGGGCACGTCCTGCACCGTCTTCCAGCCGGCCTTGCCGAAGGCGCGCGTCAGCGACAGGCGGTCGCTGCCGAGCAAGGTGTTGTAGCGCTGCTGGTTGTCGACCCACGTTCCTGATTGGACGGTGGAGTGGGCGAGCCAGCTGCCGCCGCCGAAGGTGGCGGAGTCCAGGAAACCGGAGCGGGCGGAGAAGCCCGCGGCGGCGAGCTGCTGCGTGCCGGCGTCGAGCTGGGCGTCGATGGCCGGGGCGATGTCGGAGCCCTCGATCGCGAAGCGGCCGTAGCTCTCGACGAACGTCAGCAGCACGTCCTTGCCGCGCAGGCCCTGCAATAGCTGGTCGCCCGGCACCTCGCGGAACGGGTCGGAAGCGAGCTGCGCGGCGAACTCCTGCTTGTCGTGCAGGTCGGTGCCGACCTGGCGCAGGTCGGCGAACGCGAGCGCGGCGGCGCTGCGCGAGGCGATGGGCTGGCCGGGCGCGAGCTGCACCCCGAACACCGCCGCGACGATCCACACGACACCCAGCAGGGCCAGCACCCGAGTCGACCCGGTGCGCCGGCCCGCGGCCAGGCGCGTGAGGCGCAGCGCGGCGAACACGGTGAACACGACGACCGCCAGGATCAGCAGCACCACCCCGATCGCGGCCGCCACGGCGCCGGCGCCGCCGACCTCACCGCGCAGGAAATCGAGGCCCGCGCTCACGAAACTCCAGTCGAGGATCGGGTCGAACGGGCGCGAGAGCACTTCGTTGAAGCCCATGTCCACGAGCTTCAGCACCGTCAGCACCCCGAGCACCGCGCCCACGACACCGGCCAGCACGCGGCGCCACCGCGGCGGCAGCACCAGCGCGAGCGCCGTGACGACCAGCGCCTCCACCGGGATCCGCACGAACGCCGCGGGCGTCAGCTCCGCCAGGTTGTCCGGCGCGACCAGCGCGAACAACACGAGCAACCCCGCCACCACCGTCAGCACCACCGCCGCCACGCGGCGCGCGCGGCTCCGTCCGGGCGGCGGGACTTCCGCGTCCTCGCCGGAGCGCTCTGGGTCGTCGGTGCTGGTGGAGAGTGACACGGGTTTCCTTTCCGCCCGGGACAAGGTAGTCCTCTTCCCTATACGGACGGCATCGCCGGCCGGTTCACGAGAACCGGGTCACACTCCGTTCAGACGGCGGTCAGCCCTTGGTCGCGACAGCGCAAACCGGGCACCAGGACGTGCACCACCGAAACCCGCCCGGTGTGGTGCTCCCGCTGGAACGCCGCGAGATCCCGCGCGGCGAGGCTGTCCAGCAGCTCGGCGAGCAGCTGCGGCGCCGTGCCGCTCAAGTTGTTCTCGCGGTAGGGCACCAGTTCCGCCGCTTCGGCCACCGGAGTCAGCCGCGCGGCCGGGCACGCGGCCGCGCGGCGCAGCAGGCTCGTCAACGCACCGGTCAGCGCGCGCCGGCGGCTGAACGACACACCGGAACCCCACACGGCGCGGTCGCCGGCGAGGTAGGCCGGCACGCCGAGCTGGGGCGTCAGGTCGGCGACGCGCACCGGGCCGCCCGCGGCGAGCGCCGCCGACGCCAGCAGCGCGGCCAGGTCCGGCGGCAGCGTGCCCGGGTCGAGCAGGGCCGGCCGGGAACCGGCGAGCATCGCGTTGTGCGCGTCGTGGTCGAACAGCCCGGTGAGGGCCCGCACGGTCGCCTCGGCGCGCGTCCCCGCGGCGGCCCACGCGGCGACCGCCGGCCGGGTGCCGAGCGCGTCGTAGTCCACGACGTCGCCCACCGAGTGGCGCAGCAGCATGTGCCCGCCGCGGCCGTAGTCGCTGATCGCGAGCAGCGCGGGCACCGACGCGAGCGGGCCGGGCCCGGTCGGCAGCAGCCGCCGGTACGACAGGGTGCCCACGGGCAGGTCGGTGTAGCGCGCGAGCGAGCGCACGGTCTCGTCATCGGCGAGCCGGCCCGTCGCCAGTTCGGGCGCGGGCACCGCGCGCACGTCGGCCGGGCGCAGCCACGCGGCGCCGGCGAACCGGCGGGTCAACGCGTCGAGCACGGCGTCGTTCTCGGCGTCCGCGCCCGCGCCGTAGCCGGGCCCGTCGGACAGCGCCACGCCGTCGCGCAGCAGATCGCACCGCCACACCGGGGCGGCGCCGCCCGCCACCGGCGTCAGTTTCGCGGCCAGCCCCAGTTCGGCCACCTCGGCCAAGACGTCGTCCATGTGTTCGCACCAGCTCGTCGTCCGGGGTCCCCGGAGGAACCCACCTGCCCCCACGGGCATCAAACTCGATCACCACCGCGGAGTCGAGGTTTTTCCGGGCGCGGTGGCCGAACGGGCAGCACGAAGGGGTCCTCTGCGTGCCGACTGAACGACCACTGAACGCCCGGCACCGCACACCCCGTGGATGATCAGTGCGCGCGCGCATGCTGGTGCCATGAACCAGACCCTGCGGACGGGGACCGTACGGACCTTGCTCTCGGTTTCCGACGCGCTCACGCGCGCGTGCCTGGAGAGCTACTTCGACGGCAGGCCCGAGGTCACCATCGTCGACCGCACGCGGCCGATGGGCGCCGAGGTCTCGCTCGTGGTCACCGACCGGCTCACGCCCCGCACGAGCGACATCCTCGAGCGCGTCGCCGCCACCCTCGACATCCCGACCGTGCTCGTCATCGGCCGCCTCGACGACCTCCCGGTCGGCGAGCTCGCCCAGCACCGCGTCGTCACGGTCCTGGACAAGGCGACGACCCGGAGCGAAGCGGTGATCCAGGCGGTCCTCGACGCCGCCGGCGCGCACCCCGCGGACCCGGTCGAGCGCCTGACCACGCAGGTGCGCCGCCTCACCCACGCGGCCGCCCGCCAGACCCGCCTCGACCGCCGCGAGACCGACATCCTGCGGTTCCTCGCCGACGGCCTCTCCGCCGGCGAAGTCGCCCACCAGCTGGGCTACAGCGAGCGCACGGTGAAGAACATCATCAGCAAGATGACCGTGCGGCTCGAACTGCGCAACCGCGCCCACGCCGTCGCCTACGCGATCCGCGAAGGCCTGATCTGACCCGGTTTCCGCCCGGCAGCGAGGTTTTCTCCCCTGCCGGGCCCGCCCGGTACCGCTCGCCGGTGCCGTGGACTCAGCCGCCCGGCGGCGGGGAAACCTCGGCGGCCGGCCCGTCGAGCCGCTTGCGCACGCCCGCCGCCGCGGGCATCCCCAGCTCGTCGAGCACGTCGAGGGCTTCCCGCCAGGCCTTCTCGGCGCCTTCGGGATCGCCGGCGTCGCTCAGGGCGTCGCCGAGGGCCACGAGCGAATCCGATTCGTCGGTGCGGTTGCCGAGTTCCCGGTAGTACGTCACGGCGCGGCGCCACGCGTCGATCGCCTGATCGAGGTGACCGAGCGCGCCGTACGCCGTGGCCAGCGTGCTCCAGCAATTGCCTTCGCCGTTGCGGTCGCCGATGTCCTCGTACAGCTTCATCGCCCGCAGGATCAGCGGCACGGCCTCGGCGTTGCCACCCATCTCGCTGAGGCAGCGCCCGATCCCCTCGAGCCCGATGGCCTCGCCCTTGACGTTGCCGCTGGCCCGGTACAGCTCGAACGCGCGCTCGTGGTGTTCCAGAGCCGCGTTGAACCGGCCCAGTTTCGCGAACACCGTGCCGAAGTTGCTGTGCACGTAGGCCTGATCGGCCCCCATCCCCAGCTGTTCGAACAGCTCGCTCGTGCGGTTGAGGTGTTCGAGCGCCTCGTCGTAGCGCTCCTCGAAGTGGTAGGCCCCCGCGAGACTGCGGTGCACGTTCGCCTGCGCCACCAGGTCGCCGCTGCCGACGGCGACGTGCAGCGCGAGCTCCGCCTGCGTGCGCCAGTCGTGGTAGAGCGCACTGCGCTGGTAGTACGGCTGCAGGCTCAGCACGAGCTTCCACACCGACCCGGCCAGCTCCGGCACGCGCGAGATCTGCCGGATCAGCAGCGTCAGCGCGGGCAGCTCGGCCTCGAACCACTCCATCGCCTCGCCGTACCCGCTCGCCTGGTCGGCCGTCACGCCCGGCTCCAGCACCGGCGGATCGATCGGCAGCTGGTGCGGGTTCAGCGCGAGGTACGCGCTGTGGGCGCTGACGAGGTAGTGGTTCACCAGCCGCGCGAGAGCCGCCGCCTGTTCCGCGGGCGGATCGGTCTGCTCGCGCAGCTCCATCGCGTACGAGCGCACCAGGTCGTGGGCGAGGTAGCGGCCCGGCCGGTGCTCGCTCAGGTAGCGGATGCGCGTGAGCTCGTCGAGCAAGTCCTGCGCCTCGTGCGACGGCGTGCCGGCGAGGCTCGCGGCGGCGGCGGTGGACAGGTCCGCGCCGCGGTGCAGCGACAGCAGCCGGAACAGCCGCGCCGCGCCGGGTTCGAGGATCCGGTACGACCACGAGAACACCGTCCGCACGTCGCCCGCGCTGTCCCCGCGGAACGCCTCCAGCGTGCCCTGCGTCGCGCGCAGCTTCGCGGTGATGTCGGCCAGCGAGAACTGCGGGTGCGTGCGGGCCCGCGCGGCGACGATCGCGAGCGCCAGCGGCAGCCGCCCGCACAGCTCGATGATCTCCTCCACCGCCTCCGGCTCCGCGGCGACCTTCTCCTCGCCGAGGCGGCGCACCAGCGTCTCCCGCGCCTCCGACGACGACAGCGTGTCCAGCGTCAGCAGATCGGCGTCCTCGGTGGCCACCAGCGCGCTCAGCCGGTTGCGGCTCGTCACGATCACCGCCGACCCCGCGCTGCCCGGCAGCAGCGGACGCACCTGGTCACCGTCGCGGACGTTGTCCAGCACCACCAGCATCCGCCGTCCTGCGAGCAGGCTGCGGTAAAGCCCGCTGCGTGCGTCCAGCCCCGTCGGCGCCTGCGTCGGCTCGATCCCCAGCACGTCCAGGAACCCGCGCAGCGCGTCGGCCGGGTCCACCGTCGCGCCGGTGGGGTCGAAACCGCGCATGTTCACGTACAGCTGCCCGTCCGGGAACCGGTCGGCGACCTGGTGCGCCAAGTGGATCGCGAGCGAGGTCTTCCCGGTCCCGGCCAGCCCGTCGATCACCACGACGGTGACCCGGCGGGCTTCGGCGGGGCAGCCGAACAGCTTCGTGAGCCGGGCCAGCTGGTCGCGGCGGCCGGTGAACGTCGCCAGATCCGGCGGCAGCTGGGCCGGCCGCACCAAGGGACGGGTCTGCGGCGCGCGCGCCGCCGGCGGCTCTTCCGCCTGCTGCGCCAGCACGTCGTGCTGCATCCGCGTGAGTTCCGCGCCCGGCTCCACCCCCAGCTCGTCGACCAGCCGCTTGCGGATCTCGCGGTACACCTCGAGCGCTGCGGCCCGGCGGCCGACTGAGTCGAGCGCGAGCATCAACCGGGCGTGCACGGTCTCGTTGAAGGGATCGGCTCTCACGGCGCGTTCGAGGTGCGCCAGCAACGGCTGCAACGGGCGCCCCGCCGCGTGCGCGACGTCGGCGGCCTCCACGACGGTGGCGAGGCCCTCCTGGTCGATGCCGGCCAGGAGCGCCCGGGCCCGCCCGGGCATCATCAGCCCGGCCGCGCACGGGCCGCGCCACAGGGCCAGCGCGGCGTTGAACTCCACCAGCGCCTCGTCGGCGTGCTGCGAGCGGCGGGCGCGCTGCACCCTCGTGCGGAACTCCACGAGATCGGACGAACTCGCGTCCACCTGCAGGCCGTACCCGCCGGGGTGGCGCACGAGCCAGTGTCCGGGCGAGCGCGCGGGCAGATCCGGCTCCACGAGCCGGCGCAACGCCCCGACGTAGCGCTGGATCACGTTGACGGCGCTGGCCGGCGGCTCGTCGTCCCACAGGAGCCCGACGAGCTCGTCGACCCCGGTGGGCTGACCGGCGCGGGCGAGCAGGACCGCGAGCAGCAGGTTCTGCGCCGGCGAGCCGATCGCGAGCTCGTGGCCCCCACGCCACGCACGCAGCGGCCCCAGCAGCTCGAACCGGACGCCGACGGGGGCACCGGGTTCGCTCACCGGTTCCTCCCTCGTTCACCGGTCGCGGGCACTTCTCCCCAGAGCGTAGCGCCCGCTACAGGCCCCGCCCCCGCGAGAGCCCTGGCGACCGAGAGCCGCCGTACCTGGTAGGACGTGGGACGATCACGGTGAGATCACCGCTTGGCAAACGGAATCCGTTGGTACAAAAGCGATTGTGCGCGCGGTTGTACGGCGGTTGTACGACCGCGCCGGAGCCTGGGCGCACTTTCGACGCCGGCCCGCGGGGCGCGGACCGGCCCCCAGGACGGAGATCCGACAGTGAAGTTGAGACGTGTCGCACGAGGACTGCTCGCGGCGCTCGCCGGGCTGACGGCGTTCGGCGCGGCGGCCGCGGTGCCGGGTGCCGCGCCCGCCGCATCGGCGGACGCGGCGAGCACGGCGGTGTACCAGGCCGGGACCGGGGGCTACTCGTGCTTCCGCATCCCGGCGATCGTCAAGGCCAACAACGGCGATCTGCTCGCGTTCGCCGAGGGGCGCAAGAACAGCTGCGCCGACGCCGGTGACATCGACCTCGTGATGAAGCGGCTGCCCAAGGGCAGCTCCACGTGGGGTCCGCTGCAGATCGTGATCCAGGGCTTCGGCGACACGAAGGGCAACCCCACACCCGTGGTCGTCCCGCCGACCGCGGACGAACCCAACGGCCGCGTGGTCCTGCTCTCGGTGATGCAGTGCATCAGCCCCCACGCTTCCTGCGGCCGCACGCCGCGCGTGAGCATCAGCAAGGACAACGGCACCACGTGGGCGGCGCCGCAGGTGCTCACGACGCAGCTCGGCTTCACGGCGCCGCCGGGCTGGCTGGCGACCGGGCCGTCGCACGCCTCGGTGCTCACGCGCGGCGCCCACCAGGGACGGCTCGTCGCCGGCATGAGCTACCAGATCAACGGCTCCGCCGCGGACACCGGCTCGATCATCTACAGCGACGACCGCGGCTCGACCTGGCACCGCGGCGCCACCGACGCCAGCACGGACAACAGCACGCTGAACCCGCAGGAGATCAGCCTCACCGAACTGCCCGACGGCACGATCTACGCGTCGGCGCGCAACAACGCGGGCACGATGTGCTCCACCGTCGAGCGGGCGTACGCGATCAGCACCGACGGCGGGCAGACGTTCAGCCAGAAGTTCAAGGTCGAACCCGGTCTCGCGAAAACACCGGACGTACAGGGTTCGACGCTGGCGCTGAGCGCCACGGACACCGGCGGCGCCTACACGCGGCTGATCTTCGCCGGGCCATCGGTGTGCGACCACCGGCACGCGCTGCGCATCCGCTCGTCGTTCGACAACGGCGGCAGCTGGCAGGGTGACACCGACGGGTTCCTGGTGTGGAGCCAGGACGCGGCCTACTCGGACCTGGTCTCGCTCGGCACCGGCTCCGCCGGCGTCCTGTTCGAGGGCGGTCCGCAGGGCAACTCCAGCGCCGCGATCCGCTTCGCGAAGTTCGCCGACGCGGACCTCGGCGCCCCGGCGTGCGGCACGGGCTACGGGATCATCGACCAGGGTTCGCTCGGCACCGCGGGCACCGTGTACCTGTCCTACAACGCGGCCACCGGCAAGAACTGCGTGAGCACGATGAAGAACGCCGGCGCGGGCACGCCGTCGCAGACCGCCGCGTACCTGCAGGTGGAAGACGGGACCAAGCAGACCGACTCCGGTTCGTTCTCCTGGTTCGCCGGTCCGGTCACGGCCTCGGCCGCCGGCAAGTGCGTCACCTGGGGCGGCTCGATCGGCACCGCGAAGTTCGACGCGCCGCTGGGCCGCTGCGGCTGAGTGCTGCGCGCACGAAGAAGGGGCCGGGGGTGGTATCCCCGGCCCCTTTCGCGTGTTCGGCGCCCTTCGGTCAGCGCTCTTCGCGGAAGTCCACGTGCTCGCGGACCACCGGGTCGTACTTGCGCAGGACCATCCGGTCCGGGTCGTTGCGGCGGTTCTTCGTCACCACGTACGTGTATCCCGTACCGGCGGTGGAACGCAGCTTCACGACCGGGCGCAGGGTGCTCTTCGCCATCGGTCTCACCCCTTCCTGCTCGAGGCGGTCACCGGGGTCGTCCGGCTTCCGCAATGGGTGGAACACCGCAGGGGCCCGGAAAAGTCCCGGGGCAGCGTGTCCGGGGTCACTTCCTCCGGAGTCCGGTCCGCGCCCGTTCAGCCGCTGTCCACTTCGGACTGGAACGGTGCGGTCCCGGCCGTTCTTGCGGCCGGCCGGCGCCGGTGGGTCAACGTGCGCAGAGGGCGCAGTCCGGGCGTTCGACGGGAGCCGGCGGCCGGCGGGGCGCGGGGACGGTCGCTTCGCGGCACGGCCGGCACGTGTGGACCGTCGCGAAGACGGAGTCGGTGCCGCCCGCCCGGCGGACGGGGAGCGAGATCGGCCGGACGCGGGGCAGCACGTCCGCGACGGCGCGCAGTTCCTCGGCGAACCGCCGCGACGCCCGCGAAGGGCGCGCCGAATGGCGGCGGTGCAGAACCAGCACCGCCGCGGCGAGGGGGCCGCCGGCCATCGGCAAGCCGGCGAACACCATCGCGAGTTGTCCCATCACCGACCCCCGAGGTGCGTGGACTGATCCCCTGCTTCGAGGGGCGCCCGGATGCTAGCCCCGGTCACCACCCGGCCGACAGGATCACCACCCGGCCGTGGTGGCATCCGCCTCGCGAACGTCACTTGACACGGTGAATGACATCCGTCAGGTCTCTGTCACTTCTGCCCGGTCGGCCACACACCCTTGGTACGAACGACTCTTTTCCGCGGATGTCACATCTTCTACACAAGCGCCGACGAGGGCTCAAAAAGCGAAGTGTGTCTGTCCTACCTTGGGGGAGAGCGTGCTACCGTCCGCGTCAACGTGCGGCTGCACGTGCGGATTCTCGGGCGAACGGCGGCAAGAGGCAGGGACGATGACCAACCACCCCGGCGACGAGCTCTGCGACGTCGACGCCGGTCTGCACGCCCTCATCGCCCGTGGTTACCAGTTCGTCCACCCCAGTGACGCCGACGGCGAAGTCCTCGCGGTCGTCGGTGTTCGCGTCCACGGCGAGGTCGTGGACGTCTTCCGCCTCAACGCCGAGGACGACGCGCTCGCGATGCGCATGCCGGCGTCGGAAGAAAACGTTTTCGCACCGGTCACCTGCCTGTGGCGCTCGGCGGGTCACGCCGCCCGCGTCCTGAGCGCCCTGCTGTCCCTGCCGGACTGCGACGCCGGTTCCCCCGCCCGCGGCTGCTGGGTCCCCGTCCGGCCCGGCCAGGCCAAGTGGCTCACGGCGAGCTGACCCGCCCGCTGCCGGAGACGGCCGAGCCCACCGGCTGAACCCCGGTCTTCACAGCCCGGCCAGCACCTCCGCTTCCTCCGCCGCCGACAGCCCCGCCCGGCGCGGCCGGTCCAGACCCCGTTCCCGTTCCGTCGCCAGCGCCCCGGCCACCGTGTCGGCGAGCGGCCGCACCGCCAGCCCCGCCGCCAGGGACGGCGCCGCGTCGTGCGCGGCGACGCCGGCCAGTTCCTCGGGCACCCACAGCGGCAGGGACCGCGGGCCACCCCAGGGGTTCACGCCGGCGGAGGTCAGCCGCTCCGCCGGGACGGGCACGAGCTCCACGACCGCGTCGACCGCGGCGGCGATGCCCGGCAGCAGCTCGCCCAGCGGCACCGCCGGGCCGACGCCGTCGAAGGTGCCGCCGAGGCCGGTTTCGGACGCGGTGACGAGCCACGCGGCCAAGTCGCGCACGTCGAGATGCTGCACGAGCCGGCCGGGCGCGTCCGGCACGAGCGCGCGGCCGCCGCGGGCGGGCCAGTAGCCGAAGCGATCGCTGTCGTCGCCCGGGCCGGTGATCAGGCCCGGCCGGACGACGAACGCGCGGTCCCCCAGCGCCGCGCGCACCGCGTTCTCGGCGGCGACCTTGATGCCGCCGTACAACTGCGTGCCGCCGTCGGCCATCAGGTCGGCGCGGGTCGCGTGGCGCTCGAGGGCCGGCACGAGCGGGCCGGTCGCCGGGGTCTGGCCGAGCGTCGCGTCGTCGGCGTAGACGTTGATCGTCGAGACGAACGTCCAGTGCCCCACGCGATCCGCGAACGCCGCCAGCGCGCGGCGCACCCACGGGAACGACGACGGCGCGACGTCCACGACCGCGTCGAACTCCTCCCCGGCCACCGGGGCCAGGCCGTCCGGCGCGTCCCGGTCCACCCGCACCAGCCGCGCCCCGTCCGGCACCCCGCCGGATTCGCCGCGCGCCGCGCACACGACGTCGTGGCCCCGCCGCAGCGCCTCCGCCGCCACCGCCCGCCCGGCGAACGCCGTCCCGCCCAGCACCAGAAGTCTCATGTCCGCCACCCTGGCGGTCCGGACCACTCGCGCACCACCGGTCTCGCCGAGGGCGAACGCCCGCCTCAGCCCAGGACCTCCTCCGCGGCGAGCGCCGCCTGGGTGCGGCTGGCCACGTGGAGCTTCGCGAGGAGGTTGCCGACGTGCACCTTGACCGTGCGTTCCGCCAGGCCGAGCTCCGTCGCGATGTCCCGATTGGACAGTCCGCGGCCGAGCAGCGCCAGCACGTCGCGTTCGCGCGGGGTGAACGGTTCGGCCGGCGCGCCCAGCTCCGCCGCGACGGCCGGGCTCACGGCGGTGACGCCCGCGCACGCCGCCCGGACCGCGGCAGCCAGCTCTTCGCCCGTCGAATCCTTCAGCACGAACCCGTCGGCGCCCGCCGCCAGCGCGCGGCGGATGTCGCGGGCGCGCCCGATCGTCGTCAGCATCACCACGCGCGGCGCGCCGGGACGGGCGCGCAGCCGCCGCAGCACCTCGATGCCGTCGAGGCCGGGCAGGTTGAGGTCCAGCAGCACGACGTCGCCGAGCTCGCCGGGCACGGCCAGGAGTTCGGCGCCGTCGGCGTGCACGCCGGTGACGGTCAGGTCCGGCTGCGCGGCGAGGATGAGGGCGAGGCCTTCGCGGACCAGCGCGTGGTCGTCGACGACGCGGATCCCGATCACCGGCGAAGTCTACCCTCGGCCCGTGCGCCGACTCGCCGATCGACGGCTCCTCGCCGACCTCGCCACCACCCTGCTGGTCGCCGTGCTCCTCGCACTGGGCGGTTCGTGGTCGCAGGGCGCCGCCGGGCTCGTGCTCTCCGTCGCGCAGCTGGCTCCCCTGCCGCTGCGCCGTCGCTTCCCCGGCTGGGTGCTCGCGGCGGTCGCCGCCACGACCGTCGCGCACCTGCTGATCACCGCGCCCCGCAACCTCGACTACCTCCCGGTCCTGCTCGCGCTCTACACGGCGCCGATGTCGCCGCGCCCGCTCGTGCGCCACGGCCTGTGCGCCGCGGCGACCGCGGCGGTCGGCGCGGCGATGGTGCCCGCCAAGGGCTTCGTGGACGGCGCGGCGCTGACCACGGCGATCTGCGTCGTCGCGTGGCTGCTCGGCGTGGAGCGGCAGCGCCACGTCGCCGAACGCGCGGAGCTCACCCGCCACCGCCTGGAGCGCGTCGCCGCCGACCGCCGCGACCGCACCGCGCGCCGGCTGCACGACACGCTCGCGCGCACCACCACCGTGATGCTCGTGCAGGCCGAAGCCCTGCGCGCGGTCGGCGACCTCACCGCCGCCGACCGCCGTCGCGTCGACGCGATGCTCGCCGCGGGCCGTGACGCGCTTTCCCAAGTCCGCGCCACGCTGCGCGAACTGCACGGCGACGAGGAACCGGACGGCGAGCCCGCGCTCGCCGAGGTCCTCGCCCAGCTGCGCACGGCGGGGCTGGTCCTCGACCGGGTGCCGGACGACACCGCGGTGCCCGATCCCGTGCGCCCGCTCACCGGCCGCGTGATCGCCGAAGCCGCCACCAACGCGTTGCGCCACCACGGACCCGGCACCCACCTCGGGGTCGAGGTCGCCGTCGCGGACGGCGAGGTCCGCATCGCCGTCGCCTCCCGCGCCCGCGACCTCCCCGCCCCGGCGGCACCCGGCGCCGGGTACGGACTCGCCAGCCTGCGCGCGCAGCTCGCCGAACGCGGCGGCTCCCTCACCGCCGGGCCGGCGGACGGCGGCTGGTCCGTCGTCGCCGTCATCCCTTGCCCCGCAACGCCAGCAGCTGCGACACCGTGACGAACCGGTAGCCGAGCGCCCGCAGCCCGTCGATCGCGGGGCCGAGCGCCTCGCGCGTCGCCGCGCGGCCCGGGTACATCGCGTGGAGCACGACGATCGAGCCCGGCCGCACGTGGCTCACCACGTACTCGGCGGTCTTCGCGGCCGAGGCGTCGACGTCGGGGTAGGAGTTGGGTTCGACGTCCCACATGATCGTCTGCCGGCCGTGCTCGTGGAGGTAGTACGGCAGGGCGAACAGCTTCTTGCCGTTGGGCGGGCGCACGGTGATCTCGCCCTGGTAGCCGGTGGCGCGGATGAGCGCGTCGGTGCGCTCGATCTCCGACGCGACGTACGACGGGGTCACGAGCACCATCCGCTCGTGCGAGTACGTGTGGTTGCCGAGTTCGTGCCCGGCGGCGGCGATCTCGCGGCCCAGGTCCGGGTGCGCCCGCAGCTCGCCGCCGATGAGGAAGAACGTCGCCTTCACGTCGCGCGCCGCGAGGGTGGCGAGGACCGGGCCGACGCCCGCCGGGTCGGGCCCGTCGTCGAACGTCAGCGCGACGACCCGCTGCGTGGTGTCGACGCGATCGGTGAGCCCGCCGAACACCTGGAACGTCCGGGCGTCGGCCACGCGCAGCAGCGCGTAGCCGCCGCCGAGCACCAGTACGAGAACGACGGCCAGGGAGATCGTCCACCGGCGCGCCCGCCGGGACAGGTGGGGTCGGAGCATGCGGGTCACCCTGCCCACCGCGCCGGCGGCCCGGAAGCGGCGGAGGTACTAGTCCCTCCGGCCGAGCCGCTGATCGGGCCGCGTGTGCGGGGGGCTACCCCCGGCGTCCCGGGCGTTCTAGCGTTTTCCCATGACGACGAAACAGGAAGCGGCCGACGCGGTGCTCGAGGCCAAGACCCGGCTGGGACTCACCTGGGCGCAGCTGGCCGAAACGCTCGACGCGCCGCTCGCGTGGACCACGGCCGCGTTGCTCGGCCAGCACCCCGTGCCCGCCGACCTGGCCGCGAAGGCGGTCGCGATCCTCGAGCTGGGTGACGACGTCGCGGCGGCGCTGCAGCTGCAGCCGATGCGCGGCGCGCTGGGCGAGCTCGTGCCGACCGACCCCACGATCTACCGGTTCTACGAGGTCCTGCAGGTCTACGGGCCCACGATCAAGGAACTCATCCACGAGCAGTTCGGCGACGGCATCATGAGCGCCATCAACTTCAAGCTCGACGTGAGCCGCCGCGAAGACCCGGGCGGCGAGCGCGTGGTCGTGACCCTCGACGGGAAGTTCCTGAAGTACCAGTGGGGCTGACGACACCGGCTGCCGGTCTGCACGGGGTGGATGATCACGCGCGGGCACCCACCCCGGTACGGCGGACCGGCCTCGTCCCCTTCACGCCGACCGGCGAGACCGCACCTCGGCCGCCCGGGCGATCATGCCGGCCAGGTCCGCCACGGGGGCCGGGTCGTCGGGGAGCTGGCCGGTCGCGACGCGGATGTGGGACGCGGCCGGGCGGGTGGTGGAGCAGCGGGTGCCCGCGCCGGCCGAGACGCCGTGGGCGGCGAGCGTCACGAGGGTGCGCGTTTCGTCCGGGACGGGGATCCAGAGGGTCAGGCCGTCGCGCACGTCGACGGCCACGCCGTGCTCGTCCAGGGCCGCGGCGAGGGCGGTGCGGCGCTCGGCGTAGCGCAGCCGCGCGCGGTGCAGCAGGGCGTCCGTGGCCGGGTCCGTGAGCAGGAACGCCTGGGCGTCCTGCAGGACGGGGCTGGACCACGCCGCGCCGAAGGCCCGCTGGGCCCGCACCCGTTCCACCAACGCGGCCGCTCCGCCGAGCACGCAGCTGCGCAGTTCGGGCCCGAAGGCGGTGCAGTAGGACCGCACGAGCAGCACCCGGCCCGGCAGGTGCGTGCCGAGGCTCGCGCCGGGGCCGGCGGCGAGCGGGCCGAAGTCGTCGGCCTCGATCACGGCGGTGTCCGCGGGGGCGAGCACGGCCGCGAGTTCCGCGACGCGGGCCGCGGACACGGTGTGGCCCAACGGGTTCTGGGCGCGCGGCTGGTAGACGAACGCGGCCGGCCGGTGCGCCAGCGCCGCCGCCAGCGCGTCCGGGCGGGGGCCCGCGGCGTCGCACGGCACACCGACGACGTGACTGCGCGCGGTGCGCAGCTGGCGCAGCAGCCAAGGCGCCGTGGGCTCCTCGACGGCGACGACGTCGCCCGGGCGGGCCACCGCGCGGCAGGCCAGCGCCACGCCCTCGTGCCCGCCGGCCGCGACCGTCCACTCCTCGGCCGCGAACGGCCACGCCGGCTGCACCGCGGCGCGCAGCCGCGGGCTGATCGCTTCCTTCACCGCCGGCCGTTCGGCGCGCACGCCCGCGGCGACCGCGTCTTCCAGCGGTGGCAGCAAAGCCGGGTCGGGCAGCCCGTGTTCGAGGTCCACCGACTGCCACCCCGGGAACATCCGCGCGGGTGGGTGCCCGGCCGGCGGTGCCAGCACGGTCGTGCCGCGGCGGCGCCCGGTGCCGATCAGCCCGGCCGCGCGCAACTGCGCCCACGCCTCCGCGATCGTCGTCGGGCTCACGGAAAGCTCGGCCGCCAGCGCGCGCACGGTCGGCAGCCGGGTGCCCGGCGGGACCTCGCCCGCGCGGATGAGGCCGGACACCGCGCCCGCGATGCCGCGCGCCGTGCGTTCGCCGATCCGGACGGCGAGCCAGCCCAGGCCGGCCGGCGCCGTCGACGCGAGTTCGCCCGAGGCCACGCGCCGGCTCCCCTCGTTGACGGAAAACGCTCTGTCGCGACGGGAAACTAGGCCGGAAACACGGCCCGGCAAAGTCGTTTCACATCCTGGTCACCACGCGGAAAGGCGGTACAAACCCGATTTCCTTCGGTCACCGAGCGAAGACCGGAACCGGTTCCGCCGGCCGCGACCGAAAAGAGAATGTTTGCGAAAACCACCGGAAGGGTATTTCGCGAACATCGGTCCCCATTACGGAACTGCTGGAGAATCCATGATCGTACTCGGAGTCATCCTGCTCGTCGCCGGCCTGCTCACGGGCATCTCCATCCTGTGGACGATCGGCATCATCCTGCTGGTCGTCGGCGCTGTGCTGGCCATACTGGGCGGCACCGGCCGCAAGGTCGGCGGCCGCGCCCACTGGTACTGAGCCACCGGGTTTGACCACCCGGAAAACGGGTATCCGCCCAGCACCGAAAGGAGCGGTCGTGAACGACAAAATGAAGAACAAAGCCGATGAGCTGAAAGGCCGCGCCAAGGAAGCACTCGGAAATGCCACGGGCAACGAGCAGTGGCAGGCCGAAGGCAAGGCAGATCAGGCGAAAGGCGCCCTGAAACAAGCGGGGGAAAAGGTGAAGGACGCCGTGGACGGGATGCGGAAGAAGGACTGACGAGTCGTGCGACGAGTGCCGCCGGGCCGCCCGGCGGCACTCGCGCCGTTCACCCGCCCGTTGCCCGCTAGTACCCGGATCTCCTGCGCCTCAAGGAAAATCCTTCCCGAACGGGTGAGACGGCAGTCTCAGAAAACAGCTGGTTGAACCAGGGAGTGAGAGGGTAGCCGGTGGACGCCGCCGGTCCCGACGGACGCGGCCTCGATCGCGGTGTTACCGCCCGACCAGGGAGAAACCGCCATGACGACTTCGCTCACCGACACCCTCACCGAACACGCGGTCCGGGACGACACCCGGGACGACACCGCCGGCGCCGGAATCCCGCGCCGGGCCCGCGAACGCAGCAGCCGCGAAACCGGTCCGACCCTGCACCGCCTCGCCGCCATGGCGTCGCTGCAGGACTGGATCCGCCGCAGCAGCCCGGTTCTGATGCACGAAGCGGTTCTCGCCGGTGAAAATCCCGCGGAAGTCGCCGCCGCCGCCCGCCTCACCGTCGCCGAAGCGCACCTCACCTGGAACACCTGGGCGTCGCGCCGCCTCGCCACCCCGGCGAACGGCGAGGGCCTCACGCTGCGGGAATACCTCCGCGTGCACACCGCGTTCGCCGGTGCCCTGAACGAAACCGCACCGGCGATCGTTCGGTGACCGAACAGATCTCGCCCGGCGCGTAACGCGGGCACGACAGCCCGCGGCTTGGCAGTATGTCCCGCATGGCTGAATCCGGTGGCGCCGGCGCCGACCCCGGCCGGGTGGAGACCACGGGTGGCGCCGTCGCGATGCGCGCAAGCGGTGGTGCCACGGTGCTGACCGTCAGCGGTGCCCTCGACCTCGCGCTCGCGCCCAAGCTGCGCCAGCTCGTCGACCGCGCCGCGCGCACGGACGTCCCGGTGGTCGTCATCGACCTCACCGCCGTCGACTTCCTCGCCTCCGCGGGCATGGCCGTGCTCGTGTGGGCCCACCGCCAGCCCGAGCCCTCCGACGTGCGCGTGGTCGCCAGCGGCCGCCTCACGATGCGCCCGCTCGAGCTGACCCGGCTGACCGACGAGCTCGCCGTCTTCCCGTCGCTGCCCGCCGCGCTGGAGGGGGTGTGAGCGGCCTCGGCCCGGTGGCCGCGGCCGTGCGCCGGGCCTTCGTCGACGCCGGCGGGCGCCCCGTCGCCGTGCAGGTCCACGACCTCGGCGCGGACGGCGAACGGTTCCGCGGCGACGGCCCCATCGTCGTCCCCGACGCGGCGACGCTCGCCGAACTGCTGCCCCGGCAGCGGGTCACCGGCGCCGTCGTGGTCACCGACGAACACGGCACCGTCCTGCTCCACACCGACGCCCCGGAAGGCGCGCGCCTCGCCGCGACCGCCACGGGGATCGCCGTCGCGACGGCCGAGCTCGCCGGCACCGTCAGCCGGCTGCGGGCCGAAGCCGGGGTCGTCGACGCCCTGCACTCCGTCGGCCGCCGGCTCACCGCGCGGCTCGACCTCGACGGCGTGGTGCAGGACGCGACCGACGCCGCCACGGGCGCGACCGGTGCGGCCTACGGCGCGTTCTTCTACAACCTGATCGACCAGTTCGGCGAGTCCTACACGCTCTACACCCTCTCCGGTGTGTCGCGCGAAGCCTTCAGCCGCTTTCCGATGCCGCGCAACACAGCCGTGTTCGCGCCGACCTTCGACGGCACCGGCACGGTCCGCAGCTCGGACATCACCGCCGATCCGCGGTTCGGCCACAACGCGCCCCACCACGGCATGCCCGAGGGCCACCTGCCCGTGCGCAGCTACCTCGCCGTGCCGGTCGTCAGCCCCACGACCGGCGAGGTGCTCGGCGGCTTCTTCTTCGGCCACCCGCGAACCGGCCGCTTCACCGAGCGCCACGAGTACCTGGCCGAAGGCATCGCGGGCTACGCCGCCATCGCGCTCGACAACGCGCGCCTGTACGAACGCGAGCGCACCCTCGCCGCCGAGCTCTCGCGCAGCATGGTGCCCGCCGTGCCGGACGTCCCGGGCCTCGACCTCGTCACGCGGTACCTGCCCGCCGCCACCGGCACCAAGGTCGGCGGCGACTGGTTCGACGTCCTTTGCCTGCCTTCGGGTGCCACCGCGTTCGTGATCGGCGACGTCGTCGGCCACGGCGTCACCGCGGCCACCGCCATGGGCCAGGTCCGCACGGCGATCCGCTCGTACGCGCTGCTGGAACTGCCGCCGTGCGACGTCCTGCGCCACGTCTCCCAGCTGACCGAGAGCTTCGCGGAGCCGAGCTTCGTCACGTGCTTCTACGCCGTGCACGACCGCGACACGCTGGTGTTCGCCAACGCCGGCCACCTGCCCGGGGTGCTGATCCACGCCGACGGCACCACCGAGCAGATCGGCGAGGCGCTGGCCCAGCCGCTCGGGGTCGGTGCGGACTTCCCGCAGCGCCAGGTGGACTTCCCGCCCGGCACGGACCTCGTGCTCTACACCGACGGCCTCGTCGAGAGCCGGCCCCGCGACCTCACCGCCGGTATCGAGCGCCTGCTCGCCGCGCTGGGCAAGCTCCGCGCCGCGCCCGACGCGGAAACGGCCTGGGACCGGCTGATCCACGACCTCACCGGCGGCAGCCACGACGACGACATCGCCCTGATCCACGCGCACCGCCACCACGGGACGGGGTCGTGACCGGGCGCGCGGCCGAAGGCCGGACCGCACCGGGGTTCCGCCGCCGCGTCACCGCCGCGCCCGAGCCGCTGATCGGGCTGCGCCGGGCGCTCGCCACCTGGCTGGCGGGGCTCGGCGTGCGGATCGAGCAGCAGGAGGACGTGGTGATGGCGAGCTACGAGGCCATGGCCAACTCCGCCGAACACGCCTACCGGGGACGGGATCCCGGTGAGCTCGACGTGACCGCGACCGCCGGTGGCGACACGATCACCGTGGTCGTCACCGACTACGGCCGCTGGCTGCCGCCCCGATCGACCAACGGCCTGCGCGGCCGCGGCCTGCCGCTGATGCGCGGCCTCGCGCACGAGAGCAAGTGCGTGCAGCGCCCGGACGGGACCACGGTGATCCTGAGCTGGCGGCGCGAGCCCGCCTAGCGGGTGCGCGCCGGCCGCAGGACCCGGTTCGCCGACCAGGCGAGCAGCACCAGCTCCGCCACGGAGAAGCCCAGCAGCGCGATCGGGCTCGACACCCACACCAGCGCCACGCCGATCGCGAGCACCGGCACCACGAGCCCGGCGTACGCCGAGAGGAACAGCGCCGCCAGCACTTCACCGCGCGAACGCGGCTCGGCGAGTGCGGCCACGGTGGCGACGGACGCGCGAAACCCCAGCCCCACCCCCGTGCCCGCCAGCACGCTGCCGGCCAGGAACAGCCACAGCGACGGCAGCAGCGCGGCGACCGGCAGCACCACGAGACCGGCCGTCATGAGCGCGAACCCCAGCCGCAGCTGGACGGCCCGGCCCGGCCGGGCGACCACGACCTGGCCGAGCGCGGCGGCGCCCAGCAGGGAGAAGGCGGTGACGCCGGCGAGCAGGTGGCTCGGCTCGTGCAGGCCCTGGGCCAGCAACGTCGGGGCCAGGGACGTGAACAGGCCCGTGATGGCGAACGCGGCGAACACCCCGATCGCGGCGCCGAAGAACGCGGGCCGCGCACCGGCCGGCAGCGCCACCCGTTGCGGCCGGTAGGCGGGCGGATCCTCCCACGGCTCCACGGTTTCCGGCACGAGCGCCGCGAGGAGCGCCACCACGAGCAGCAACACCAGGAAGACCACGAACGGCGTGGTGAGCGGGCTCTTCGCGTACTGCGCGAAGAAGCCGCCGACGAGCGGCCCGAGGCCGAGCCCACCGAGGTTCACCACGCCCGCGATCAGGCCCGCCCGCCCGGTGTGCTCGCCGGGCCGCGCCACCGCCCGCAGTTCGGTCAGGTGCGCGGTGGCCGTGGCGGTGAGCGCGCCGATGCCGGCGCCGGTGATCAGCCGCGCGAGGAGCAGCCCCGGGAGTTGGGGCCACAGCAGGAAGAGCGCGGCCGCCAGCGCTTCGGCGAGCGTCGCGGCGACGATCACGCGGCGCCGCCCGAGCCAGTCGCTCACGTGGCCCGCGAGGTAGAGGCTCGCCATCACGCCCACCGCGTACGCGACGAAAACGATCGTGACCACGAACGGCGGGAACCCGTCCCGGCTCTGGTAGAGCGCGTACAGCGGCGTCGGCACGGTGGAGAACGTCAGCGAAGCCGCGAACGCGAGCGCGACGACGCGGAAGCCCCAGTCGTGGCCGAGCCGCGGCCGGGCCGAGACGGGTGAAGCGGTACCGAGCATGACTGCCTTTCCGGAAGAACCTCCTGCACCTCCGACGATCCCCGCGCGGACTCATCCCGTCCAACGAAAAGTCTTGGTCACAGTTATCGACATCCCCGATAATCGGTGAGGTGGAAACCCGGCAGCTCGAGTACTTCGTGGCCGTCGCCGAAGAACTCAGCTTCACCCGCGCGGCCCGGCGCCTGTTCACCGTGCAGTCCACGGTGTCCGCGACGATCCGCGCGCTGGAGACCGAACTCGGCACGACGCTGTTCGACCGCTCGACGCGCCGCGTCGCCCTCTCCGCATCCGGCGAGCTGTTCCTGCCGGAGGCCAAAGCGGCGCTGGAGGCCGTCGACCGCGCCCGCGACGTGGTGCAGGAGGCGTCGGCGGGCCTGCGCGGCAGCCTGCGCTTCGGCACTCTCACGAGCGTCGGGGAACTGGACCTGCCCACGCTGCTCGGCGCCTTCCACCGGCGGCACCCGCTGGTGGACCTGCACGTGACGGTGTCGGTGACGGGCTCGACCGGGCTCGCCGACGACGTGCGCCACGGCCGGCTCGACGTCGCCCTGCTCGGCCTGCCCGCCGCGGAGCTGCCGGGGCTGGCCGTGCGCACGATCTTCGAGGTGCCGTACTACGCCGTGCTCCCGGACGGGCACGCACTGGCGCGCGCCCCGTCGATCTCGGCCCGCGACCTGGTGGACGAACGGTTCGTGGACAGCCCGCGCGGCTTCGGCAACCGGATCGCCGTCGACCGGGTTTACGAGTCGTTCGGCGCGCCGCGGCGGGTGCCGGTCGAGGTGGCCGACCTCCGGATGCTGCCGCAGTACGTCTCCGCCGGGCTCGGGGTCGCGCTGGTGCCCGACGTCGTGCCGCTCGCCGTGCCCGGCACCGCCGTGGTGCCGCTGCACAGCCCGGGTCTCACCTGGCCGCTGTCGGTCGTCAGCCACGGCGCGAAGGCGCCCGGCCGGGCGGTGCGCACCCTGCTCGACCTGATCGCGGAAACCCGGTCCTTACAAAAGAAAGACGACGCCGCAAGAGGCCGTCCGGGGGAATAGCCGGGGCCCGTAGGGTGTCTTTACAACTGCACGTCCAGGTGCGTTTCACCTGGTTCCCCAGGTTCGCGCCGAAAGGCCCGGAAGGGAGAGCTGTGCCCGAGCAGACCCAGTACCACAAGAACCCGGAAGCCGTCTCGCGGCTCGACCCGGAGCAGTACCGAGTGACCCAGCAGGACGGCACCGAGCGGCCGTTCGCCAACGCCTACTGGGACAACCACGAGCCCGGCATCTACGTCGACGTCGTGTCCGGCGAGCCGCTCTTCGCGTCGGTCGACAAGTACGAAAGCCACTCGGGCTGGCCCAGCTTCACCAAGCCGATCGAGAAGACGAACGTCGTCAAGCGTGAGGACTTCAGCCACGGCATGATCCGCGCCGAGGTCCGGTCGCTGCACGGCGACAGCCACCTCGGCCACGTCTTCGACGACGGTCCGCTGGAGGCCGGCGGGCTGCGCTACTGCATCAACTCCGCGTCGTTGCGGTTCATCCACCTCGACGACCTGGAGAAGGAGGGGTACGGCGACTACCGCACCCTGTTCACCAGTGACACCGACAAGTAGGGAGACGACGTGACCACCGAAAAGGCGATCCTCGCCGGCGGCTGCTTCTGGGGTATGGAGGAGCTGTTCCGCCACCAGCCGGGCGTCGTGTCCACGCGCGTCGGCTACAGCGGCGGCGACGTCCCGAACGCCACCTACCGCAACCACGGCACCCACGCGGAGTCGATCGAGGTCCTCTACGACCCCGAGCAGACCGATTTCCGCGCCCTGCTCGAGTTCTTCTTCCAGGTCCACGACCCGTCCACGAAGAACCGCCAGGGCAACGACATCGGCACCAGCTACCGCTCGGCGATCTTCTACACCACCGACGAGCAGAAGCACGTCGCCGAAGACACCATCGCCGACGTCGACGCCTCGGGCCTGTGGCCCGGCAAGGTCGTCACCGAGGTCACCCCGGCGGGTGACTTCTGGGAGGCCGAGCCCGAGCACCAGGACTACCTGCAGAAGTACCCCAACGGCTACACCTGCCACTTCCCCCGCCCCGGGTGGAAGCTCCCGAAGCGGGCGACGGCCTGATCACGACGGCGCGCGGACCCCACGTCCGCGCGCCGGCGCGTATCCAGGGAAGGGACCGTGCCCGGCGCGAGCGAGGAGTGCCCCATGCGTGACTACCCCGAAGCGATCACCGCGATCGACCACGTCGAGCCCGTCCCGCGGCGGGTGAGAGCCGTGCTCGGCGGCGAGACGGTGCTCGACACGACCCGCGCGAAGTACGTGTGGGAATGGCCGTACTACCCGCAGTTCTACATCCCGGTCGCCGACGTGGCGCCCGGTGTCCTCGTCGACGAGGACCACCCGCAGCGGCTCAAACGCGGCACCGCGCGCCGGCAGACCCTCAAGGCGGGTGACGAGGTCCGGCCCGCCGCCGCGCGCGTCTACGGCGACGACGCCGTCGCGGGCCTGGCCGGGCACGTCCGGTTCGAGTGGGCCGCCCTCGACGCCTGGTTCGAGGAGGACGAACGGATCTTCGTCCACCCCCGCAACCCGTACGCGCGCGTCGACGCGTTGCGCTCCACCCGGCACGTGCGCGTCGCCCTCGAGGGGCACACGCTCGCCGAGTCGTCCTCGCCGGTGCTGCTGTTCGAAACCGGCCTGCCGACGCGCTACTACTTCAACCGCACCGAAGTCGACTTCACGCGGCTGGTGCCCACGAGCACGGAAACCGAATGCCCCTACAAGGGCACGACGACCGGCTACTGGTCCGTGCGCGTCGGCGACGTCCTGCACCAGGACCTCGCCTGGGTCTACGACTTCCCCACGACCGCACTCAGCCCGATCAAGGGCCTGGTGTGCTTCTACAACGAGAAGGTCGATCTGTTCGTCGACGGCGTCGAGATCCCCCGGCCCACCACGCACTTCTCCTGACGGCTCAGTCCACTTCGGACTGCAACCGGGCGAACGCCGTCCGCACGGATTCCGCCAGCCGGTCGCCGCGGGCGGCGTGGCCGGCGGGGACCGTGACGCACACGGTGAAGCGGTCGGCCCACGTCATCACGCCCACGGCGACCGGCACGCCCGGCGCGAGCGAGAGCACCGGGTAGACGGTGCGCACGAGCGAACCGTTGAGCACGACCGGCGACCGGGCGCCCGGCAGCACCGACGCGATCACGCTGAACCACGTGCCCCGGTAGACGAGCCGCGCGACGCGGCGGTGCAGCCCCGGCGGCAGGATCCCGAGCACGCGCACCACGGCGTTGCCCGCGCGCGGGGCGCCGCGCGTGACCTGCCGGGCGAGCAGCTCGCGCGTCGCGCGGACGCGCTCGGGCAAGGACATCGCGCCCGTCGGCAGGTCGACGCTCGCGGCACCGGTGTGGTTGCCGAGCTGGCGGAACGTGCCGGTGTCGCGGATGGACATCGGGATGAGCACGCGCACGCGCTCGGGCGCCGCGGCCCCCAGCTCCCGGTGCACGGCCTCGGCGACGAGCGCGAGGACGAGGTCCGTCGTCGGCACCCCGACCCGGCGCGCGGCGGCGCGTACTTCCGGCGCGGACAGGTGCGCCCGCGCGTAGTGCCGCCGGGGACCGGCGATCGAGGTGTCCCACCGCACGCGGGGAGCCGTGCCCGCCCGCGCGAGCGCCCAGACGCCGCGGGCCAGCTCTTCGGCTTCCTTGCGCTTCGCGCCCTTCTTCGCGCTGCCCGGCGTGCCGCTCCGGCCACCGCGGATCACCGCGCCGGCCGCCCCACGCAGTCGATCCCGCGCCGAGCGCTCGGCTCCGGCACCCGCCGCTCCCCCAGCCCGGCCGGCCGGCCCGGTCAGCCCGGTGCGGTCGTGGTCCAGCGCCGGGGCCGCGCCGCGCGAGCTCGTACCCGGCGCCCCGAGCCGATCCCGCACCAGTGCCACCGCCCGATCGGCGGCACCGCGCACCCCCCGGCGCCGCGCCGGTGCGGGCGGCGGGTCGAGCGGCGGTTTCCCGCGCGCCTGCCCGACGAGGGCGCCGATCACCGCGATCCCGTCGCTCGCCGCGTGGTGCAGCGCGATGAGCAGCGCGCCCTGCTCGCCTTCCAGGCCCGTCACGAGCCGCGCGCGGACCGGGTGCTCAGGGGTGACCGGCTGGGAGAAGAAGTCGTCCATCTGGGCCGTGAGCGACGGTTCGAGCTCGCTGCCCGCGGGCAGCTCGGCGTCGCCGAGGATGCCGTCGGCCGTGCGCGCCGGGTCCTCCTGCCACTTCGCGCGCCACAGCCCGCCGCCCGGCAGGAGCCGCGCGCGCAGGCCGGGCGTCGCCGTGAGCAGGTGCACGGCGTCGGCGTGCGTGACGCGCGAGCCGTCGGCTTTCGGGTCGAGCATCAGCACCGCGCCGACCTGCTGCGGCACCTCGGGCGTCGCGACGTGGAGGAACAGCGCGTCCTCCGGCCGCAAACGCTGCGGCGCCGGGTTCAGCGGCGACGAAACGAGCGATTCGAGCGCGGCGACGAGTGGCGTGGCCGCATCGCAGTGCCGCGTGGCCGCCTCCCCCATCGCCTTGAGCCGCTCGGGCTCGGCCAGCAGCTGCCGGACGGTTCCGGTGAGCTCACCGTCCTTTTCGGTCACCACGGCCAGCCCCGCCTCGGCCATGAGCCGGGCGTTGGCCTTGCCGTGCGCGGCGATCGGCCGGTGCATGAGCACGGGCCGCCCGCACGCGAGCGCCTCGAGCCCGGTCGCGCCGCCGGCGTTGGTCACCACCACGTCGGACGCGATCGTGTAAGCGGCCATCCGATCGGTCCACCCGACGACGCGCAGCCGCGGCTCGCCGAGCGCGCGCAGCCGGCGCTCCAGCGCCTCGTTGCGGCCGCAGATCGCCACCGGCACCACCTCGGGGCCGGCGGCGAGCAGCTCGCGCACCGTGCCCTCGACGTCACCGAACCCCAGCGAACCGCACGACACCAGCGCGACGAACGCATCGGGCGGCAGCTCCAGCTCGTGGCGCGCTCCCGCCCGGTCGCCCGGGCGGAACTCGGCCCGCACCGGCGGCGCGGACACCCCCACCGCGGCGGCCGGCGCGCACCGGCGCGCCAGGCCCACGGCGACGTCGTGCATCACCATCGTGAGGTCGGCCGAGCCGTAGACCCAGAACGGGTGCGGCGCGAAGTCCGACACCCAGGCGCCGATCGGCGCGTCGAGCTTCCCCCGCCGGCGCAGCCACGCGAGCCCGGCGGTGCCCATCGGGTACGTCGAGAGCACGAGGTCGGGCCGGAACCGCGCGACCGGTTTCGCGAGCCGCCGCCCGCACCAGGTCGCGGTGAAGCGCTTCGACGCGGCGGCGAACCAGGCGAGGCGCCAGATGGCGCCGTAGAAGAACTCGTACAGCCACGGGGTGCTCTCGACGTTCGCCACGTAGATGCGGCGGAACAGCCCGCCGAACCCCGGACCCAGCTGGTCGAGGGCGTCGACCCACTGCACCTCGGCCCGCGGCCACCGCTCCCGCACGGCGCCCTCCAGCGCCCGTCCGGTCGCGTTGTGGCCTTCCCCCATGTTCGCGGAGACGATCAGCACGCGCTCCAACGCGCCCCCTTCGGCGAGGTGCCGCGGACCGCGGTCACCGGCTAACAGGTGGATCCGGCCAGACCGTACCCCTCGTCGGGTTCCGGTCCGGCGTGCTCGGACTCGGCGTGTTCGAGTTCGCGCTCGGGTTCGCGCTCGCGCACGTGCTGGCGCTCGAGCGCCGCGGCCTGGGCGACGTCGAGGTGCGCGGCGCGCGTGGACAGCATCGCGATGCCGACCACGATGACGAGCCCGGCCAGCGCCTCGCCGAACAGCGCGAGCGGGGTGCCGTTGGCCGTCTCCCCCATCCACGACAGCCCGATCGCGACGCCGACGAGCGGGTCGAGCGCTGTGATGACGGCCAGCGCCGGCGTCAGGTAGCGGCCCTGCTGGAACGTGTTCTGGCTGAGCAGGAACCCGAGCGGGCCGACGACGCAGACGATGTAGAGCGTCCAGTGCTTGAACGGCTCGTCGAGACCCTGCCGGAACTGCCCGGCGACGACCTTCATCAAGCCGGCGGTCAGGCCGTAGAGCACGCCGGTGGCCACGGCGAGGCCCAGCACGCGCGGCGACCCGGATCGGGTCAGCGCGGCGAGCGCGAGGCCGGCCAGCGTCACCACGGCCAGCGCGATGCCCAGCGGCAGGAGCGTGGACCCGGTGACGAGCACGTCGCCGTTGCCGCTCGGGCGCGCGATCACGAGGAACACCGCGAGGCCGGCGACGCACAGCAGTGAGCCGGCGGTCATCACCCGGTCGGGCCCCCTTCGCTCGAGGCGCCCGAAGACGAACCCGGCGAACATCAGCGACGTGATGAGCAGCGGCTGGACCAGCAGCAACGGCCCGAACGCGAGCGCGACGAGCTGAAACCCCAGCCCCAGTACCGTCGCCACGATCCCGATGAGCCACAATGGGCGCCCGACAAGGCGCCTGAACAACGTGAGGTCGAGCGGGTTCGCCGTCTCGACCTCTTTGGCCGCCTTTGCCTGGGTGGCGCTCGCGAGGCCCATGCACGCAGCGCCCAGCACCGCGGCAGGGACGGCCACGAAAAGCGACACCCCCGTGACACTCATGGAATACTCACCTCACACCATTCCCATCCGCCGTGCCTATGCTGCCTATGCTGTTGAAAAATTCGTGGGCCGTGAGGGGGATGGTCAACCCCGCACCGGAGGTACTTGAACCGCATGCGACACCACATGACGATCGACCTCCCCTCGTTCCGCAACCTGGTCGTGGGCGGAGGTCGGCATCTGTTGGAGTCGACACTCGTACCGGCCGGTCTCTTCTACCTCCTGTTGACTCTGGTGAGTTTCGACAGCGGGGTCATCGCCGCGCTGTGCTGGTCGGCCGTCGTGATCATCACGCGCCTCGTGTTGCGCAAGCCCATTCCCGCGGTGCTCTGGCTGACCAGTGGCCTGCTGGTGGCGCGGACCGCGTTGGGTCTGGCCACCGGCAGCGCGTTCCTGTACTTCCTCCAGCCGACCCTACAGAACTTCGTGATTGCGAGCCTGTTCCTGGTTTCCGCGCCGTTCAACAAACCGCTGCTCGCGCGGCTGGCCGGTGACTTCTGCTCGTTCCCCGACACCCTGTCCGGACACCCCGGCATGCGGCGGTTCTTCCAGCGCGTGTCGGTGCTGTGGGCGCTCGTGTTCGCCGTGAACGGTTCCGTGACGCTGGTGATGCTGGCGAAGGCCACCGTCGGCAACTTCCTCATGGTCAGCACCGCCGGTTCGTACACGTTGGTCGGCCTCGCGATCGCCGCCTCGCTGTGGTGGTTCCGCCGCTCGCTGCGCTCCCACGGCATCGTGCTGCGGATGGCGGCGCACAAGCCCGCGCTCACGGCGGTCTGATGCCCGCTGAGCGCGGCACGGCCGAGCTCACCGGCACCGCGCTGGTCACCGGTGCGTCGTCCGGCATCGGCGAGGCGACCGCCCGCCTGCTCGCCGAGGCCGGCACCCACGTCCTGCTGCACGGCCGCGACCGCGACCGACTGGCCGCGCTGGCCGGCGAACTCCGCGGCACCGTGCTCGACGCGGATCTCGCCGACCCCGAGGCCGCCGGGAAGCTCGCCGAGCGCGCACTGGCCGTCACCGGCGGCGTCGACGTGCTCGTGAACAACGCGGGCCTCGGCTGGGCCGGTCCGCTGCCGGAGCTGCCGGCCGAACACCTCGCCCGCCTGGTCGCGGTCAACCTGACCGCGCCGCTGGAGCTCACGCGCGCACTGCTGCCGGGGATGCTGGCCCGGGGCCGCGGCCGGATCGTGTTCGTGACGTCGATCGCCGGCCGGACCGGCGTCGCCGGCGAAGCCGTGTATGCGGCGACCAAATCGGGCCTCGACGCCTTCGCCGACAGTTTGCGCTTCGAGCTGCACGGCACGGGCGTGACCGTCGGCGTGGTGGTGCCCGGCGTGGTGCGCACCGCGTTCTTCGAGCGCCGCGGCCGCCCCTACGCCCGCACGACGCCGCGGCCCGTGTCCGCTCAGCGCGTGGCCGCCGCCGTCGTGCGCGCCGCCGCGAAGCCCGGTGATTACTACGTGCCGCGGTGGCTGCGGGTGCCGGTCGCGCTGCGTGGCGCCGTCCCCGGCGCCTACCGCGCGCTCGCGACGCGCTTCGGCGCCGAAAGCTGACCGTTCCCCCCGACCGACCACGGCACCTCCCTCGCCCCGGCTCATGTCAGCAGTCTGCTCCTGTCGTCAACAAACTTAGCCCTGCTAACCATTGCACACGCGGTTTTATTCCGCGCGCCACTTGTGGTGCCGCGCACGTCACGCCGGATCGGCGTCGCCGCCCGGCGGGCCCCAGGCCAGGGCGATGAGCAGCGTCGCCCGCGCGGCCGGGTCGTCGAGCACCGGGCCGAACAGCTCGTGCAACCGGCCGAGGCGGTAGGACACGGTCTGCGGGTGGATGTGCAGGTCCTCGGCCACGGCCTTGCGGTCGCCGAGGTGCAGCAGCCACGACGTGAGCGTGGTGACGAGCCGTTCGCGCGACGACTCGTTCAGGTCGTCGAGCGGCGCGAGGCAGCGCCGGCGCAGCACGTCGAGCAGCCGGTCGTCGCGGTGGACGATGATCGCGTCGAGGTGCTCGTCGGCGAAGACCGGGTCGTCCGACAGCAGCCGGTCGCGCCGCAGCCGGGCCGTCACCTCGGCGATGCGCAGGCTCGCGGGCAGCCGGTCGATCGGCACCGTCGCGCCGACCACCGCGCCGCCGCCCCGCAGGGCGCGCGCGAGCCACGCGCGCCGGCCCGGGCCGCCCGGGTCCGGCACGATCGTGACCAGCTGGCCGGGCCGGCGCAGCCGCAGGCAGGTGTCGTCGAGCCGGGCCACGAGCTCGCGACCGAGCTCGTTCTCGTCCTCCACGAGCACGACCGCGGCGGTGCGCGGCAGGCGCCACTCCGCGCGCAGCGCCGCCGCCTGCACCACCTGCACGTCGGCGCGGTCGGACAGCAGCAGCTCGGTCAGCTCGTCGCGCAGCCGCTCGCGCATGCGCACCGCGTCGGACTGCTCCTGCAGGTAGCCCTTGAGCGACGACTCCGACAGCTGGTCGACCAGCGCGAACACCGTGGTGGCCAGCGACGCGAACAGCTCGGCGGGCACGTCGAGGTCCAGCGCCGCCTCGGACACGTGCCGCCACGCGACGCGCGCGCCGACGCGGTAGGCCGACAGCAGGCTCGTCACGCGCCGGCCCTGCCGGAACTGCGTGCGCCCGATCTCTTCGAACACGACCTGCTCGACCCCTGAGCCGAGCTCGGGCAGGTTTTCTTCCGGCTCTTCGGCCAGGTTGATGAGCCGGCGCACGAACCCCGCGCTGGCCGTGACGATCTCCGCGAGTTCTTCCGTCAGGAACGCAGCGTAATCGGGGTGCTGCTCGACCAGCTGATCACGAACCTCGTTCAGGATGGCCGGCATCCGCCGGGTCACGACGGCTTCCAGCTCACCCAGCCGGGTCACTTGGTCTGATCCCATGTGCGCAGCTTGTCCTTCCGTAGCAGGTAGCAGGTCTACGGGGTCGGTCCGCTTTATCCTCACCCCACTTTGTCCGCTCGTGCCAAGTCGAAGCCAGCAAAATTCTTCTTCCGGTTGCAGAAGCCGCCCATAAGTGCGAGTCAGACTGGGTTCGATGAGATCGACTTCACCTGGCGGTCACGCTGCGGACACGGACGGTCTGCGGGCGAAGCGACACGCGGAGAACTTCCCGGTCGCACTCAAGGTGCTGCCCGGACGACTCCGCTCGGACCTGGAGGCGGTGTACGCCGTCGCCCGCACGATCGACGATCTGGGCGACGAGGCCGACGGTGACCGCACCGCGCTGCTGACGCAGTTCGGCGACGAGCTCTCGGCCGCGTTCGGCGGCGCCGAACCCGCCGACCCCGTGATCCGGGGCCTGGTCCCGGCGATCCGCGCGGGACGGGTGGAGCACGAACCGTTCCGCCGGCTGATCGAGGCGAACCTGCAGGACCAGCACGTGACGCGGTACCGGACCTACGCCGACCTGCGGGCCTACTGCCGGCTGTCGGCCGATCCGGTCGGCCGGATCGTGCTGCGGCTGTTCGCCGTCGAGGACCCCGAGGCCGAAAAGCTGTCCGACCGCGTGTGCACCGCGCTGCAGCTGCTCGAGCACTGGCAGGACGTCGGCGAGGACCACCGCAACGGCCGGATCTACCTCCCGCAGGAGGACCTCGAGGCCTACGGGGTCACCGAGGACGAGCTGGGTGCGGCGCAGGCTTCGCGCCGGCTGAGAGAGCTCATGCGCTTCGAGATCGACCGCGCCGCCGCCCTTCTGGGCAGCGGCGCTGGTCTGGTCGGGCTGGTGCAGGGCTGGGGACGGCTGGCGGTCAGCGGCTTCATCGCCGGCGGGCTGGCCACCGTCGACGCGCTGCGGGACACGAACGGCGACGTGCTGGCGAGGTACGCCAAACCGGGCAAGGCCGACGCACTGGCCTGGCTGGTGTGGCTTCAGGTGGGTGAGCCGAAGACGGGGAGGCGGTCGGATTGACGACGATCGAAGAGGCCTACGAGCACTGCGCGCGGGTCACCAAGGAGCAGGCGCGCAACTTCT
The DNA here is from genome assembly GCF_044452505.1 of Amycolatopsis sp. NPDC051903. Classification (NCBI taxonomy): domain Bacteria; kingdom Bacillati; phylum Actinomycetota; class Actinomycetes; order Pseudonocardiales; family Pseudonocardiaceae; genus Amycolatopsis; species Amycolatopsis sp. NPDC051903. The sequence continues at coordinate 16,736 of NZ_JBITBT010000014.1, read as the reverse complement.
ACTACGGGATCCGGCTGCTGCCACCGGACAAGCGCTCGGCGCTGTGCGCGGTGTACGCGCTGGCCCGCATCGTCGACGACATCGGCGACGGCGACCTCCCGGACGAGGCGAAGCTGCAGGGCCTGACCGGCATCCGCAAATCGCTGGGCGACCTGTCCGCGAGCACCGACCCGGTCTACGTCGCGGTCGCCGACGCCGCGCGCCGCTACCCGATCCCGCTCGGCGCGTTCGAGGAGCTGCTCGACGGCGTCGAGATGGACGTGACCGGCCGCGAGTACGGCACGTTCGAAGAGCTCGTCGAGTACTGCCGGTGCGTCGCGGGGTCGGTCGGGCGGCTGTGCCTCGGGGTGTTCGGCGGCAAACCCGAACCGGACGCGCCGACGTACGCCGACGAGCTCGGCATCGCGTTGCAGCAGACCAACATCCTGCGCGACATCCGCGAAGACCTGCTCAACGGGCGCGTGTACTTGCCCAAGGAGGAGCTGCAGAAGTTCGGCGTCCAGCTGCGGGTCGGGGACGACGGCCGCCTGGTCGACGACGAGGGCAGCCTGACCGCGCTCATCCACGACAGCGCCGCGCGCGCCCGCGACTGGTACGCCCGCGGGCTCAAGCTCGTGCCGTCGCTCGACCGCCGCAGCGCCGCGTGCTGCACGGCGATGTCCGGGATCTACCGCTCGCTGCTCGACCGCATCGACGACGAGCCCTCGCAGGTCTTCGGCCGGCGGCTTTCGCTGTCGGGCCGGGAAAAGGCGGTGGTGGCGGTCCGCGCGCTCACCGGGATCGGCCGATGACAGCCGACGTCGCGGTGATCGGCGGCGGGCTCGCCGGCATCACCACCGCCCTGCGCTGCGCCGACGCCGGGCGCCCGGTGACGCTCTTCGAAGCCCGCCCGCACCTGGGCGGGCTCACGCACTCGTTCACGCGCGGCGACCTGCACGTGGACAACGGCCAGCACGTGTTCCTGCGCTGCTGCACCGCCTACCGCGAGCTGCTGGACCGCCTCGGCGTCGCCGACCGCGTGATGCTGCAGCCGCGGCTGGAGATCCCGATCCGCACGCCGGGGGCGACCGAGCCGACGTGGCTGCGCCGCGGGGACCTGCCCGCGCCGCTGCACCTGGCCGCTTCGCTGCTGCGCTACGACCCGCTGCGCCCGCTCGACCGCGCCCGCTTCGCGCTGGCCGCGATCGCCTTGCGCCGCGTGGATCCGGCCGCCGACCGCACCGACCGCCAGTCGTTCGGCGAGTGGCTGCGCCGCCACGGGCAGAGCGCCGCGGCGATCGAAGCGCTGTGGGACCTCGTCGGCGTCGCGACGCTCAACGCGACCGCCGACGAGGCGTCGCTGGCGCTGGCGGCGACGGTGTTCCAGGAGGGCCTGCTCACCGACCCGGCCGCGGCCGACATCGGCTGGTCGCTGGTGCCGCTGCGCCAACTGCACGGCGACGCCGCGCTCGACGCGCTCACCGCGGCCGGCGCCGACGTGCGGACCGGCACGAAGGTGCGCTCGATCGAACAATCCGGCGCCGGCTGGCGGGTGCGCACCGACGCCGGTGAGGCCACGTTCGGCCAGGTCGTGCTCGCGGCGCCCCCGCCCGTGACCGAGAAGCTCGCACCACCCGGCGCGATCCCGCTGCCGCCCGGCTGGTCCGGCGGGCTCGGCAGCTCGCCGATCGTGAACGTCCACGTGGTGCTCGACCGGCACGTGCTCGACGAACCGTTCGTCGCGGGCGTGCGCACGCCGGTGCAGTGGGTGTTCGACCGCACCGGCCAGTCGGGCCTGACCTCGGGGCAGTACCTCGCGATGTCGCTCTCGGCCGCCGACGACCTGATCGACCTGCCGACGGCGCAGCTGCGCGAGCGGCTCCTGCCGGAGCTGACCGGGCTGCTGCCCGAAGCGCGCGGCGCGGAGGTGCTCGACTTCTTCGTGACCCGCGAGCGCCACGCGACGTTCCGGCCCGGTCCGGGCACGGCGTCGCTGCGCCCGCACGCGGAGACGAACGCCCGCGGGCTCTACCTGGCCGGGGCGTGGACCGCCACCGGCTGGCCCGCGACGATGGAGGGCGCAGCCCGCAGCGGTGCGGCCGCGGCGACCGCCCTCCTCGAGAAGAACGTGCACGAGGAGAAGGAGGGAGTCGGAGCATGACCGCCACCATGCGACCCGCAGCCACCGCGGCCCCGGCGGTGCCGGGAGTTCTCGGCCGCACCCGTGACGCCGTGCAGCCCGCGTTGCGCGCGGCCGTCGACCGGCTGGACGAGACCAGCCGCGCCATCAGCGCCTACCACCTCGGCTGGACCGACGCCGACGGCACACCCGTGAGCGGCAACGGCGGCAAGGCCGTGCGGTCCGCGCTCGCGGTGCTCTCGGCGCTCGCCGCCGGTGCGCCCCCGACGACCGGGGTGCCCGGAGCCGTCGCCGTGGAGCTGGTGCACAACTTCTCGCTCGTCCACGACGACCTCATGGACGGCGACACCGAACGGCGCCACCGCCCCACCGTGTGGGCGCTGTGGGGCGCGCCGAGCGCGATCCTGACCGGCGACGCGATGCTCGCGCTCGCGCAGGAAGTGGTGCTGGACAGCGGTTCCCCGCACGCGATCCCGGCCGCTCGCCTGCTGTCGGAGACCACGCGCCGGCTCATCCACGGGCAGGTGCTCGACGTCGAGTTCGAGCAGCGCGACGACGTGACGCTGCCCGAGTGCGTGACCATGGCCGCCGGCAAGACCGGCGCGCTGCTGTCCGCGAGCTCCGCGATCGGCGCCGTGCTCGCCGGGGCCCCGGCCGAGGTCGTCGACGCGCTCGCCGTGTTCGGAGAGGAGATCGGGCTCGCGTTCCAGCTCGTGGACGACGTCCTCGGCATCTGGGGCGACGCGGCCGTGACCGGCAAGCCGGTCTACTCCGACCTGCGGGCGCGCAAGAAGTCGCTGCCCGTCACCTACGCCACGACCCACGGTGGCGACCCGGGCCGCGAGCTCGCGAAGTGGCTCGCCGGCGGGGAAACCGGGGACGAAGCCGAGCTCGCGCGCGTCGCGGCGCTCGTGGCGTCGGCGGGCGGGCGCGAGTGGGCCACGGCCGAGGCGGCGCGCCGTGTCAAGACGGCCGAGCGCGCGATCGCGACGCTCCCCGCGGGACCGCGCGAAGAGCTCGTCGGCATCGCCCGTTTCATCGTCCACCGGGAGGCGTGATGACCCGGACCGTCCCCGAACCGTCCACTTCGGACGCCCCTCGCGAACCGGCCCGCACGCGGACGCCGGAGCAGACACTGGCCGCCGGGATCGAGTTCCTGCGCGGCGAGCAGCACGCGGCCGGCTGGTGGAAGGGCGAGCTCGCCACCAACGTCACGATGGACGCCGAAGACCTGCTGCTGCGCCAGTTCCTGGGCATCCTCACCGAGCAGCAGAAGGAGGAATCGGCGCGCTGGATCCGCTCGCAGCAGCGCGAAGACGGCACGTGGGCGAACTTCCCCGGCGGGCCCGCGGACCTGTCGACGACCGTGGAGGCCTGGGTCGCGCTGCGGCTCGCGGGCGACTCGGCCGACGCGCCGTGGCTCGCCGCCGCGGCCGAGTGGATCCGTGCGAACGGCGGCGTCGAGGCCACCCGCGTGTTCACGCGGATCTGGCTCGCGATGTTCGGCCAGTGGTCGTGGGCCGATCTGCCGAACCTGCCGCCGGAGCTGATCTTCCTGCCGTCGTGGTTCCCGCTCAACGTCTACGACTTCGCGTGCTGGGCGCGCCAGACCGTCGTGCCCCTCACGATCGTCGGCACCCTGCGGCCGAAGCGGAAGTTGCCGTTCGACGTCGCCGAACTGCGCACCGGCAAGACCCCGGACAAGTCCGCGGCGCCGTGGACGTGGGACGGGGTGTTCCAGAACCTCGACACCGCGCTGCACACTTACGCGAAGCTGCCGTTCAACCCCGTGCGCAAGGTCGCGCTGCGCCAGGCGGCCGAGTGGATCCTCGCCCGCCAGGAGGCCGACGGGTCGTGGGGCGGTATCCAGCCCCCGTGGGTGTACTCGATCCTCGCGCTGCACCTGCTCGGTTACCCGCTCGACCACCCCGCGCTCAAGGCCGGGCTCGAAGGCCTCGACGGGTTCACCATCCGCGAGGAGACCGAGCAGGGCTGGGTGCGCCGGCTCGAAGCGTGCCAGTCGCCCGTGTGGGACACGGCGCTCGCGATGACCGGACTGCTCGACGCGGGCGTCTCCCCCGGCGACGAGATGCTCGTGCGCGCCACGGAATGGGTACTGGGCGAGGAGATCAGCGTGCCGGGCGACTGGACGGTGCGCCGCCCGTCGCTCGCGCCGGGCGGGTTCGCGTTCGAGTTCGCCAACGACGGGTACCCCGACACGGACGACACCGCCGAGGTCGTGCTCGCGCTGCGGCGCATGGGCCGCCCGGACCACCTGCGCATCCGCGGCGCGATCGACCGCAGCGTGAAGTGGCTCGAAGGCATGCAGTCGAGCGACGGCGGCTGGGGCGCGTTCGACGCGGACAACACCCAGGTGCTCGCCACGAAGCTGCCGTTCTGCGACTTCGGCGCCGTGATCGACCCGCCGTCGGCGGACGTCACCGCGCACGTGGTCGAGATGCTCGCGGCCGAGGGCAAGGCCGGTTCGCGCGAGTGCCGCCGCGGCGTGAAGTGGTTGCTGGACAACCAGGAGGCCGACGGTTCGTGGTTCGGCCGCTGGGGCGCGAACTACGTCTACGGCACCGGTGCGGTCGTGCCGGCGCTCGTGGTCGCGGGCATCCCGGCGGGCGACGTGCGGATCCGCCGGGCCGTGAAGTGGCTGGCGGAGCACCAGAACGCCGACGGCGGGTGGGGCGAAGACCTGCGCTCCTACGACGACCCGGTGAACTGGTCGGGCCGCGGCGAGTCGACGCCGTCGCAGACCGCGTGGGCGCTGCTCGCGTTGCTGGCCGCCGGCGAGCGCGACTCGGTGGCGGTCACGCGCGGGGTGGCGTGGCTGTGCGAGCGGCAGCGCGCCGACGGCGGCTGGGACGAGGACCAGCACACCGGCACGGGGTTCCCCGGCGACTTCTACCTGTCCTACCACCTCTACCGCGTGGTGTTCCCGCTGTCGGCACTCGGCCGGTACGTGCGGAGCGGCTCGTGATCCCCGCCATGCTGTGCGCACCGCTGCGCCTCGAGCGGGCCGTCCTGCGGGCGGCCGGACGTGAGGTGCACACGGTGCGCACGGGTCTCGGCCCGCGCCGGGCCGCGGCCACGGCCGCGCGGCTGCCGGCCGGGCCCCGGCTCGTGGCCGGCCTCGGCGGCGGGCTCGCGCCGCACGTGCGCCCGGGTGACCTGGTCGTGGCCGACGAGGTCCGCGGGCCGGACGGCGTGGTTCCGGTGCCCTCGGCTCCCCTGCTGGCCGGCGCGTTGCGACGGCTCGGGCTGACGGTCCACATCGGACCCGTGCTCGGCACCGACCACGTGGTGGGCGAACGGGAACGGGCGTCGCTGGCCGCCACCGGTGCGCTCGCCGTCGACATGGAGTCCCACCGGCTGGCCTCCGCGGGCCGGCCGTTCGCCGTCGTTCGGTCCATTGTGGACACCATCGGCGCACCGCTGGTGCGGCCCGCCACGGTGGCCCACGGGCTGGCCGGGCTGCGCAGCCTGCGCGCGGCCGTGCCCGCCCTCACGGCGTGGGCGGCGGCGACGTCGCCGCGGCAGCTGCTGCTGGCGAGCCCCCGGTCGTTCTGCGCCGGCGTGGAGCGGGCGATCGACATCGTGGAGCGGGCACTGGAGAAGCACGGCGCGCCGGTGTACGTGCGGCGCCAGATCGTGCACAACACCCACGTGGTGCGGAAGCTGCAGGACCGCGGGGCGGTGTTCGTCGACGAGGTCGAGGAGGTGCCCGAGGGCGCGACGCTCGTGTTCGCCGCCCACGGCGTCACCCCGGCCGTGCGCCGCGACGCCGCGGACCGCGACCTGGCGGTGATCGACGCGACGTGCCCGCTGGTGACCAAGGTGCACAACGAGGTCCGCCGCTACAGCAACCGCGGCGACACGGTGTTCCTCATCGGCCACGCCGAACACGAGGAGGTCGAAGGGACCGTCGGGGAAGCCCCCGGCTCAGTCGTGGTCGTCGGCGACGTCACGGAGGCTCGCGCCGTGCCCGCGCCGTCGACCGAGGGCGTGGCCTACACCATGCAGACCACGCTGGCGCTCGACGAGGCCGAGGAGATCGCGTCCGTGCTGCGGACGCGCTTCCCCGGGCTGGCGGCGCCGCGCAAGGACGACATCTGCTACGCCACCACCAACCGGCAGCGCGCGCTGCGGGCGATCGCGCGCGAGGTCGACCTCGTGCTGGTGGTGGGGTCGGCGAACTCGTCCAACTCGCGCCGGCTCGTGGAAGTCGCCGAGCGCGAGGGCACGCCGGCCGTCCTGGTCGACGGCAGTTCGGACATCGACCTGCGCCGCCTCGCGGGCGCGGGCCGGATCGGCCTGACCGCGGGCGCTTCGGCGCCGCCGCACCTCGTCGACGAGGTCGTGGCGGTCCTCGGCGGACTCGGGCCGGTCACCGTCGCCGAGAGCCGGCTGACGGAAGAAGAAATCACTTTCACCCTACCTCGGGAGGTGCTCTGAGCCATGGCCATGCCGTTGCGACAGTCCGTGCGGCTGGGCAGCTATCTGATGAAGCAGAAGCTGCTGCGCAAGGAAAAGTTCCCGCTGCTGGTGGAGCTGGAGCCGCTGTTCGCCTGCAACCTCAAGTGCTCCGGCTGCGGCAAGATCGCGCAGCCGCACACGCTGCTCAAGCAGCGGATGCCGGTCGAGCAGGCCGTGGGCGCGATCGAGGAGAGCGGCGCGCCGATGGTGTCCATCGCCGGTGGTGAACCGCTGATGCACCCGAAGATCGACGAGATCGTGCGGCAGCTGCTCGACCGCCGCAAGATCGTGTTCCTCTGCACCAACGCCCTGCTGCTGCCCAAGCACATCCACAAGTTCAAGCCGCACCGCAACTTCGCGTGGATGGTGCACATCGACGGGCTCGAGGAGCGCCACGACGCGTCGGTGCGCAAGGAGGGCGGTTTCCAGGCGGCGGTCGACGCGATCAAGCTCGCGAAGGAAAAGGGCTTCCGGGTCATGACGAACACGACGTTCTTCACCGGGGACACCCCGCAGGACGTGATCGGCGTGCTCGACTACCTCAACGACCTGGGCGTCGACAACATGCAGCTCTCGCCGGGCTACGCCTACGAGAAGGCGCCGGACCAGGACCACTGGCTCGGCGTGCAGCAGACCCGCGAGCTGTTCACGAAGGCCTTCGGCGGCGGCAACCGCAAGCGCTGGCGCCTCAACCACTCGCCCGTGTTCCTCGACTTCCTCGAGGGCAAGCGCGAGCTGGAGTGCACGCCGTGGGGCATCCCGTCGTACTCACTGCTCGGGTGGCAACGCCCCTGCTACCTCCTCGACGACGGCTACGCGAAGACCTACCAGGAACTCATCGAAGAAACCGACTGGGACGCCTTCGGCCGCGGCAAAGACCCGCGCTGCGCCAACTGCATGGCGCACTGCGGTTATGAACCGACCGCGGTGATCGCCACGCTGGGCTCGTTGAAGGAATCGGTCCGGGCGGCAGTCGGGCACTGATCTCTCGAACGCCGGAAAGCCCGCGGGTCTTCGGGTCCGCGGCTTTCCGTTTGCCCAGACTCGCCGGTTACTCCGGCATCGCGGCCACGATCTGCTCAGGAGTCAACGGCAACGTCCGCACCCGCACCCCCAAGGCGTCCGCCACCGCGTTGGCGATCGCCGCGGCCGTGGGGCCCTGGGTGCATTCGCCGACGCCCAGGGGTGGGTTGCCGTTGCCCGGGAGGAGGTCGACGGTGACGGCGGGGACTTCCGAGAAGCGCAGGATGGGGTAGGTCTCCCAGGTGTCGCTGGTGACGGTGAAGCGGTCGAAGCGCACGCGTTCCTTGCACGTCCAGCTGGTGGCCTGGATGGCGCCGCCCTCGAGCTGGTTCGCGGCGCCGTCCGGGTTGACGACGAGGCCGGCGTCGGCGGCGACGACGAGGCGGCGCACGCGGACCTGATCGAGGGCCTCGACCTCGGCGACCACGGCGCAGTAGGCGCCGGAGTTCTTGTAGCGGGCGTAGGCGATCCCGTGGCCGGCCGAGTCCGCCGGTGTCCACTGTGTCCAGTCGGCGCGGCGGGCGGCCGCCGTCAGCACGGCGCGGGCCCGCGGGTCGGACAGGTGCGCGAGGCGGTACTCGACGGGGTCGCGGCCAGCTGCGGTGGCCAGTTCGTCCAGGAAGGACTCGGCGGCGAAAACGTTGAGGAACCCGCCGAGCGAACGCATCGACGACGTGCGCAGCGGCGGGGTGGTGAGCTGGTGGTTCACCACGCGGTAGGCCGGGAAGTCGTACCCGGGCACGGCGTTGCGGCCCGCCGCGCCGCCCCGTTCCAGCGGTGGTTCGCCGGCGCCGCGGATCTCCTCGCCGCCCGCGCGGTGGCTCGCCGCGAGCAGGCCGACGGTGGTGGTCGCGCCGGGCCGGGTGAGGTGGCTGCTGCCCCAGATGTCGTGCTGCCACGAACGCACGCCGCCGTCCGGGGCGACGTCGGCGGCGATCCGCACCACCGCGCCCGGCCCGAGCGGCGCCCAGCCCAGCTCGTCGGGCCGCGACCAGACCACCTGCACCGGACGGCCCGGCGTGGTGAGCGCCAGCAGGGCCGCGTCCAGCGCCACGTCGTCGGCGCCGTTGTGGCCGTAGCAGCCGGCGCCTTCGGCGTGGCGCACCACGATGTCCGCCGGCTCGAGCCCCAGCGCCCGCGCCAGTTCGCGGCGCAGCACGTACACACCCTGGCTGTGCGACCACACCTCCAGACGGCCCCCGGCCGCCAGCGCCGTCGCGCTCGACGGGCCCATCGAACCGTGCGCGAGGTAGGGCCGGTGGTACGACGCCACGACGGACCCGGCCACCGGCGAACCCCGCTCGGCCAGCACCGTCGTCTCGGCGGGCGCGGACGTGAGGAACGCGGGCAGGTCGTGCTCGTCGGGCAGGGTCGGGCGCCGATCCCACTCCGCGGCGCGGCGCAGGACGTCGGCGGCCCGCAGCGCGACCTCCTCGCGTTCGGCCACCACGCCCAGGAAATCCCCGTCCCGCACCACGGTGAGCACGCCCGGCACGGCCAGCACCGGGCCGGTGTCGACCGACCGCAGCGTGGCGCCCCGCGAAGGCGGGCGCACGATCCGGCCGTAGGACAGGCCGTCGAGGGACAGGTCGTGCACGAACCGCGGCCGCCCGGCGAGCTTGTCCGGCAGGTCCAGCCGCGGCACGCTGGTGCCGACCACCCGGTACGCCGATTCCGGTTTGGGGGTCACGGCGCCGGTGGCCGCGTGATCGAGCAGCGCGTCGTCGGCGAGTTCCCAGTAGCTCGTGGCGGTGCCGTCGGGCGCGGTGAACTGTCCGTCGTGGACGGTCAGTTTGTCTTCCGCCACCCCGAGTCCGGCCGCGGCCGCGGTGAGGTAGCGGGCCCGGGCCTCGGCGCACACCACGCGCAGCGCGGCCCCGGAGTGCTGCACCGACAGGCTCCCGGCGGTGTACCCCTCGTCCGGGCTCACGTCGGTGGCCGCGGCGGTCATCCGCACGCGCGCCACGTCGACGTCGAGCTCCTCGGCGGCCACCTGCGCGAGCGCGGTCAGCACCCCTTGGCCCAGCTCCACCTTCCCGGACCGCACCTCGACCGTGCCGCCGGTGCCGATCCGCAGCCAGTCGCCGAGCCGCGGGTTGGCCGCGAGCGAGGGTGGCAGTTCGGCCGTGGTCACCGCGCGCCCTCCCGGATCTCCGCAGCGGCCGCGAGCACCGCGCGGACCACGCGGTTGTGCACGCCGCACCGGCACAGGTTCCCGTCGAGCGCGGCGCGGACCTGGGCGTCGGACGGATCGGGGTTCCCGGCGAGCAGCGCGGCCGCCGCGACGACCACCCCGGACGTGCAATAGCCGCACTGCGCGGCCTGCCCGGCGACGATCGCGCGCGCCACCGGGTGCGCGTCGCCGAGGCCTTCGACGGTGGTGATCTCCTTGCCTTCGACCGACCACACCGGGGTGTCGCACGAGTGGACCGGCCGCCCGTCGACGAGCACGGAGCACGAGCCGCACAGGCCCAGGCCGCAGCCGAACCGCGTGCCCTTCAGGCCCAGGTGGTTGCGCAGCACGTAGAGCAGCGCGGTGTCGTCTTCCGTCCGGACCTGCCGCGGCCGGCCGTTCACCGTGAGGGTGCGGCCCGCGGGAACGTCGTCCTCCGCCATGCCCCCAGCGTGCCCGGCCCGCGCCGGGCGGGAAACCCCGCGGCGGTCATTATCCGCCGAAGGTGAAGAGGATCTTCCCGCCGCGACCCGGCTCGAGGGAGTGGGCAAACGCCTTTTCGTAGTCGGCCAGCGCGTAGGTGGCCTCGACCGGTGCGGCGAGCGTGCCGTCGGCGACGAGGCCGGCGAGTTCGCCGTACAGGGTGGCCACTTCGCCCGCCGACGCGCGCCGGAACCAGTTCACCAGCCAGAACCCCGTGGTCGTGATGCCGCGGAAGACGAGGTCGGCCGGCGAGACGCGCGGAGCGCCTTCCGGAAAGGCGTAGGTCACCACGGTCCCGCCGTCGGCCAAGGCGCGAGCCAGTTCCTTGACGACCGGGCCGCCGGTGGCGTCCAGGACGAGGGAGAGCCGGTCGCCGCCCAGAGCGGCTTTCAGCGACGCCTGGAGGGTGTCGTCGGAGACCACGACCCGGTCCCCGCCGGCGGCGCGGACCTCGTCGACGGCCGAGGGACGGCGCACGACGTTCAGCGTGCGCAGGCCGCGGCGGTGGGCGAGTGCGGTGAGGTAGCGGCCCATCGCGGAGTTCGCCGCGGTTTGCGCGACCCACGAGCCCGGCTTCAGAGACGCCGCGTACTGGCTCAGCAGCAGGTGGGCGGTGGCGGGGTTGACGGCGAGCATCGACAGCTGGTGCAGGTCGACGTCCTCACCGACGGGCAGGACGCGGTGGCGCGGCAGCACGACGCGGTCGGCCCACAGGCCCTGCTCCAGCCCCGGCAGGACCAGCACCCGGCGGCCCGCCAGCTCGGGAGCGCCGCCGACGACGCGGCCCACGCCCTCCGCACCCAGCGGGGCCGGCAGTTCCGGCCGCACACCGTAGAGCCCGCGCATCAACAGGAAGTCCGCCGGGTTCAAGGGCGCGGCGAGCATGTCCACCACGACCTCGTCCGGCCCGGGTGCGGGCGGCGGGCTGTCGTCGAGGCGGACGGCGGAGATCGGGTCACCGAAGTCGGTCAGCAGCAGGCGGGCCATCGCGGAAGTCCTCTCTCGGATGTGGACGGAGGTTCAGGCGGGCGCGGACAGGGCGCGGCCGGGCGCCGCTTCGCCGCCGACCAGACCGGCCAGGGTCAGGGCCGAGGTCAACGGCCGGTGGTTCACCACGATCTCGTCGATCCGCCCGTCGGCGTCGTAGTGGAACGTCCCGGTCCCGAAGATCCGGCGGCCGCGTACCAGCGCGGTGTACTCCTCGACGTGCCGGTCGCCGAGCTCGGCGCGCCAGCGGAACGTCATGCCCTCGTAGCAGCCGACCACGGCGAGGACCTGCGCCTTCACCGCTTCCGGCCCGTGGAGGACGTCGTCGAGGATCGTGCCGGCGAGGCGCACACCGGGTGCGAGCCGGTCGAAGAACCAGGGTTGGTCGGGCACGGGCAGCTCCTCGGTCGGGACGGTCTACCGATCCGAGCATCATGACAGCTGTCATAATTGTCAAGCGCGCGGTGACACAACCGACAAGCCGACGGCTCTATCGCGCGAGGAGGTCGCGCACCGCGACGCCGACGACGGCCGCGCCGGAGTGGGTCATGATCGTCGCCGCGTGGTCGGCGCCCGAGACGCGGCGCGGGCGGCGCAACGTGGGCAGGTCGGCCCGGAAGGACTCCAGCGCTTCGTCGCTGTAGGCGGGCGGCGCGCCCTCCCCCGCGCTCCACTGCGCGCACACCAGTTCCGTCGGCACCTCGATGTCCCGCCAGTGCGTCTCGCCGAAGAACACGTCGGTGGCGTCGGCGATCACGGCGGTCCGGCTGAGCATCACGCGGCCGTCGATCAGGTCGTGCTCCAGGCAGTCGCGCAGCAACGGGTCACGGGCGTCGAGCAGCGGGTTGATGCGCGTGAAATAGGCGAGGTACTCGTCGACGCCGGTCCACCGGCGGGAAACGCGCGCGAGCTGCCGGGCGAACGCCTTCGGCACTGCTTCCGGTGTAAGCCGGGGCGGCATGATCATCGGAAGCCCGCCGTCGACCAGCACGAGCCCGCGCACCCGGTCCGGCCGCCGCGTCGCGAGTTCCACCGCGACGAACGCGCCCATCGACATCCCGCACACGTCGACGACGTCGTGCCCCAGCGCGTCGAGCACGCGGATCAGGTCTTCGCCGTGCTGGCGCAGCGACGAAGTCCCCGCGACGCCGAAGCTGCCCGCGCGCCCGCGCAGGTCCGGCATCACCAGCGACAGGTCGGGCGCCCCGGCCCGCAGCCAGTTCCACAGCTTGCGGTTGCTCGTGATGCCGTGCACGGCGAGCACCGGCGGCGAGGCCGCCCGCACGACCTCCACCTCCAGTTCGCCGCCGTCGACGGGCACCGACAGCGTCCGCACGTCGCTCACCACCACCCCACGGTAGCGCGGCCGCTGCCCGCCCAGGACCCGCGAGGACCACTGTGGACGGTCAGGGACCGATCGGCGGCCACTCCTCGTGGTGGTCGAGCCACCACTGCGCGATGTCGAGCCGCCGCAGGAACCGCACACCGGGCTTTTTCGCGGCGTACCGGACGAAATCCCGTACGGCCGAAGCCCGGTTCGCCTGACCGCTCCACCGCGGGTGCAGGCCGACGGTCATCATCCGCGCGCCGAACCCGTCGTCGGCTTCCTCGCACAGGTAGTCGAGCCCGAGGCGCAGGCTGTCGAAGAACTGCGCGGGCGAACCGTAGGTGGGGCTCAGCAGGTAGCGGGTGTCGTTGTACACCTTGGAATAGGGCACGATCAGCAGTCCCGGCGACGAGAAGTACGGCAGTTCGTCGTTGCAGGGATCGGAATCGTAGAGGAACCCCCCGGCTTCGACGAGCAGGTCGAGCGTGTGCTCGCTCGCGAACGAGCGCACGTACCAGCCGCGCGGGCGCTGCCCCGTCGTGCGCTCCAGCGACTCGATCGCGCGGTGCAGGTGGTCGCGCTCCTCGTCGACGGGCATCCGCGCGTAGTCGAGCCAGCGGTAGCCGTGGCCGATCACGTCGTGGCCGCGCTCCCGGATCCACTCGGCCACGGCGGGGTTGCGCTCGAGCGCGACCGCGCACGCGCCGATGCTGACCGGCACCGAGTAGCGGTCGAAGATCCGCGCGAGGCGCCAGATCCCGACGCGGCTGCCGAACTCGTAGTGCGTTTCGGTGCCGAGGTCGCGGACCTCGGGGCCCACTTCGTAGGCGTACTCGCCCCAGCCGTCGTTGCGGCCGTCGCCGTCGGGGATCGAGTACTCGGCCCCCTCTTCGTAGTTCACGACCACGTTGACCACGACCTTCGCGTCGCCGGGCCAGCGCACACGCGGTGGGTACCGGCCGTAGCCGACGAAGTCTCGCGGGGACGCGGCAGCGGGGTCACGGGGTTCGGGCACGCACGCCAGCGTGGCACGGCCGCCGCGTCCCGGCAGCCCGGGCGCCGGCTCAGCGCGCGGGCAGTTTCGCGGCCAGCACGCCGACCGGCGTGATCTTCGGCGGCACGGCGAACAACTCCTCGCCGCGCAGCTCGATCTGCTTGCGCACTTCCCCCTGCAGATGCGCTTCGCGGTCCTCCTCCGTCTCGAACGCGTCGAAGATCCGGAACGACGACGGCCCGAGGCGGAAGCCGAACCAGGCGAGCGTGCCCGGTTCGGCGTCCACAAGGGACTTCGCGGCCACGAGGAACTCGGCCACGTCGGCCTCCTTCCCTTCGCGCGCCTCGAACTCGACGAAGAATCCGTACGCCGGCATGGTTTTCCTCTCGCTCGGGCCGCCCTGACCCGGCGCTTCGACGCTAGCTGGCGAGAATCGTGGAAGACCCACAGATCCCGCCAGATCGAACCTCACCCGGCGCCGAGTTCGTCAGCTCCGCACGGGCGTGGTCCGGAAGGTGGCGCGGTAGGTCCCCGCCGTGGTGCCGACTTGGCGTTCGAAGTGCCGGCGCAGGGTTTCCGCGGACCCGAAGCCGACCATCGCCGCGATGTCGCAGATGCGGTGGTCGGTCGTTTCGAGCAGGGTCTTGGCGCCGGCGACGCGTTCGCGGTTGATCCAGTCGAACACGGTCATCCCGGTGGCGTGGCGGAACTTGCGCACCAGACTGCGTTCGCTCAGGTGCACCTGCGCCGCGAGCCCGGCCAGCGTCAGCGGTTCGTGCAGGTGTTCGCGCAGCCACGTCAGGAACGGCCCGAGCGCCGGTTCCCCCGCCACGCGGAGGGAGTCCTTCACGAACTGCGCCTGCCCGCCCGGGCGCCGCGGCGCCGTGACCAGCAGGCGCCCGACGTCGCCGGCGTAGGCCTGCCCGAGGTCGTCCGCGAGCAGGTGCAGCGCCAGGTCGGTCGCGGAGAAGACGCCGCCGGAGGTGTGCACCGGGCCGTCGTCCACGTACAGGCAACCCGGTTCCAGCGTGACCTGCGGGAACTCGCGGCGGAACTCCTCGGAGAACAGCCAGTGCGTGGTGGCGCGGCGCCCGTCCAGCAACCCGGCGCGGGCCAGCAGGAACGCGCCGCCGCAGAACGACACCATCCGCGCCCCCGCGTCCGCCGCCGCGCGCAACGCCGTCAGCACCGCGCCCGGCCGGTGCGCGAGCGGGTCTTCCACGCCGGGCACCATCACCGTGTCGGCCGTCAGCAGCGTCTCCAGCGTCGCCAGCGCCCCCAGATCCGCTCCCGAGGCCAGGACGTGCCGCGGCTGCTCCCCGCACAGCACCACCTCGTACGGGCTCTCGGCGACGTCGGTCAACTCCGCGATTGCCGCCGTCCGCGGCCCGAACACCTGCTGCACCACCGCGACCTCGAGCGCCACGGTGTCCGGCACGACCAGCAGCGCGACAACGTGCTTCGCGCGGCCTCGCGAGGTCACGGGTGTCTTGGCGGGGCGCATCGGATCTCCGGTTCTCACGAGCGGGTGGACGGGCGGCCAGCGGTCGAGCGGGGTCACAGCCGCACCGCTTCCAGTACGGCGTCCACGAACGCGCGTGGCTTCTCCTGCGGCAGGTTGTGCCCCGCGCCGGGCACGCGGTGGTGCACGCGCGGGCCGGTGAAGTGCCGGGCCGACGCCGTGCCGTCGGTCGCCGGGAAGCTGCCGTCGGCGAGCCCGTCGAGGGTCACCGCCGGCACCGTGATCGGCGGTTGCGCCAGCAGCCGCGCTTCGAGGCCGGCGTAGCGCGGGTCACCGGGCGCGGCGTCCTGCCGCACGCGGTAGTTGTGGACGACCACGTCGACGTAGTCCGGATTGTCCATCGCCGCGGCGGCGACGTCCAGGTCGGCCCGCGTGAAGCGCCACAACGGCGAGTTGCGCCGCCACACCACCTCGGCGAGCTCGCGCCGCGAGCGGGTGAGCGCCGTGCGGCCGCGGTCGGTGAGGAAGAAGTAGAAGTACCAGTGCGCGGACTCGGTGCCGGGCGCGTCGGGCGAGCCGGCCAGCACGTCCGGGTCGAGGTTCTGGATCAGGTAGCCGTTCACCGACACCAGCGCACGGCAGCGGTGCGGCCACAGCGCGGCGGCGACGTCGAGCGCGCGCCCGCCCCAGTCGTACCCGCCGAACACCGCCCGCTCGACGCCGAGCGCGTCGAGGAACGCGATCACGTCCGCGCCCAGCGCGGCCTGCTGGCCGGAACGCGGAGTGTCGGCGGCGCGGAAGCGCGTGGCGCCGTGGCCGCGCAGGTACGGCACGAGCACGCGGTAGCCGCGCCGCGCCAGCGCGGGCACGACCTCGGCGTAGGAGTGCGGGCTGTACGGCCAGCCGTGGCCGAGCAGCACCACCTCGCCGCGCGCCGGGCCCACCTCGTGGTAGGCGATGTCGAGCAGGTCGGTGCGCGCCGTGCGCACCGGGCCCAGGCCCGGCGCCGCACCGGAGCCCGTCGCCGGGGAGCTCGGTGCGGCGGCCGCGGCCGGGCCGGGGAGGGCCGGGAGCGAGGCGGCGACGGCCCCCGCGCCCACGGCCTTCCCGAACGCCCGCCGGGAGATCATGGTGTCCCTCCTCGTCGTCCGGACGCGTCGTCAGGCGACGGTCGCGTCGATGGTGACCTCGACGTTGCCGCGAGTCGCCTTCGAGTACGGGCAGATCTGGTGCGCGGCGGCGCCGAGCTCTTCGGCGGTCTTCTGGTCCACGCCGGACACCTCCAGGTGCAGCGCGGCGCTGAGCCAGAAGTCCGAGGCCGCGTTGTGGAGCGTGATGTCGGCGACGACCGCGAGATCGGTGAGCCGCACTTTCCGTTGCGCCGCAACGATCTTCACCGCACCGAGGAAGCACGAGGCCCAGCCGGCGCCGAGCAGCTGCTCGGGGTTGGTCGCGCCACCGTTGCCGCCGAGCTCCTTCGGGATGGCGAGGGTGACGTCCAGCGAACCGTCTTCGGCGACCGCGCGGCCGCCGTTGCGGCCTTCGCCGGTGGCGGTGACGACCGCGGTGTAGGTGGTTTCGGGCATGACAGTGTCCTACCTTCTTTGTTGGGTCTGAACTGGTCATTCGTAGGATCGGTGGGCCCTGGGGCTCCGGGTATGGCTTGCATGGCGTCGCCGTTGGCAA